>DAORDK010000010.1:0-51764 GCA_035345935.1 Rhodocyclaceae bacterium | reverse complement strand
TGCCGATGCGCAAACCCGTGGGCAAGTACAACGTCTGGAACAAGATCACCAAGTCGGAGGGGACCAGCCACTGATGCTGGCCGAACCCGCCGGTGCCTCCGTTTTCCTGGGCCCCCTCGCCCAGGAACTGTTGAGCGCCGTCTGCCCGGATGCGGTGCGCTATGAAATCGCGACCCTTCTGGCCGATTCGTGTTCGATCGGCCTGCTCGACCGGGAACGTCCGGCGGGATGGGAGGACTTCGTCGATCGCGTCCAACTGGCGGCGCTCCGAGGCTCCGGGTGGAACGTGGACACAATACGGCAGTCCGTTGCCCTGGCCAACCTGGACTGGCGAGACTTGCTCGTACAAGCGGATTTCGCTGCGGACCTCTCTGCCCATCGGCATTGGCAGGTCAGCGCGCTGCGCAGCGGCAGTATCGTCTGAAAGTCCGGAGCGGGGGGCTCGACCCGTGCCGAATGATGGTGGAATGGTCCGTGTGGGTACGCTAGCTAGACGAAGCGCAGCGGTCCTGCCTCGCCGTGCCGAAGAGTCGGCGCATCGAGTGGATACGGCGAGTAGGCCCAACAACGCCAGGATCATTTTGTTCGTGTTTCTTGGAGCGACAGTTTTGGCGTTTGGTGACAGCCGGATGCCAGGATTGGCGCTACTACCGTCACGACTTGCTCGACGGCCATCCCGGATTGCCTCGGGGCATGGCGCGGATTCCGTGACCCGGCGAAGGTCGGTGCAGCGTCGCCCAGACGGCGACATGGTCCACGCCGCAGCGGCACGAGTCTTGCTGAAACTCCATTGCCGCATCCCGGCGTAGTTGTCGGGACGACGGTATTCACAAGCAAAGGGAGACTCGTCATGGCCTGGCAATTGCTCTTCACTTCCGACATCGGACTGCTCAGCCTGTTCACCATCGCCTTCATCCTGGTGATGGGCGCCTACATCGGCCGCTACGCGGTCAAGCACATGCGGGAGGACGCGGGGGCCGTCAACGCCCGCCGCGCAAGCGGCACCCAGTAGTTTCGGTCGCCGCCCGGGCAGTGGCCGCGCCCGGTTCATGCCGCCGAACCCGAGCCATGGATGGAGAGGGCCTAGCGGGGCGCGTCGCCGCTCCCGGGCGGGGTTTCCCGATAACCGATGCGTCCGTCGCTGCCTGTCACGGGATAGAGCACGAAGGGCACCGTCGTGACCGGGTCCTGGCCGGGCCGAGTGACGTGGACCACCAGTCTCTCGGCGGAGACGGGGCTGGCTGTGGACACGGGACCGAAATCGAAGACTGCGCCCGCCGATCGCGGACCGCCAAAAGCGCGGTCGGCACCCATCGAGCCCCAGGCCGTGCGGGGGATCTGATCGGGGGAGAGGAGGCCGCTTCCCAGCAACTGGGAACCGCTGCCCCATTCGCGCCAGCCGGTGTCGTGGGTCATCCGCCAGGGGCCGCCGTTGACGCTTTCGTAACGCCGTATGCGAATCTTGGCCCACCAGTCTTCCCAGATTTCGTAGTGCTGCCATTCCGACGGCTCGGCGACCTGCAGGTGGCAACTGCCATCCGCCTGGGGCTGGAGGCGCTCCAGGGTGGCGTAATGAACGACGCCCTTGTCCTCAGCCTTGTCCACGGCGATGCTGACCAGCAGCTTGCCGTCGGGGCGGGTCTGGCCGCCGACCTTGATCGCCGTACCGGTTTCGGGATGGGTGAACAGGCGTTTGTCGCGGATGGGGTCATCGGCCAGGGGCGGGTTGCCGTCGTCCGAGCCGCCACCGAGCGGGCTGCCGCGTCCTCCGGATTTGCCTCCGCGTCCGCCCAGCAGGCCACCCAGGAGACTGATGGCGGCTTTCCCGACCTCCGCCGCCTTTTGCTCGCCTCCGTAGCCGAACTGGTCCCGAGGGCCGAGGGTGGCCGGTTTGACCGGCGGGAAGGTACAACCGCCGCCGGGCAGTGCTCCGGTTCCGGCGGGAGCATCGTCGACGACGCCACGGCAGCGTTTGAGGCAGGCTTCCAACTCGGCCTGGAGTCGACGCAGTTCTGACGCCAATCGCCGCTTCTCCTTGAGGGCGTTTCCGAGCTGCTCGTCCAGACGCGCGCTTTCGGCCTGCAGGTCGGCCAGGTTCTTGCGGGCGGCCTCGATCTTGGCGCGGATCTCGCTGGCATTGCGGCTACGCGGGTAGGTGTAGCTGTCGATGACCTCACCCTTCGCATCCCGCACGGTGACATGGACCTGGCCGTCACCCTGGGTGGCGTCGTAGTCCTTGGTCACGCCTGTATCGGGATCGGTCCCCGACGCGGTCCACTCGCCCTTGTCCTGCTCGCGCTGGAGATCCTTGAGGCGCGCTTCCTCGGTGGCCCGCTTGCGGCGGTTATCCTCCGCCGCCTGGCGCAGTCCGGCAATGCGGGCATCGGCCTCCGTCATGGCCTGTTCGGTAGCGGTGATCTGGGCGGCGATGGGGTCGCACTCGGGGCAGGGCACGGGGCCGGCCGGGGTAGGGCCATCGCCGGGCGGCGGCTGCACCGGGGGCGGTTCGGGAGGCTGAGGGGGCGGCGGAGGGGGCGGTGGCTGGGTATGAGTCCGCCTGCAGCAGGCCGCCGCTGCCGGGGTCATGTCATAGCGCAGGGTTCCCTCGACATTCTGCCGCCAGCGGCCGTACTGGTGGAAACTGGTGCCGAACCAGCCCAGGGGATTGATCCTCTTGAGCAGGCCGGTTCCCCCGGTGCCCGAGCTGATGCTGAAGTTGTAATTGTCGTAGATCGTGAAATGGACGTCGCAGTGATACTCGGTCTCCTCCCGGAAGCCCGATTCGCTACCCGCCTCCGGAATGCAGCAGCGCCGCGGGCCGACCTGGCAGGTGGCTTCCCAGAAGACGCTGAAGGAGCCGATGGCCAGGTGCACGCTGAAACTGTAGTCGTCGCCCATGACGATTTCGCGGCCACGATTGGAATAGGTTCCGGACTGGCCGCAGGCGAGCCGGTTCTTCATGGCGACCGCGTTGTTCTTGACTTCGTTCTTGGCGATCTGGATGGCGGCTTCCACCTGGCCTTGCTGGCGCAAGGCGTCGACGAAGTACTTGCTCAGTATCAGGGTGTCGGTTTCCTGGGGGCGCGGAAGGTCGAAGAAGTCCGCCGCTTCGCCGAAAGCCCGCAGCATTCCCGTTGGGTCGGCGTATTTGCTGGGGCCGGCGCCGCCCCAATTGATTCCCCGGTCGTACCCCGGTACCGCGTTGTAGAACCCTTGCAGCCAGGAAGCGACCAGGAACTCGTCGCGCAGGACATGGGGCATGTAAAAGACCTTGCCCGGTACGGTCGGGGGGACAGGGCCGCCGGGGTTGAAATCCTGCGACAGCGGCGGGGCGGGTTGGGCGCAGGTATCCTCCCCCCAGGCCGGATTCTGGGCCAGGACCAGCCAGGCGAACGCCAGGGCGGCCGCCCAACGGAAAGATCTTGCCTTCGACCGGACGAAATCACTGACCATGCTCGTCTCCCCCGCCTGCCGGCGCTCCTGTCCGCTCATACTACTCCAGCCCGAGCAGAGGGGTAAGGAGGCCGAAACGCCGGGTCTTTGGCAGATTCGGAGCGACGCCGTCCGGTTGATGTCGCCCGTGCCGGATTCGGTGCATTGCCCGGCAGGCGGGAAACTTTGTCAGAATTCCAACTCCCATGATCGCCGATGATCCTCCGCTGCCCCCCATGACTGCTTCCCGTCAGATTGTCCTCGTGCTCGCCGCAAGCTGGCGGGCAACGTCCGGCACGCTTTGGCGCTTCACCCGAACGGATCTCCTCGGTCCGTGGTTGCCGGTGGCGCTGCCGGTCACCGTGAGTCTCGGTCGGGGCGGGCTCGCCTGGGGGTGCGGCCAGGAGTTCATGCGAGCGATGGAAATGCCGCGGAAACGGGAGGGCGATGGCTGCTCCCCCGCCGGGGTTTTTCCCATTACCGCCTTGTTCGGTGCCGCACCCGCGAGCGAACTGTTTGGGACAGCACGCTTGCCCTATATATGGGCGACTCCGGCCATGAAGTGCATCGACGATCCCGATTCCCGGCACTACAACCGCATCGTCGACGCTTCGCAGGGGGTTCCCGACTGGCGTTCATGCGAGGACTTGCGGCGCCAGGACGGCCGCTACGAATTCGGTGCCGTGGTCGGTTACAACGGTGATCCTGCGGTGGCGGGGGCGGGTTCGTGCATATTCCTGCATGTCCGGGAGGCGCCGGGAGTGCCGACGGCGGGGTGCACGGCGCTGCCACGGGAAGACATGCTGGACCTGATCCGCTGGCTGGATCGGGAGCAGGCACCTTTGCTGGTGCAACTGCCGCACGCCGAATATCCCCGGCTCCGGGAGTCCTGGGGGCTGCCGCAGCTTGCGGATTGCGGCGGGGCGCCAGTCGCATCGTAAGCATCCGCTTGGGAGACAGCCATGGAACCTTGCCCCTGGTGTACCGGATTCGAGTTGTACCGTCAGTATCACGATGAGGAGTGGGGCGTCCCGCTGCGCGACGACCGTGCGCTCTTCGAATTGCTGATCCTCGAAGGCGCTCAGGCCGGTCTCTCCTGGTCCACGATCCTGAAGAAGCGCGCCCGCTATCGCCTGGTCTTCGACGGCTTCGATCCGCTCCGGATAGCCGGCTACGATGAAGGCAAGGTTGCCGCCCTGTTGGCCGATCCGGGCATCGTACGCAACCGGGCCAAGGTTGCGGCCGCCATCGGCAACGCCCGCGCCTATCTCGCCCTCGCCGAAAGTGGGCTGGCCTTCGGCGATTGGCTCTGGTCCTTCGTCGGCGGCGCTCCGCGGCAAAATGCGTGGATATCCCTCTCCGAGGTGCCGGTCCGCACATCCCAATCCGACGCCATGAGCAAGGCCCTCGTCCGGGCGGGTTTCAAATTTGTCGGATCGACGATTTGCTACGCCTTCATGCAAGCCGCGGGCATGGTGAACGATCATCTGGTGAGTTGTCCCCGGCATGCGGTGGTGCGCGATCTGGGGCGCTGATCACGGGTCTTGCCCTTCAGTGAAGATTTTTCCCGGGGAATTCGCCCGCGTGCTCGAGCCCCGACCTTCGAAGGCGAGCCCTGGTGAGCGATGCCGATAATCCGGGCGGGCCGGGGCGGATTCGAGCGGGATCGATTGAACCGAATCCGGCTCCCAGGGTCTGCCTGAACGGACTACAGCTCAACCGCCCTGAGGCATCGCATGGCCCCCCAACCCCTACGCATGCTCCTGCGGCAATCCGGCTTCCTTTATTTCTGGTGTTCGCGCCTCGCGGCGATGATGGCCAATCAGATGCTCATGGTGGCCGTCGGCTGGCAGATGTACGACTTGACCGGGAGTGCCTGGGACCTGGGTCTGGTCGGCCTTTTCCAATTCGTTCCGGCCCTGCTGCTCACCCTGCCGGCGGGCCACGTCGCCGATCGAATCCATCGCGGCCGCATTTTTTCTGCCTGCATGTTCTCCCAGGCCGTCGTGGCCCTGGTCCTATTGTTCGCCACCACGCGGGGATTCGCATCCCGCGATCTCATACTCGGACTCTCGGTCATCCTCGGGGTGGCGCGCGCCTTTCAGATGCCGGCGCAGCAGGCCATCATTCCCCTCTTGGTTCCGGAGACCCTGCTGGGCCGGGCCATCGCCCTCAGCGCCAGCGGCATGCAGGCAGCAATCGTGCTCGGGCCCGCTCTTGGCGGAATCCTCTACGCCACGGGCGGGGCGAAGGTCTATCTGGCGTGTACGGCGCTCCTTCTGGTGGCCGCCCTGCTTGTTCTGGCGGTTCGCTATGCCCATAACCCCCCGGCGGAGCTGCCTTCTCTGGAAAATCTGTTTGCCGGAGTGCACTTCGTCTGGCACAACAAGACGCTGCTGGGCGCCATATCGCTGGATCTCTTCGCCATGCTGCTGGGGGGGGCGACTGCCTTGCTGCCCATGTATGCGAAGGACATCCTGCACGTCGGTCCGCAAGGCCTTGGTCTGCTGCGCGCCGCGCCGGCGGCCGGCGCGCTGCTCATGTCACTCTTGTGGCTGCGTTGGCCCCTGGAAAGGCGGGCGGGAGGAGTCCTGCTCACGGCTGTTGCCGTTTTCGGGGCGGCCACGGTGGTTTTCGGCCTCTCCGAGACCTACTGGATTTCCCTGCTGGCCCTCGCCTTGACCGGTGCTGCCGACAATGTCAGCGTCGTCGTGCGCCAGACCCTGGTCCAGGTGGAAACCCCCGATCGAATCCGGGGCCGGGTCTCGGCGGTCAATTCGATCTTCATCGGCGCGTCCAATCAATTGGGCGAATTCGAATCCGGCGCCACGGCAGCCCTTCTCGGCCCAGTGGGATCGGTCGTCCTGGGGGGCGCGGGCACCTTGCTCGTGGCCCTGGCCTGGCGCCGCCTCTTTCCTTCGCTGGCCCGACGGGATCGCCTCTACGACGCGACGCCCGTGAACGGGGCCGGGCCCCTCGCCTAAAGTCGCGTCCGGAAGGGCAGCGCGCGCGGAATGCCGGAGCGGCGGGTGGCCTCGGAAGCGCTTATGGTGCAGTGCAGCAAAATCGGTTATCCTTGTGCCTGTGATCAACTCTTTTCCGGCGCGAGGCCGAGCCCTCGACCGCTCGTGCCGGCCCTTCGAAATGCTGACCTACGACGAGATCGAACACTTCGACGAGCGCAAGTCCAGCTACCTGCTTGACGCGCCGCCCATCGCTTCGGCCAAAGACAAGAAGCGACCCGCGGAAAAGGCTGCCCGCACCAGGGGTACCCGGAATCGTGTGGCCAAGGCCGTCATCGATCAAGCGCCCACCCAGGCCGACGGTGCCGCGGCTCCCTCGACGGCGCGGGTTGAGGATGCATGCGTCGTGACCGATGTTCCGGAAGCGAGCGGCAGGGTTCCGTCGGAGGTTGCAGTGCCTTCGCCACTGATTGCGCAGGCGCCGAGCGTCTCGCTGATGGACATCCCGGCAGAGGGCGCGCCCTTGTCTCCCGTCTTGCCGGTGCTTGCTGAACCGATCGCGGCGCCCATGGCCGCAAAACTTGCAGCGGAACCGGAGGCGCCTGTCGCGTCCGCGGCATCGGGATCCCGCTTCGCGAGGATGTGCTGCGCCCTACGCAGCATCTGCGGGCGCTGGCTGCGTCGGAGCACCCGCACGCGAAACTGATACGGCCCAGGCCAGCCGATCCGGGTTTGGGGCCGCTTATCTTGGGTGAGCGACGCGTCTCGGGCCTGCCGACCAGCGAGGCAGTGGCGATGGATGGTTCGCAGACGGCCGCCGAATTGGTTGGGTCCGATTGAGGGCGCTCCAGGCTCGCCGGTTGCTGCCCCTGCCGAGCTTCCACTAGACTCGCTGCATCTCCGTCCTTTCCCTTCAGGTCTCCGCCAGGCGGCCTCGTCACCGTGCTCAATCGAATCTGGACCGCCTTCATCCTCCTCGGCTTCGCTGCGGCCGTGGTGCAGACCCTGCAGGGGGACTGGGAGGTATTCTCGCGCGTCCTGAACGGATTGTTCGATACCGCCAAGACCGGATTCGACATCGCCCTGGGCTTGGTGGGGGTCATGAGTCTCTGGTTGGGGATCATGAAAATTGGCGAGCGGGGTGGCTTGATCCAGCTCTTCGGGCGTGCCCTGGCGCCGTTCTTCCGCCGCGTATTCCCGGATATTCCGCCCGGGCATCCGGCCGGCGGCAGCATCGTCATGAATTTCTCGGCCAATCTTCTCGGCCTCGACAATGCCGCCACGCCGCTTGGGCTGAAGGCCATGCGCGAGTTGCAGGAGATCAATCCGCAGAAGGATACCGCCAGCAACCCGATGATCATGTTTCTTGTCCTCAATACAGCGGGCATCACCCTGATCCCGACGACGGTCATCGCCATCCGCCAGAGCCTGGCCGTGCAGCAGGGAATCGCCGGCTTCAACGCCGCCGACATCTTCCTTCCCACCCTGCTGGGCACCTTCGTTTCGTTCAGCGCCGGACTGTTGGCGGTGGCCTGGTGGCAGGGCCTCCGGCTGTGGTGCCGGCCGGTCCTCGTCTTTTTCGGCGGTTTTGCGGCGCTGGCGGGAGCGCTCTACCTGGGACTCGCCGGGTTGCCTCCCGAGCGGATGGCCCAGGCCACCGGGCTCCTCGGCAGCGGCATCATCCTGTCCCTGATCGTCCTATTCGTGGCGGTCGCGGCTTGGCGGGGGATAGATGTCTATGAGAGCTTCGTCGAAGGCGCCAAGGAGGGTTTTGGCGTCGCGATCCAGATCGTTCCCTACCTGGTGGCAATGCTGGCAGCCATCTCGATTTTTCGCACCACGGGGGGCATGGATGTCCTCATCGGCGCCATCCGCAGCGCCGTGCTGGGCCTGGGGCTGGACGACGCCTTCGTGCCGGCCCTGCCGGTGGGGCTGATGAAGACGCTCTCGGGCAGCGGTGCTCGGGGCCTGATGGTGGATGTGATGACCACCTACGGGGTCGACTCGTTCCCAGCCAAGCTCGCCGCCATCATCCAGGGTTCGACGGAAACCACTTTCTATGTGCTGGCTGTCTATTTTGGCAGCGTCAACATTACCAAGACCCGCTATGCCGTCGCGGGAGGACTCATCGCCGATGTCGTGGGGCTGGTGGGGGCGATCGCAATTGGCTATGCCTTCTACGGCTAGAAGGGGAACCCTGAATCGGACTCCGGCGAAGTCGCCTTGTGGTCAGAGCTTGTCGGTCTGGCTGTTGGCTTGATCAAAGCGCTGCGTGCCAAAGCGAAGGCTCAGACAGTTGCCACCGAGCGCCATGTTGCAGGATGGACGAAGGCCATAGCCCTGTTGATGGCGTTGAAGTTGCTCGGCTCGCGGAAAACCGCTCGACTGATTGCGGCCGCGGGAACGTGGAAGACAGGTTTTCATGATATCTGAACGATTGTGCTGAAGCAGGACTGTACCGGGGTGGTCCAATCGGCCTTCAACTGCGCTTGATAGCGCGGATGACCTTGCGCGGTCTTTGCGGGTCGATTGGTTCTATGACCCTGACGATCAAAGCCTATTCCATGGCCATGATTCCGTAAATGCGTACCCATCCGGATTTTCCCTCATCGCGAAGGGCGAGGTCGATGGTGCATTTGACGTCCGGAGGATTATCCGGAGACTTGGGAAAATGACCCTGATCCTCTTCAACAAGCCTTATGGCGTACTCAGCCAGTTCACACCGGAAGGCCGGTGGCGGGGGCTCTGCGACTTCATTTCGGTCAAGGGTGTCTACGTGGCCGGCAGGCTGGACGCCGACAGCGAGGGATTGCTGCTGCTCACCGACGATGGGGCGCTGCAGGCGCGCATCGCCCATCCCAAGCACAAACTCGAGAAGACCTACTGGGCCCAGGTCGAGGGGCTCCCCGGAGAGGCCGATCTGGAGCCTCTACGCAGCGGGGTTCGCATTTCCGATTTTGCGGCCGCCCCGGCCAAGGTCCGGGTGATCGCCGAGCCGCCAGGACTTTGGCCGCGTGATCCGCCAATCCGCTACCGTCGGGCAATTCCGACCAGTTGGCTGGAAATCGTGATTGCCGAAGGCAAGAACCGTCAAGTAAGGCGAATGACGGCGGCGATCGGGTATCCTACACTGCGCCTGATTCGTCCGGCGGTGGGGGCTTTCACGATTGAGGGACTACCGCCGGGAACCTGGCGGGCGATAGAGTTGACTCCCGCGCTCTTGAAGGCCTACTTCCCGAAGAAAGACTCCGCATGAATCCAAAATTCATCCTGCTGACAGCCAGCGTGGTTCTTGCCATGATGGCACCTGCCCAGGCGGCGACCCCCAGGGCGGCGGAAGATCCCAGCGCCCCGGTGACCAGCAGTTCGACTCCCGCTCCTCGGGTGAAGCAGGCGGTGCCGGGCCAGAAGAAATCTGCCGCCCGGGAGACCAAGAAACAGAAGGCGCGCCGCACCCGATGATTTTGCCCATTGCGCGTACGGCGTACCGGAATTGGTTCGCCTGTGTGACCTTGTTGGGAATGGCTTCGATGGCCTTCGGCGAGCTGCCGACCCTGGAACTGACGGCAGGGCTCTACCGGATCGAGACCGAGGTGGCGGCGAGCGACGCGAACCGTCGAGTCGGCCTCATGCATCGGGAGCGCCTGGCGACGAACCGGGGAATGCTCTTTGTCTTTCCTGAAGTCAGCGCGCATTGCATGTGGATGAAGAACACACTGATCCCCCTCTCGGTGGCCTTTCTCGACGAAGACGGCAAGGTCATCAATATCGCCGATATGACTCCTCACAGTCTGGACAGTCACTGCGCCGGACGACCGGCCCGTTTTGCCCTGGAAATGAACCAGGGCTGGTTTTCGGGCAAGGGTATCGGACCGGGATCGCGCATTGGGGGGGTTGCTAAGGCCCCCAGGCCGCAGTGATGTCCGGCTGGCAACGCTTTTCGTCCCGACTCGGCGATGCGGGGGCGGTACGCTCCTGGCTGATCGAACCCGGATCGCTGACGGCCCGCTGCCAGGACAGTTGTGACCGCTTCAGGATTCGGGTGGTGACCAGCGGTCGAGGCGCTGCGCTGGCCGATGAGGCGGCCCTCGTCGGCGCCCGTCGTGGGCGACCCTGGGTGCGCGAGGTGATACTCGAATGCGACGGCGTTCCGGTCATCTTTGCCCACACCGTCCTGCCCGACCGGCCCCGCGGACGCCTGACCCGCTGGCTGGCCCGCCTTGGGGCGCGTTCGCTCGGGTCTCTGCTCTTCGCCTACCCGGGATTCCGGCGCGGACAGCTCGAATTCCGCCGCCTTGACGGGCGCCATCGCCTTCACACGAGGGCCATCGTTTTTTTCCCCACGGCGACAGCGCTCTGGGCCCGCCGCTCGCTCCATCGCCTGGGGAGGCAGCAGGTGTTGGTGACCGAGGTCTTCCTGCCTGCGCTCGGCGCCCTGAAATCCCGTGGCGGACCCCAGGGAAGCGGGTCTTCATAAACCTTGCATCTCATGCTACGGTAATCGTCGAGGGCTCGGGCAGGCTTGTGCCAGCCCGCTTATTCAGGGGATAGGACCATGACCCGCAGTTTGCCTGTTGACCTGGGCTTGATCTTGGCTACGCTAGCCTTCGCCTCCCGGACGATTCGATGTCCAGGTCCGCTACCAGGCCTTAATCGATGATCACCCTTTACCAGTTTCCCCCGGGTTTCGGACTGCCCAATGCCAGTCCCTTCTGCATGAAGGTCGAGACCTATCTGCGCATGGCCGGGATTCCCCATCGCCTCGACAATCGGGGCCTGCTGACCAAGGCTCCCAAGGGCAAGCTGCCCTTCATCGACGACGACGGCGAACGGGTGGCCGACTCAAGCTTCATCATCGCCTATCTGAAGGAAAAATACGGCGATCCGCTCGATGCGGCCTTGAGCCCTCGCCTGCGCGCCACGGGCCTGGCCATCCAGAGAATGTTGGAAGAGAACCTCTACTGGGCGGTGATTCATCTGCGCTGGAACGACGATGCCGGATTTGCCCTGACGCGGGAGGTATTTTTTTCCGGGATGCCCGCGCCGCTGCGGGCCATCGTGCCCTTTCTGGCACGCCGAGGCGTGAAGAAGGAAATCTGGGGGCACGGCATGGGCCGCCACGCTCCGGACGAAATCATGGCCATCGGGCGGGCCGACCTCGATGCCCTCGCCGACCTCCTCGGCGAGCAGGACTTCTTCCTGGGGCAGACGCCGACTTCGATCGACGCCACCGCCTATGCCTTTCTCGCCAACGTTCTCGCGGCACCGCCCGATTCGCCACTGGCCCGTCATGCGTCCGCAATGCCGGTGATTCCGGCCTATTGCCGGCGCATGCGCGAGCGCTACTACCCGTGACCCGGCCATCGTTTACGGCCCCTCCATGATGCCGGCCGACAAAGAACTGCCGCAGGAGACCTATGAGGCCTGGTATGCCCGCTGGAGACGCACCTCCTGGGGCACCGTGGTGGTCCTCATGGCCTTGGCCCTATGCGTGCTCTGGTTTGCTTTCGGAGGAATCGGCATTCTCTTCTGGATCCCCATGGCCGCCTGGTTCGTTGCCCGAGGACTGGTGGCCGGAGGCAGTGCGGCCCATGGCTGGTCTCGGCGGCAACTCTGGCAGGAGGTTCAGGGCCGCCATCATGCCTTCGACGACATTTGGGTACGCATAGAGGACGGTGGGCGGGGAAATTTTCGCATCCGGACCGAGGACGTGCTGCGCGTCCTGGCCCTCGATCTCGACGACCTCGCCCTGCGCAAGCTGGGGGCACGGTTACCTCCGGGGGCGCTATTTCGCGATCAGGCCGGGATATGGTGGTTTACCGAGGCGGCACTCCTGGATTACCTCGGGCAACATGCGGCGCGGCAGGATGGTCGGGCCTGGCGCTTCCGGCTCTGGCTGGAGCGGGAAGTCCTGCCTCCTCTGCGGCGCCAGGCGGAAAAGGGCGCTCCCGGGGAATGACTTCCCCGCGGCGGCCTTGCTGGGTAAGGCTTGGTCATGGTATCTATGACCGTTGATCCAAGACACCGGATGGGGCCTGGGCAGACGGGCAGTTGGCGTTGTGGGGGCGAATCGATGGGATTCTATTGGCGACTAGTGGTGGCGATCGGTCTGGCGGCCGCGCTCGCCGGGCCGATTTGCGCCGGCCAGGACGGAGACTGGGAAGCTGCAGTCGCCCGCGGGGTCGTTCTGCGCATCCAGGGGCAGTTGCAGGAGTCGATCGAGTCCCTCGCTGCCGCCGTCGAATCGGCGCCGACGCCGGCCGGCCGGGCTCGTGCCGAGGGGGAACTGGGCATCGCGCTGTTGCAGGCCCGCGATTTGGCCGGTGCCGAGCCGCTGCTGCAGCGTGCCCATGCTTTCCATGAGGGGCGGGAGCGCGCCCGATACGCCCTCTACCTGGGCAACCTGGCTCAGGCGCGGCAACTTGCGAAGGCCGCCGAAGACCATTATCGCGAAGCCATGGCCCTCGCCCCGACGGATGTCGAAATTCAGCTCAGCGCCGGACTCAATCGAGCACGGCTGGCTCCGGAGGGAGCGCGGCTCCAGGCCGTGCGCGACCTGGCCACCCGTCTCGACGCAGCAGGGGATGATCCGCGCTGGGCGAGGCTACACCTCAATCTTGCTCACCAGGCCTGGCTGCTCGGCAAGGCCGGCGGGCGGACCGGCCAGGAACTCGCCTATCGCCATGGAGAAACGGCGAGGCGCCTTGCAGCAGCGGGCGATCCGCGGGTGGAAATCGAGGCCCTCGATTTCCTGGCGCAGATCTACGAAGACCAGGGCAGGCCAGGCGAAGCGCTGATCCTCGACCGGCGAGGAATCGCGCTGGCAGAGAAAGCCCCGACTGGCCTGGCGGCGGATTTGCTCATCGGTCTCGAGTGGCGCCAAGCCCGCCTGCTCCAGGCGGCGAATGACGAGGAAGGCGCCCTGGCCGGTTATATGCGGGCGGTGAGCCGGATCGAGGCCGTGCGCCAGGATATTCCCATTGAATACGAGGACGGCCGTTCGTCTTTTCGCGCCACGCTCGAACCGATCTATCTCGGGTACGCCGATCTTCTTCTGCGGCGTCTCGATAGCCAGCCCACCGGGGTGCGCGAGGCGCGGCTGCAGGCAGTGGTCGAGGCCGTCGAGCTGATCCGCCAGTCCGAACTCCAGGATTTTCTTGGCGACCGCTGTTCCGTCGAAGCTGTCCAGGGCGGTATCAGCCGCGGCCTGCCGGCGGGAACCGCCGTGCTTTACCCACTCGTATTTGCCGACCGCCTGGAACTGCTGTTGAAGACCAACGGCGGGATCGAGCGACGCTCCGTGGCGGTCCCGGGTTCTGTCTTGCGTAAGGTGGCGGTGGAATTCGCCGATACCCTGCGTAACGGGCTGCCCGATCCCCTTGCGCGCTCGCGCCAGCTCGATGGCTGGCTGCTCGCGCCCTTTGCCGACCGCCTGAGCCAGTTGAAGGTCGATTCCCTGGTGGTGGTTCCCGATGGACCCTTGCGCTTGGTTCCCATGGCTGCGCTCAACGACGGCCAGTCCTACGCGATTGAGCGTTTCGCGGTTTCGCTGGTCACTGGCCTCAGCCTGACGAACTCTGGATCGGCGCCTCGGCGCGACACGCGGGCCCTGGTCATGGGAATGGCCGAGCCCGGTCCGGTAGTGGGCAAGCTTGATGCTGCAATGACCGACCAAGTTCTGGCGCCGGGCTCCCGTGGTGCGTCCAGCGCCCGGGGATTGGCGGCCACTCGGACCCTGCGGGCCATCCGCGGTCTTGAGACTGCCCAGTCGGGCGTTTCTCCGGACCGTCTGCGCCAGCTCGAGGATTGGCGAACGCGTCTGGCGCTGCCGGGAGTCCGCGACGAAGTCCGGGCATTGGCTGGAATCCTCGAGGGGGCCAATCTCCTCGATTCCGATTTCACTCTGGGGCGCTTGCGCCAGGAGGCTGCGAGCGGCGACTTCCGCATCGTGCATATTGCCTCCCACGGCATCTTCGGGGGCAGCGCCGACTCGAGCTTCATCATGGCTTACGACGATCTCCTGCGGGTCAACGACCTGCAAGCCCTGCTCAAGACCGAGAAATTCCAGCAGGCGCCCATCGAACTCCTGACTCTCTCCGCTTGCGAGACTGCCGAAGGCAACGATAGGGCGCCTCTGGGCATCTCCGGTGCAGCGATCAAGGCTCGGGCCAAGAGCGTCGTCGGTACCTTGTGGCCGGTGGAAGACAATGCGGCGAAGGCACTGATGCGGGATTTCTACCAGGGGATCGCCCACGGGGGAATGACCAAGGCAGAGGCTCTGCGCCGGGCCCAGCTGGCTCTGCTCCGCAATGCGGAGTTTCGGGATCCCTTCTACTGGGCTCCCTTTGTCCTGATCGGCAACTGGCAATGAGGGCGCCAGGAATTTCGCCTTGCGGAGCGATCTTCCGGAAAGAACGGGAGGCGCTGGCCAAGTTTGATGTTTGCCTGCGAGGTCATTCATGACACGACTTCCGTTCCGTTTCAACTGCTCTCTGCCCTGGTCGGCGCTGTGCGTCGCCCTGCCGTTCTCAATGGCGGGATTGCCGGCCTGGGGAGCATCCAACATCGTTCGCGACGGTAGCGTGGGCAGCGGTCCCCTGACTGCGCTGGTTCCTTCGGGAACCGTGACCCGCAGCGGGGTGACCTACAACCTCATCGCCATTCCCGAAAGCTATGGTCGGCGGGCCGGCAACAATGTATTCCAGAGTTTTTCCGGCTTCAGCGTCGGCAGTGGAGACGGTGCCCTGTTCACCCTTGCGGCGCCGGCGACCAACGTCATTACGCGGGTGAGCGGCGGTTCGGCGTCGACCATCAATGGGCTGTTGGGGGTCGATCCTGGGGGAACAGGAAGTTCCCCGAACCTCTTCTTCATCAACCCGGCCGGGGTGACCTTCGGGGCAGGCGCGGCCCTTGACGTTCCGGGAGCGTTCCACGTCAGTACCGCCGATTACATCAAATTTGCCGACGGCAAGTTCTACGCTTCCACAGCCCAGGCCAGCACCTTTTCCAGCGCCGCGCCGGAGGCCTTCGGATTTCTGGGAAGCAACCGCGGGACGGTCGCCGTCGTCGACGGAGCGTCGCTGGCGACCGTCGCGCAACCTCTCAGCGTAGTGGCCGGCGACGTGCTCATGGACAGTGGCACCCTGGCCAGCCAGGGCGGGGAAGTGCGGGTCGTGGCCCTGGGCAATCCAGGGGCTCGGGAAGTGGGGATGACCGGGACGCTGCCTGATGCTCGGGGCGCGCTGTGGCTCGCGAATGGAAGCCTTATCGACGGTTCGGGCAGCGGCGCCATTCACGGCGGTGACGTGCATATTGCGGCAGGCGAGGCCCTTGTCGAGCGTTCCGTGATCCGGAGCAGCGCGCTTCCCGGAAGTACGGCCGATGCAGGCGCGGTCACGGTCAAGGTCTACGGGGATCTGACGATTGCCGACGGGGCCTCGATCGCCTCGGACACCTGGGATACCGCCAATGCCGGATCGGTAACGGTCACTGCGGGATCGTTGACTCTCGAAGGCGCGGGGGCCGGAGCGGCGGAAATTTCCAGCGACGCCTTGGGCTACGGAAACGCCGGCTCGCTCTCGGTTACCGTTCGTGGCGCGATGGCCGTGGTCAATGGCGGTCGAGTGTCATCAGACACCTATTTCGACGGGCATGCGGGCGATATTTCGGTCACCGCCGGCAGCCTGGTCGTGGATGGCCAGGGGTTCTTCGCCAAGATTTCCAGCGATTCCTATGGCAATGGCGACGCCGGATCCATGACCCTGAATGTGGCGGGCCAGATGAGCATTCTGAACCGGGCACACATTTCGTCGGATTCCTTTAGCGGCGGCTTGCCGGGGGGAAGGGCGGGCAATGTCTCCGTCAGCGCGGGTTCGCTCCTCATGGACGGGGATTACAGCTCCGTGGCCTATATCTCGAGCGACGCTGTGGGCTACGGCAACGCTGGTTCCGTCGACGTGCGGGTCGGCGGTGCCATGGCCCTGGCGAACGGCGCGGCGATTTCCTCGGATTCCTATGCGACCGGACTGGCGGGCAATGTGTTCGTGCGTTCGGCAAGTCTGGTGCTGGACACCGATGCCAAGATTTCGAGCGAGGCGCGCAGTGATGGCAATGCCGGTTCCGTGGATGTGCAGGTCAGCGGGGCGGCCTACCTGTTCGGCCGCGGCAAGATTTCATCAAATGCCCTCGGGTTCGGTAACGCAGGAAGCGTGATGGTCCGCGCGGGGAGTCTTTATCTGGATGACGAATCCAAGATTTCCAGCGATTCGACAGGAGTCGGCAACGCCGGCCCGGTGGATGTGCGTGTCGGCGGTAGCCTCACCGTTCTCAACAATTCGGCCATCTCGTCGAGCGCGACGTCGCTGGGCGATGCGGGAGGGGTGACGGTGCGCGCCGCTTCCCTTGTCCTCGATGACGGCGATATTCTCAGCGAAGCCCGCGGCGACGGCAATGCAGGAGCACTCAATGTCACGGTGACGGGTCCAATGCGCTTGTCCAACGGCGCCTTGGTTTCGTCCAATACCTTCGCCTTCGGATTGGGCGGTAACGTGGAGGTAAGCGCCGACAGCCTGACCGTCGAAGGACTCAGCCAGATTTCCAGCGACGCCCGGGGCAGCGGAGATGCGGGTTCAGTGAGTGTTCGCGTCGCTGGGGCGATGAATGTGCTGGATCGCGCCCAGGTGTCGTCCGATTCGTATTCCTTCGGAAGTGCCGGAAACGTGACTGTCACTGCCGGTTCCCTCAATGCCGATGGTTTTGGGAATCCGACCTATATCTCCAGCGATGCGCTCGGCGGCGGCGATGCGGGTTCGGTCAGCGTTCAGGTTGCAGGTGCGATGCGGGTGGCCAACCGGGCCTCGGTGTCTTCCGACACCTACTCGATTGGTCACGCGGGCAACGTAAACGTCCATGCCGGATCGCTGGTCGTCGACGGGCAAGGTGGCCTGACCTTTATTTCGAGCGATGCATTGGGCGATGGCGACGCCGGTTCGGTCAGCGTTCGCGTTGATGGCGCCATGGCCGTCATCAACGGAGGGTCGGTATCTTCGGACACCTACTCCTTCGGCCGGGCAGGCAATGTGAACGTGGACGTCGGCAGTCTCAGGGTCGACGGGCCTGGATCGACCATCTCCAGTAAGGCCTGGGCGTTCAGTTCCGGCCAGACAGGAACGGTTTCGGTGACTGCCTCTGACCGGATTACCCTGGCGAATGGGGGTACCCTCTCCATCGCCAACGAAGCCAACGTCTTTGATCCCTCGCTCTTGACGCCGACCCGCCTGACCGTCACGGCGCCGGTCGTCGAGTTGCAGGATGCATCGATCACCGCGGCCTCGACCGGCAACGTGGCCGCCAGCGATATCGTCGTCAATGTCGGCAAGCTGCTCTTTCTCGATCCGAGCAGCATTTCCACCAGTTCGGTGGATGGGGACGGGGGCGCCATCTCCATTCTGGGACCCAATGCCTTCGTCGTGCTGGAGAATTCCCAGATCACCACCTCCGTCACCGGCCTTCTCAATGGCAACGGTGGCGACATCACGATCCAGGCCCTAGGCCTTGTTCTCAATACCGGATTCATCCAGGCAAATACCGCAGCCGCCAGCGCGAGCGGCGGCGATGTCAATATCGACGTGCAGTTGCTCATGCCCAGCGGCAACAGCCTCTTCCTCGGCGGCAGCACCGTACTTCCATTCCTGCCGGGAGTGTTCGGCTATAACGTCATCCAAGCGGCCGCACCCGACGGATTCAGCGGAACCATTGCGGTGACGGCGCCGGTTCTCGATATTTCCGGCAGTCTGACGGGCCTGACGGCACGCTCCATCAATACCGGTGAGCTTGGCCGCAGTCCTTGCCGGCTGGGAGCCGGCAGTTCGCTGGTCCAGGCCGGCCGCGGTGGGTTCGCCCCCGCGGCGCGGGACTTTCTGGGGGCCGACGGCCTTGCAGTTCCGCAGGTGCCCGCTCAGGTTCAGGGCAGTCTCCATCCCATCCCCCTGGCGCTTGTCGCCGCGAGGTGCAGCAGCTGATGCATTGCTTTCGCCCTATTTCCGCAGCCAGTGTGGCTGTCCTGCTGATGCTGCCGTCGGCACTGATTGCCGATACCTCCGACCATCTCAACGTCAGGCCCCCGCAGGCTCCCGACTACCAGAAATCAGCTCCCGGGGAGGCTTTCATTCTCCCGACGGTTCCCTCGGCGCCTCATGAAGTCGCTCGGCCGGTGGCACGCCGGCTGGTGTTGCGGGAGGTGGCCTTCCGCGGCAATACGGTCATTGTTTCCGGCGATCTGGCGGCGGTGGCCGCGCCATTTCTGGGACGGGAACTCGGGGATGCCGATCTGGAGACCCTGCGCCAGGCGCTGACGCGCCACTATGTCGAGCGGGGCTATGTCAATTCGGGAGCGCTGCTGGGCGAGGTGCGGGATGGCATTCTGGACGTCGATATCGTCGAGGGGCGACTGAGCGCCATTCGCCTCACGGGGCTCGAACGACTCGACGAAGACTATGTCGTGCGTCGCCTGGTGCGCGACGAAAATGCCGTCCTCAATGTCGAGGATTTGCGGGAACGTTTCCTCTTGTTGCTTGAAGATCCGCTCTTCGAGCGCATCAACGCCCGCCTCGTTCCCGGCCAGAGACCCGGGGAAGCGGTGCTCGACCTTGTGGCGACGCGGGCGCAGCCCTACCGGCTGACCGCTTTCGCCAACAACTATCGGCCTCCTTCCATCGGTTCCGAGGGAATCGGCCTCACCGGATTGGTGCGCAATGTCACCGGTCGCGGCGATGTGTTCGACGCCACCTGGCAGCAGTCGACGACCTCCGATCCCAGTACCCGCTACAACCTGGGCTGGCGGATTCCTCTCACCCAGCGTGGGACCCTCCTCTCGATCCAGTACGACCACGGCCGCTCGGCGGTGGTCGAGGAGCCCCTCCGCGCCCTCGACATCCGCAGTGTCCTCGATAGTACGGACTTGGGGGTCAGCCAGAATCTGGTCGAAACATTGGCCCATAAATTCACCGTCGGCATCAACCGCGTCTTCCGGGAGAACCGGACTACCTTGCTCGGTCGTCCCTTCAGTTTTTCCGCCGGTGAGCCGGATGGCGTTACCAAGGTGCGCGCCTGGCGCTTCTGGCAGGAATACGGCTATCGCACCGAAAATCAGGCCCTGGCGCTGCGCTATACCCTCACCCAGGCCCATAACAACCTCCAGGATCCGTCGGCTTTGCTGCCCGCCACCACGACCGTACAGCCCGACCATGATTACCGCATCTGGCTGGGCCAGATCCAGTACGCGAGGCGCCTGCTCGACAATGGCACTCAGCTGGTTTTGCGCGGCAGCCGCCAAGGCACTTCCGCCAATCTGCCCTCCATTGACCGGATGGCCGTTGGCGGTGTCTACACCGTGCGGGGTTATCGGGAAAACCAGTTGATCCGCGATGAGGGCACGGTGGCCAACGTCGAGCTGGACATACCCGTCCTGCGCGGCGATGGGGGCAGTCTGAACCTGATTCCCTTCTTCGACTGGGGGCGCGGGAAGAACCGGAATGAACAGGCTACCGTCATTTCGTCGGCGGGACTCGCAGCCCGCGCCCGCTGGCAGGGGGTCGCGGTCGATCTTGCCTTGGCTCGGCGGCTTGCGCATCCTGATTCGGTGAGCCGTCAGGGTGGAAACCTCCAGGATGACGGCGTCCATCTGCAAGTCAGCTACAATTTCTTTTGATCCCCTGGTGGAGGCCCGTTGATGGCCCGATACAAATTGGTTTCCCTTCTTGCGGCGCTTCGTCTTGTTTGGATGATCGCATTCGCCTTCTCTCTGGCCGGGGTTCCACCCGCGCAAGCGGCGGAGGGTGCGCCCGGCGCCGAGCCGATTGGCCTGCGCTACGCCCTGGTGTGGCGCCTTAAGGGAGACGTCGTTGCCAGCAGCGGCGGCCGCGAGCGAGCCCTGCGGGAAGGCGACCTCGTCTTTGTCGGGGAACGATTGCGCGCCGGCCCGACGGGAGAAGCGGTTCTCAAGACCGACGACGCCGGGATGATCGCCGTGCGTCCGCGCACCGAATTCGTCGCCGAGCGCTTCTCGGCGCGGGGCGAGCGCGGCGACGGATTCGTGATGCGGCTCTTCGTGGGTTCCCTGCGCATTATCTCCGGTTGGGTGGGGAGTTTTGGCCGCGACAGTCACCAGGTCGTCACGCCGACCGCCACCATCGGGATTCGCGGAACCGACCACGAGCCCTTCGTCCTCGACGCCGATGTGGACAGCGCCGACGGCGTCTATCGCCAGGGAACTTACGACAAGGTGAATCGCGGGGGGACGACTCTCGAATCCGCAGGAAAGAGCGTCGATATCGATCCGGGCAAGGTGGGTTTCGTCAGAGCTTCCGGCAAGCAGCAAAGGACCCGGGCGCTGATGACCCTGCTCTTGCCGGTGATTCTCGATCGCGTGCCCGGGTTTTACGTTCCCGGGGCCTTCGATGCGGAGCTTGATGCCTATTCGCCCGATGCCGATGCCGCCGGCCAGAAACAACTGGCCCAGAAGAAGCGCGGTGCAGAAGTTACGCCCCATGTGCCGCCCCCGACGGCCGACGAATGCCAGCCTCAAACCGTGGCCCGCAAGTGGCTCGCCCAACTCGACACTGCCATCGTTCGACGCGATCCTGCCGCGGTTGTCGCCCTTTTTGCCACGGATGCCAGCGTCCGAGCCTCCGTGCGGAATCCCGAAGGCGGCAGAACGACCCTAGACCTCAGTCGGCAGGAGATGGCGGATAGTACTGTGGCGGCGGTCTCAGGTCTGACCGATTACCGCCAGAAGCGGCTGTCCTTGAAGGCGGGGTTCGATCCAAGCGTTCCCGCCGGGAGTTGCGGCGAGATCTGGGTCAAATCCACGGTGGTCGAGCAGGGAAAACAATCGGGCAAGCCTTACCGATTCGAATCCACCGAGTCGTATCGGCTGCAACTGCGCGATGGCGCCTGGGTTGCCGTTCGGGCGGAGACCACCCAGCGGTGATCGGACCGATCCCCGGTCGCCGGCCGGGGGGTGCCCGGGTGTCTGAACCGCCCACGATTCAAGGACTCGCGCGCGGTCCAGGTCTTGACGGCGGGGGCGCTGCCGCCAATAATTCGCCGTCATCGTTTGATCACTTTGAGAGGAATAGCGCATGAGCATGCTTGCCGAATTCAAGGAATTTGCCGTCAAGGGCAATGCCGTCGATCTTGCGGTCGGGGTCATCGTCGGGGGGGCCTTCGGCAAGATTGTCGATTCCATTGTGGGCGACCTCATCATGCCGGTGGTCGGGGCGATGATAGGCAGTCTGGATTTTTCCAATCTATTCTTCATCCTCGGCAAGAACCCCAACAACCTGACTGCCTTGGCGGACCTCAAGAAGGCCGGCATCCCGGTCTTCGCCTACGGCAGTTTCCTCACCATCCTGGTCAATTTCGTCTTGCTGGCATTCATCATCTTCATGATGGTCAAGCAGATCAATCGCCTGCGGCCCAAGGAAGAAGAGGCCCCCGCCCCCGCCGAACCGCCGCCCACCCCGGAAGACATCGTTCTCCTGCGCGAAATTCGGGATTCCTTGAAGAAGTAGGCTGCGCCTGAACCGTCAAGCCTAGGAGTCGGAACGGAAAAAAGCCGCATACGCGGCTTTTTTGTTAGGTGGATCCGCTGGAAGCGGAGGGGTCGGCTGCTTTAGCTCTTCTCGCAGCCGAATTCCTTACCCTTGGTGAAGTAGCTGGTTCCCGCCGGGCAGTCGAGCGGTTTCTCGGGCTTCTTGGCGTCCTTGACTCCCTTCTTGACCATACAGCTGAACGCGCCGTCCTTGGCCGCCTTGCCCTTGAGGGTCCAGCCATCGGGACAGGGGCCGGCGGCCTTGTCCACCGGCTTGGCCGCCTCGACCTTATAGCCTTCTATGCTTTTCTTGCCGATGCAGCCCAGAGCGCTCTTGACCCGCTCTCCCTTGGCGCGAATCTTGTAAGTGCCCGCCTTTTTGTAGGCGTGTTCAAAAACGATGGGGTTCGGGGTACTCGACTCCACCTGGACCGAGTCGTCGCTGCCGTCGCCGTATTTGACTTCGAGGCCGCAAATGCCCTCGACGCCACTGACTTCCACGGTGACCTTCACCTTGTCGCCGACCTTGGCGCCGGTGGCGGGGGTTACGGTGACCTTGTCGACGCTCGTGCCCGCTTGGGCGGCGGCAGCGAACAAGCCGGCCAGAGCGATAGCGATGAAATGTTTGCGGGTGTTCATGGATGTCCCCTGATGTGTTGATGGAACTTCCAGTCTAGCCGAAAACATGGCGCCACAATACGCCCACGGCATCGGTTTGGCGGGCGACGGCGCCGGCCTCGACCCGAGCCTTGGGAGCCGCGTTGAGGCGAAGCAGGTGTTGCAGACGGCGGTACTCACGATAGGCGTCGCGCGCGCCGTCTGCAAGTTCGCGGGGAACGAGTCCGAGATCGGCAGCCAGGGCGAGCAGGGCGATGTTGCCAAGGTTGCCGCAGAGCTCAGGGTGGCGACGGGCATGGGCGAGAACGAGGTACTGGACGATGAACTCCACGTCGATGATGCCGCCGGGGTCTTGTTTGATGTCGAATTCTCCCGGGGTCCGGGAACCGTGGGCGTCGAGCATCTTGCGGCGCATGGCGACGACTTCGTCGCGCAAACGGGTTGGGTCGCGCTCCGCGCAGAGGATTTCCCGGCGCACGGATTCGAAGCGATCGCCGACGGCAGGATCGCCGGCGACGAAGCGGGCGCGGGTCAGCGCCTGGTGCTCCCAGACCCAGGCGTGGTGAAGCTGGTAGTCGCGGAAAGCCTCGACCGAGACTGCGAGCAGGCCCGAATCGCCATTGGGTCGCAGGCGTAGATCGGTTTCGAAGAGTATTCCTGCGGGGGTGCGGCTGGAGAGCCAAGTGTTGAGGCGCTGGCCGAGCCTGCCGTAGTTCTCTCCGGCTTCTCCCGCCGGGTCGTCGAAGACATAGACCAGGTCGAGATCGGACCCGTAACCGAGTTCCTTGCCGCCCAGCTTGCCATAGCCGATCACCGCGAAGCGGGGCTTATCGCAATGACGCTGCCGCAGTTTGCTCCAGCACAGGTCGAGGGCACGCTGTACCAGGATGTCCGCCAGTTCGGAGAGATGGTCGGAAATCCGCTCGAGGGTATGCAAGCCGCCGAGGTCCTGCGCGAGGAGGCGGAAGACCTGGGCGTGGTGCATTTCGCGCAGAATGTCCATTTCCCGCTCGGCGTCGCCCGCGTGATCGGCGAGATTCTGGTCGAGTTCGGCGGCGAAGCCCATCCAGTCCGTGGCGACATCCATGAGGCGGGGGTCCAGGAGCTCGTCGAGCAGGATGGGATGGCGATTGAGGTAATCGGCTGCCCAGGACGACGCCCCGATGATGTCCGCCACCCGGCGTAGCGCGTCGGGGTACTGTTGCAAGAGGGCGAGGTAGGCACCGCGTCGGCTGATGGTTTCGAGGAAAGCGAGCCCGCGATTGAGGGCGGTGTCGGGATCGGCGCTGCGCGCGGCGGCTTCGAGGAGGCGGGGTCCGACGGCGTCTAGGCGTTCGCGATTCTGGGCCGGAAGTTGGCGGTAGCGGGTCGACTGCCGCAGTTCGTCCAGACGCTCGATCACTCCCCGGGGTTGACCGTAGCCTAGCGCCGCCAGGGTCTCGGTCATGGTATCGGCTTCGCTCTGGCCAAGCCAGACTCCGGCGAGGGCGTGGTCTCCCTCGCCGGGATCGGAAAAAACCTGCTCGAAATGGCGGCTCACCGCGTCCCGATGGCGGTCGAGCACCGCCATCAGGGCGCTCCAGTCGGAGCAACCGAGGGAGTGGGCAATGCGTCCGCGGTCGCCGGGGTCATCCGGCAAGCGGTGGGTCTGCTGATCCTCGACGTATTGCAGGCGGTGTTCCAGGCGCCGCAGGAAAATGTAGGCTTCTCTTAGCTCGGACTCGGTGGCGGCAGGGATGAGGCGCCGCTCGGCGAGGAGCTTGAGGACCGAGAGAGTGGGGCGCACCTGCAGCGCGGGGTCGCGCCCGCCGCGGATGAGCTGAAAGACCTGGGCGATGAACTCGATTTCCCGGATGCCGCCGGGGCCAAGCTTGACATGGTCGGCCATGTCCTTGCGGGCCACTTCCCGGCGGATCTGGGCGTGGAGGTCGCGCATGGCGTTGATGGCGCCGAAATCCAGGTACTTGCGAAAGACGAAGGGCCGCGAGACGCGCTTCAGGGCAGCCATGCCGTCCGGCTGTTCGTTTTCTCCGGTGTTCATGACCCGGGCTTTGATCCAGGCGTAGCGCTCCCATTCCCTCCCCTGGGTGATGAAGTAATTCTCCAAAGCGTCAACGGAACAGACCAGGGGGCCGGAATCGCCATTGGGCCGCAGGCGCATGTCCACGCGGAAGACTTGGCCGTCTCCGGTTCGGTCGCCAAGGGCGGCGATCAGACGCTTACCGAGGCGGGTGAAGAAATCCAGGTTCTCGATGCGCCGCGGGCCGGCGGTCTCGCCATCTTCCGGATAGATGAAGATGTAATCCACGTCGGAGGAGACGTTGAGCTCCCGGCCTCCCAGCTTGCCCATGCCGATGACCAGGAGGCGTTGGGGGGCACCCCAGGCATCGAGGGGTTCGCCGAACTGGGCAGCCAACTGCCTATGGTGGAAGGCGAGCGCCTGATTCGTCGTGACGTCGGCCAGCATGGTCATGCTTTCGACCACTTCGGCAAGGGAAGCCCGGCCGCAGAGGTCTCGCAGCGCGATGTGGGCCAGGGCTCGCTGGCGCAAGCGCCGCAGGCGTGTGGCGAGTTCGGTTTCACTGGCCGGAGGCGGTCTGAGGGCCCCGATCAGCATATCCTCCGTGAGGGCGACGTGCCAAGTGGCGCGGATATCGTCGGCCAGATCGGGTCGGGCGTTGAAGAGGGCGGCGAGGAAGCGGGAAAGCCCAAGGGCTTCCTGCCAGAGGGGCTCGGAAAGTGGATTCATGGGAAGGTGGGCGGCCGATGCGCCGAAACGGATAGAATTGCGTTTTATTTCGCATGTGGATTGTAGTGAGCTTGACGCTTCCCAGGCAAAATTGCCCGCGCCATGGATAGTCCCCAGGAGTCGCCGGCGGAACCCGCGACTGGCCCAGCGCCGGCGTCAGCGAGCCGTTCCTGGTTGGGAAGGGTCCTGCGGGCGGCCGGATGGAGTCTGGTCGTCCTCTATTTCCTGTTTGCAGGCACCCTGCTCGTCCTGCGCTATGCCGTACTGCCCCGCATCGCCGATTTTCGCGCCGACATCGAGGCTGCTGCCAGCCGGGCGGTCGGGCTGCCGGTCCTGATCGGGCGCATCGAGGCCGGTTGGGACGGTCTCAATCCGGATCTCCTGCTGACCGACGTCGTGCTTTCCGACCGGCAGGGGCGGCCCGCGCTGGCCCTGTCCCGGGTCGAGGCCATCCTGTCATGGCAAAGCGTGGTGCGCCTCTCGCCGACCCTGGCGCTCTTCGCCATCGAAGGTCCGGTTCTCAACGTGCGGCGGGATGCGGCAGGGCGCATCACGGTTGCTGGGATAGCGATGGAGGGGGAGAGCGATCCGGCGATACTCGAATGGGTACTCGATCAACCCCACATCCGGGTGCGGGACGCCTTGGTGGTCTGGGAGGATGCTCAGCGCAAGGCCCCCCCTCTCGTGCTCGAAGACCTGCAGTTCGGCCTCGACAATTGGGGCGGTCGGCATCGCTTCGGGTTCACGGCAGTTCCGCCCGCACGCCTCGCGGCCCGGATCGATCTGCGGGGCGAATTCCAGGGGGCCATTGGCGAAGCATTGGAGGAAGTCTCAGGCAAGGTCTACGCCGAGCTTCAATACGCGGACTTGGCGGGCTGGCGTGCTTGGGTCGACTATCCCGTGCACCTCCCCCAGGGACGTGGCGCGGTCCGTCTTTGGGGCGATTGGGACGAGGGTAGGGCGAAGATCACTGCCGACCTTGCCTTGGAGGATTTGCGCATTCGACTCGGCGAGCGGGTGCCCGAACTCGATCTGGTGACCATGCGGGGCCGCCTGCGCGGCAAATATGGGCGCGGTGCCTGGGAGGCCGAGGGCCAACAGGTGGAACTGTCCACCCTCGACGGCGTGCGCGTGGCGCCGACGGATTTTCGCGTCGAGTGGCGCCAGGAGCCGGGCAAGGGCAGATTCTCGGGCAAAGCCAGCGCCAGCAGGCTGGATCTGGGGGCACTGGAACACCTGGCGGGACATCTTCCGCTCGACGAGAAGAGCCGCCAGCTCCTCTCTACTCATCGCCCGGAAGGCGTCGTGAGCGAATTGCAAGCAAATTGGCAGATGGAGGGCGATGCCCTGCGGCGCTATACCCTGAAGGCGAACTTCGAGCGCCTGGGGCTGCAGGCCGCCGGCGTCGTTCCGGGGGCCGCCGGGTTAAGCGGAGCGTTGGAAGCCGACGATAAGGGAGGGGCGCTAACGCTCGATTCCCACGACGCCGCCCTGGACCTCCCCGCGGTGTTTCCCGAATCCCGGCTGGCGTTTGCCGATTTGCGCGGCAAGGCCAGCTGGAAAATCGAGGGGGGTCGAATCGATACCCGCCTTGAGAGACTCGATTTTGCGAGTCCCGATACCGCCGGAACCGCACACGGTACGTACTCGCGGGGCGACGACGGCCCGGGAGTGATCGACCTGGCGGCCAATCTGACGCGAGCCGACGGTACCGCGGTGTGGCGCTACATGCCCCACGCGGTCAATGAGGACACGCGCGTCTGGCTGCGGCGCGGGATTACCAAGGGGACGGCGAGTGACGCGCGCTTGACCCTGAAGGGGGATTTGCGGGACTTTCCTTTTCGCGACCCAGCCAAGGGCAAGTTCCTGATTACCGCCAAAGCCCACCAGGTGACCCTCGATGTGGCGGCCGGGTGGCCGCTGATCGAAAAGATCGATGCCGATATGAGCTTCGGTATCGGCATGAAGATCGACGCCAAGACGGGAATGGTCTTCGGCGCCCAGCTTGGGCGAACGCTGGCGGAAATTCCCGATTTCGAATCGCAGGAAGAATTGCTGCTGATCCGCGGCTCGGCTCAAGGGCCGACGGCGGAATTCCTGCGCTTCATCGACAAGAGTCCCGTGGGCGAGCGGATCGACCGCTTTACCGAAGACATGCTCGCCATCGGCAATGGACATCTGGACCTGGAATTCGACATGCCTCTGCGCCATGTGGATAAGACCACGGTGCGAGGCGACTTCCTCTTTCGCGACAATACGATCACCGTCATACCGGGATTGCCGCCGGTTTCCCAGGTCAATGGTCGTCTCAAGGTCAGCGAGAAGGCCGTCGTTGCGCCGGAGATCACCGGGCAGGTGCTTGGTGGTCCGATGCGTCTTTCGATCAGGAACGAGGGCGAACGCGTCAACGTCGTGATGGGCGGCACAGCGAACGTCAAGGAGGCCCGACGGATATTCGACACGCCGCTATTCGAATCGGTGGCGGGGATGACCCCTTGGAAGGGCGAAGTCGCGGTACGTAAGAAATCTGCCGACTTCGTCATCGAGTCCGCCCTTGCCGGCGTCTCGTCCAGTCTCCCGGAGCCATTCAACAAAAACGCCGGCAGCATCTCCGCATTGCGAATCGAGAAGAGCAATCTTCCCGATGGCGGCGATCAGATCAGAGTCAGCTTGGGCAAAGTTCTCGAGGCCCTCATCGAACGCCGCTCAGAGGGGGAAGGCCTGGTCGTGGATCGCGGCGTGGTGGCGGTGGGCGAACCGTTGCCCAAACTGCCGACCAAAGGCATCGTCGTCGCCGTGACTCAACCGGAAATCGACCTCGATGCCTGGCGACGGCTGTTTGATGGTCGGGCGGGTGCTGCAGCGCCCTCCGGGGGAGCTGTTCCCCTGGCGGCAATCCAGGTCAAGACTCCCCGCCTTCACCTCCTGGATCGGGACATGCACGACGTGAGCGGCACGCTGCGGGCGCGGGACGACGGATGGCAGGCCGCCTTGACATCGCGGGAGGCCGAGGGAGAGGTGTTTTGGCGCAGTTCTGGCGAGGGGTGGTTGCAGGCCGACCTCAAGCGCTTGGCGATCCCGGACGCCGCGCTGGAAGCTGGCGACGGCGCCGATACGCCGCTCGATTCATTGCCGGGACTGGACATCCGCGTCGCCGACTTCTCGCTCGGCAACAAGCGGCTTGGCCGCCTGGAAGCCACCGCAAAGAATGAGCGATCGATCTGGAATCTCGAGTCCCTCAGTCTCCAGAACCCCGATGGCGCTCTCAAGGGCAAGGCCCAGTGGTCGCGCATCGGCGGACACCGGACCCACCTCGACTTCGAACTTAATTCAGGGGATGCGGGCAAGCTTCTCGGGCGGCTGGGATTTCCCGGGGCGCTCAAGCGGGGAACCGCTGCACTGAAGGGAGATCTGGAATGGTTGGGGCCGCTGACCGATATCCATTACCCCACTTTGACCGGCAAGCTGGAAGTCCATGCCGCCAAGGGCCAGTTCGCCAAGCTCGACCCTGGCCTCGGCAAACTGCTCGGCCTCCTCTCCCTGCAGTCCCTGCCGCGGCGCCTGAGCCTCGATTTCCGGGATATCTTCAGCGAGGGGTTCGCCTTCGACAGCATCGACGGCAACCTGGAAGTAAAACAGGGGATCATGCGCACCCTGGACGAGTTGCGCATCGACGGCCCGTCCGCTCGTGTGCTGATGCGAGGGGAAGCAGACCTGCGGCGGGAAACCCAGGACGTCCTGGTTACCGTCCAACCCGAAATGGGATCCGTCGTCTCTGTCGGGGCGCTGTTGTTTGCCAATCCCGCCATCGGGGCAGCGGCGGCGCTGGTCAATAAATTGCTGCAGAATCCGCTCAACAAGGCTTTCAGCTTCCGCTACCGCGTCTCCGGGCCTTGGGCCGATGCGACCGTCGAGAAGCTGGGCCACACCGTCGACGAAGCGATTGTGGAGGCCGGGAGAAGAGAAGTGGCCCGCGACCAAGCCGCAAAGGAGAACGCCAGCGCAACCGCCAAGGAAAAATCCGCGGCTGAGGGGCCGCCCAAGGAAGGCGCCCGGAAAGAGGGAGGTACACCGTGACCGTAGCGCGCAATTGCCGCCTGGCAGGAATTCAAATGGTTTCCGGTCCGCGAGTGGCGGACAATCTGGAATCCGCCGGAACTCTGGTGGCTCAGGCTGCCGACCTGGGTGCGGAGCTCGCGGTTCTGCCCGAGTATTTTCCTATCATCGGCGCCACCGATGCCGATCGGGTTCGCGCTCGGGAGATGCCGGACAACGGGCCGATCCAGGACTGGCTTGCTGCCACGGCGGCGCGCCATGGACTCTGGCTGGTGGCGGGATCGATTCCGCTGACCGCGTCGGTTCCCCACAAGATGCGCAATGCGAGCCTGGTGTTCGATCCCGACGGGCTGTGCGTCGCGCGCTATGACAAAATCCACCTTTTTGGTTTTCGCAAGGGCGAGGAAGCCTACGACGAAGCCGCCTCCATCGAGGCGGGCGACGTCCCCACCGCCGTGGCGACGCCCTTCGGCCGCGTCGTACTGTCGATCTGCTACGACCTTCGCTTTCCCGAACTGTATCGGGCGCTTGCTCCCGCCGATCTTATTCTCGTTCCCGCAGCCTTTACCGAAACCACAGGCCGTGCCCACTGGGAAATCCTCTTGCGCGCCCGGGCGATCGAGAACCAATGCTACGTTTTGGCGGTCGGACAGGGTGGCCAGCATGAAAGCGGCCGCGTGACCCACGGCAACAGCATGATCGTCGACCCTTGGGGAGAAATCCTCGACCGCAAGGCCAAGGGGCCGGGGTTGGTGATGGCCGACCTTGACCACGGCCGTATCGCCGAAATCCGCGCCAGCCTTCCAGCGCTGGCCCACCGCAAGATAGGAATCGAAAGACCATGACCCAAGAAACCGCCCTGGCCGAAGCCCGCTCCCTGCTCCTTGCCCCTTTCGATCTCCTGGAGGCGGATTTGGCGCGGGTATTCGGCGATATTCTCGGGCACCGGGTCGATTATGCCGATCTCTATTTCCAGTACAGCCGTTCCGAAGCCTGGAGCCTGGACGAAGGAATCGTCAAGTCCGGAAGCTTCAATATCGACCAGGGGGTCGGCGTGCGGGCGGTGGCCGGCGAGAAGACAGCCTTCGCCTACTCCGACGAAATCAGCGCCAAGGCTCTGGGAGACGCTGGGAGCGCCGTCCGCGCCATCGCCGCCGCCGGTCAGGATGGCGGAATGCCGGTTCTTTCGGCTGGCGCAGGCCGCATGGCGCTGTACTCGCCTCTGGATCCCCTCGCGTCGCTGCCCGCGGACGCCAAAGTGAAGCTCCTGGAGCGTCTGGAGGCCCATGCCCGCCGTCTCGATTCCCGGGTTTGCCAGGTCATGGCCTCATTGACCGGGGAGTACGAAGTGATCCTCGTCGCGGGTTCCGATGGGCGCCTGGCGGCTGACTTGCGGCCCCTGGTCCGTTGCTCCGTCTCGGTCATCGTCGAGGATGGCGGGCGCAGGGAGCAGGGGAGTTCCGGCGGAGGAGGGCGCTTCGGATATGCCTATTTCGAAGATGCCATTCTTGAACGCTACGCCCGTGAGGCTGTGCATCAGGCGGTCACCAACCTCGATGCGGTACCTGCTCCGGCCGGTCAGATGACGGTTGTGCTCGGCTCCGGCTGGCCCGGGATCCTGCTTCACGAGGCCATAGGGCACGGCTTGGAGGGGGACTTCAATCGCAAGGGCAGTTCCGCGTTTACCGGCCGCATTGGCCAGCGGGTCGCGGCGTCCGGGGTCACCGTGGTGGACGACGGGACGATTCCCGATCGTCGCGGCTCCCTCAATATCGACGACGAGGGCAATTCAACCCAGCGCACGGTCCTGATCGAGGACGGCATCCTGAAAGGCTACATGCAAGACAGTCTCAACGCCCATCTCATGGGCGTCGCACCCACCGGCAACGGCCGCCGGGAATCTTTCGCCCACCTGCCCCTGCCGCGCATGACCAACACCATGATGCTGGGGGGTGGGCACGATCCCGAGGAAATTCTTCGCTCGGTGAAGAAGGGCATCTACGCAGCCAATTTCGGCGGCGGTCAGGTGGATATCACCAATGGAAAATTCGTGTTTTCCATGGCCGAGGCGTACCTCATCGAGGATGGCCGGGTGACCCGGCCCATCAAGGGGGCGACCCTCATCGGCAATGGTCCCGACGCTCTCACCCGGGTGTCGATGATCGGCAACGACATGCGTCTCGATTCGGGAGTCGGCACCTGCGGGAAGGACGGCCAGAGCGTTCCGGTGGGCGTCGGTCAGCCCACCCTGCGCATCGACGGGCTGACCGTCGGGGGGACCGGCTGACCCGCTCATCGCCTGGATGATTTGTCCAGATTCCATTTGGATTAATTTATTCGAGGATGCTTGCGGTAATCGCCGGGTAATCGTGCGCCGACCGTTTCGTGCCTAAAAGGCATTGCGGAACGCGGGCGCGCGGCCCGGTGTTAACCCTGATCATTTTTTTCGTCAATGGCACGGGTTACTTTGTTTTTTGCGCTAAAGCCCGGCAGAGGCTGAGGAGACCATCATGCAGGCAGTTTTCCGTAGCTGTTTCCTGATTCTTGGACTGGCGTACGCAGTACTCGCCCAAGCCCAGATCACCGACGTCAATGCCGCCATCAATAAGGCGGGTCGGGAGCGTATGCTCTCCCAGCGTATGGCCAAGGCCTATTTCCAGCTTGGTATGCAGGTCGACGTCGACCGCTCGCGCAAAGTACTCGACGCCTCGGTTGCACTCTTTGATCGCCAGCTGGTGGAACTCAAGAATTTTGCGCCATCGCCGGAAATCAAGGACACCTACCTCAAACTTGAAAAATCCTGGTTGGCCTACAAGGATGTGCTCCTCGGCGCCGTACCCAGCCCATCCAACGGGGCCAAGGTATTGCAACTATCCGAGGAAGTCCTGGCCCTCGCCCATCAGGGGACGGTGCAACTAGAGAAGTTGTCCGGGACCACCACAGGGCGTCTGGTCAATATTGCCGGCCGCCAGCGCATGCTCTCCCAGCGCCTGGCCAAGTTTTATCAGGCTTCCGCTTGGGGGGTCGGTGGGTCGAACGCCACGGCGGAGATCGACAAGGCAAAGAAAGACTTCGTGGCCGCCCACCAGGAACTCTCATCCTCTGCCGCCAACACCGCACCGATCAAGGATGGTCTCGCGCTGGTGAACCAACAATGGATATTTTTCGACACTGCGCTCAGCCAGAAGCCAGACAAGGAGAAGACCCAGGTGACCAATGTGGCGACCACCAGCGAACGCATCCTGGAGGAAATGGAAGGCGTCGTCGGTCTGTACGAAAAGGTGGGCGCCAAGTAGACTAATCCTTTCGTACTATCCCGGCGCAGCCCGGGAACGGAGGGATTATGGGATTTCGTTTTCGGACGGGTCGGCTGGTCTGGCTTTGCTTGCCGCTTCTTGTGGCCAGCCTTTCGGGCTCCGCACAAGCCCAGGGTTCCGATGGGCTAAAAGCGGTTCTTGCCGATCCGTCGCGCAAAGCTGCTGCCGTCGAAGCGGGCCGCAAGATCGCCGGTTTTTGCGCCAACTGCCATGGCGAGAGCGGTGTCAGCAAGCTTGCGGATGTTCCCAATCTGGCTGGCCAGAATCCGGCCTACCTCTATGAGCAGATCCGGAAATTCGGAGCCGGAGAACGCAAGGACGCCTTCATGCAGGGCCTCATCAAGGTTTTGAAGGAGGACGAGCGCGTGGCGATGGCAGTCTATTTCTCCAGCCAGGACGTTACTGCGGGCAAGGGAAATGCAGCTCTGGTCACGTTGGGCCGCGACAACTTCCGCAAGCTATGCCAGCGCTGCCACGGCGAGCAGGCGCATGGTGCCGAAACCATTCCCAGGCTCGCGGGACAGCAGGTCGAGTACCTCAAGCGGAGCATTACCCGCTATCGCGACAAGTCCGGCGAACGCATATTCCCCCTGATGCAGATCGCCACGGCGCCATTGAAGGATGACGACATCGCCGCCTTAGCCAATTTTCTGACCACGCTGCCCTGAGAATCGGCCGTTCAGAGCCCCCCGCAGCGGGACACAAGCCGGCGAAATTCAGAACAGCGACAGCTGTCCGCCGGCCCCGCGGGTCGTCGCGGGTGGCCGGAAGCGGCTGCAATCGAGCTGCGGCCATTGGGTGGCGAGCCCCAATCGGCGGCAGGCGAGTTCGAAGCGCTGGCGAATGAGGTCGGCGTAGTGGCCGAGTCCGGTCATGCGACGACCGAAGGTGGGATCGTTGGCGCGGCCGCCGCGCAGGTCGTAAAGGATGGCCATCAGGCGGGCGGCTTTTTCAGGCGCGTGGTGGGCTAGCCACTCGGAGAACAACCCGGCGACTTCATGGGGTAGCCGGAGCAGGGTGTAGCCGGCGAAGCGGGCACCGTGGTCGCATGCAGCCTCGAGGACGGCTTCGAGCTGATGGTCGTTGAGGGCCGGAATGATTGGGGCGACCAGGACGCCGACCGGCACGCCAGCGTCCGCCAAGGTCTGCACGGTGCGTAAGCGGGCTGCGGGGGTGGCAGCGCGGGGTTCCAGGCGGCGACTGAGTTCGCTGTCGAGGCCAGTGATCGAGACCGCGATGGCGGCCAAGCTGCGGGAGGCCAGGGTGGACCAGAGGTCGGCGTCGCGGGCGACGAGCGCGGATTTGGTGACCAGAGTCGCGGGATGGTCGAGGCCGATCAGTGCTTCCAGCAGGGCGCGGGTCAACCGCTGAGTGCGTTCTACGGGCTGATAGGCGTCGGTGGCGGTGCCTAGTGCGATGGGTTGGCAGACGTAGCCGGGGGCCGCCAGTTCGGTTCTGAGCAGGCTCACCGCGTCGGGTTTGTAGAAGAGCCGGGTCTCGAAATCGAGACCGGGCGAAAGCCCCAGCCATGCATGAGTCGGGCGGGCGTAGCAATAGACGCAGCCATGCTCGCACCCGCGATAGGGGTTCAGCGAGCGGTCAAAGCCCAGATCCGGGGATTCGTTCCAGGAAAGGATGGATTTGGCATTGTCGACCCGGAGGTGGGTGGCGGGTGCCGGGGTTTCGTCCTGCCACCAGCCATCGTCCTCCGCCTGGCGGCTCCAGGCCGTGAAGCGGTGGTCGACATTGCCGACCGCGCCGCGGCCCTTGCGGGGACGGGACGGTAGACGCGGGTCGGGAGGGGGGTCGAAGAAGTCTTCCATGCGTATCCGGTAGAATGCTCCGATTTCCACCAGAGTTGAATGGGTTGTCTCATGTCGCACGAAAACAGGCCGATTACGGACGATGTCCGCATTGAGGCCATCAAGGAACTGGCCTCCCCAGAACAGGTCTTCGCCGAGTATCCCGTTTCGGAGCAGGCGGCCAGAACGACCTTCGAGGCCCGCCAGGCCATCCATCGCATCCTCCATGGCGCCGATGACCGGCTTCTGGTGGTGATCGGCCCCTGTTCCATCCACGACCTGGAAACCGCGCGCGAATACGCCCTGCGCCTCGCCGCGGAGGCGCGGCGCCATGCCGCAGACCTGGTTGTGGTCATGCGGGTCTATTTCGAGAAGCCCCGGACCACCGTGGGTTGGAAAGGCCTGATCAACGATCCACGTCTTGACGGCAGCTTCCAGATCAACGAGGGCTTACGGCTGGCCCGCCGCATCCTGCTTCAGACGAACGAGATGGGGCTGCCCTGTGCCACCGAATTCCTCGACACGATCACCCCTCAATACACCGCCGACCTGATTGCCTGGGGTGCGATCGGAGCCCGCACCACCGAATCCCAGGTCCATCGCGAATTGGCTTCCGGCCTGTCTTGTCCGGTGGGATTCAAGAATGGTACCGACGGCAATATGCGCATCGCCGTCGATGCCATTCGGGCAGCCCAGTCGCCGCACCATTTTCTCTCGGTGACCAAGTCTGGCCATACGGCCATTGTGGCCACCGTCGGCAACGAGGATTGCCATGTGATCCTGCGCGGCGGCAAGGAACCCAATTACGATGCGGTCCATGTCGAGGCGGCCTGCCAGGAGGTCGCCAAGGCGGGGCTGGCAGCCCGCCTCATGATTGATTTTTCCCACGGCAACAGTCGCAAGCAATACGCCCTTCAGAAAGAGGTCTGCGCCGATGTCTGCCGCCAGGTGGGCGGTGGCGACGAGCGTATCGTCGGGGTGATGATCGAATCCCATCTGGTCGAAGGACGCCAGGATCTCACCCCAGATCGGCCGCTGACCCACGGCCAGAGCATCACCGACGCTTGCATCGGTTGGGAGGATAGCGTTGTTCTCCTCGATCAGCTTGCCACCGCGGTGCGGGCTCGCCGGCTGGTCGAAGCGGCAGAGTAATCCGTCCCTGCGGTGCTCAGCTCCCGAAGTGGAGCTGGTATTTGGCGCCGTTTGAGAACAGGCAGGCGCCCACGCCCCTGGCCGCCGCAGTGAGCACATACTCGCAATTGACGTAGCTGCCTTTGCCGCTGGCGGCGTTGGCGATTCCTCGCCGCCCGGCGGCGGGTAGGCGGGTTTCGCCGTACACCAGGCGATAGACATTGCCGAAGCCGGCTTGCTCGGTGCCAACGCGGCTTGCTTCGCCGACCAGGGTCTCGTTGCCGGCGTTCAGGGTAAAACGACCGTGACCGTTCAGGTTATCGCTCACCAGGGCAGTCAGAACTCCCATTTTGCCGGCCACGTCATTGACCGGATAGAGGCGTGCTTCCAGTTGAACCGGCTGGGCTTGCGTGGCGGGTAGAGCGATGGATTCAGCCGTGCCGCCAGGAGAGTAGATCACCTGGGGCGGTTGACGGGTATCGATGGGGACGACGTAACAGCCGGCGAGACTTGCTGCGGCCGTCAGAATGGCGAGGAGTCGGGGAGGACGAAGGGTTCGCATGGCGATCTCCGGAAGTGGATGGAGTCCCCACTCTGGACAGAAGGCGATAAAAGTTCAATTTATCAATACGAAGTTGCATGGATTGGATTTAAAGGTAGTAAATTATGCTACGTTTGCAGCTATGGCCTTCCCCACACTCTTTGACGCCCTCAAGCTTCACTTCAAGGCCCGGGGCCTGACCTACGCCGATGCGGCCCGTGCCCTGGGGGTTTCGGAAGCCACGGTAAAACGCATCTTTTCCCGGCGGGACTGTTCCCTGGAGCGCTTCGCGGCCCTGTGCGACCTGGTGCAGGTGGAGCTGGGCGAACTCGCCCGCGTCCAACCCAGGCCGCGGCGCTTGCTCAACCAATTGTCAGAGGGTCAGGAGGAAGCCCTGGTGGGTGACCCGCGCCTGCTCCTGGTGGCCGTCTGTGCGCTGAATCAGATGGGTATCGACGACATGCTCGCCGCCTACTGCCTGGAACGGGCGGAATGCACGACGCTCCTTCTGCGCCTGGAGGCGCTCGGGGTCCTTGAACTCCACCCCAACGACCGCATCCGCCTCAACGTTTCCCGCACTTTCACCTGGATTCCCAACGGACCCATCATGCGCTACGTCACCGCCCGCGCCGGGGACTATTTCGACTATCCCTTCGCAGCTCCGGGCGAATCCATGCGTATCGTTACCGTGCGGGTATCGACCGCTGCGGCAGTGGCGCTGGTGGCACGCCTGGAGCAAATTGCCCGGGAGTACTCCGAACAGCATGCCGCCGACGCGGTCCTGCCCTTGGCCGATCGACCGGCACTCAGCGTCTGCCTGGCGGTTCGCCACTGGGAGCCACCCGAATTCCGCGCCTTGGCTCGGGAATGACCGGTCAATTGGGTTCCGTTCGCCGCCACAGCACATCCCCCTGCCCCACTGCGTGATTCAGGTGGCGGCCGAGGATGAACAGCAGGTCCGAAAGCCGATTCAGATAGCGACGAGTGGTTTCCGAGACCGGCTCCGCAGCGTGCAGCCTGACCACCGCGCGCTCGGCGCGGCGACAGACGGTACGGGTTAAATGGGCGAGCGCGGCGGCCCGCGAGCCGCCAGGAAGAATGAATTCCTTGAGTTTGCCCAGCGGGGCGTTGAAATTTTCGGCCTGGGTCTCCAGGCGGGATACTTGCTCTTCCTTGACCAGCGCAGTGCCCGGCAGACAAAGTTCGCCGCCAAGGTCGAAAAGATCGTGCTGGACTGCCGTCAGGGCTTCCCGGACCGTGGGCGGGAGGTCTTCGGCGAGCAACACGCCGAGGGCGGAATTGAGCTCGTCCACTTCGCCGATGGCATCGATCCTGAGACTGTCCTTGCCCGTCCGGCTGCCATCGCCGAGACCGGTCGTTCCGGCGTCACCGGTTCGGGTGACGATTTTCGAAAGGCGGTTGCCGCGGCGCTCGTTCATCGGGATTCCTCCAAGATTGGCGGATTATACTTTCCGGGCGTTTGACCCAGCCCCGTGCCTATGCCCCGTTTTGCCGCCAATCTGAGTTTTCTGTTTGCCGACGTGCCCTTCCCGGAGCGCTTCGCCCGGGCCGCTCGGGCGGGTTTCCGGGGCGTCGAATTTCTCTTTCCCTATGAGTGGCCGGCCGTCGAAATCGCCCGCTGGCTGGCGGCGAGCGGTCTCGAGATGGTGCTGTTCAATTTTCCCCCCGGCGACTGGGCAGCAGGGGAGCGGGGCTTGGCTTGCGACCCGGCCCGCGGCGAAGAATTCGCTGCCGGGGTGGAAACGGCTCTCGAATACGCTCGCGTTCTCGGGTGTCGGAGACTCCATTGCCTTGCCGGCCTGACTCCGCCAGGCGTGCCCGCGGAGCGCGTCCGCGCCACCTACGTCGAAAACCTCCGCCATGCCGCCGACCGAGCGGCGACCCTGGGGGCGACGGTGATGATCGAGGCCATCAATACCCGCATCGACATGCCTGGCTACTGGCTCGATACCCCGGCCTGCGCCTTTGCGCTGGCCGAGGAAATCGGCCGTCCCAATCTGCGTGTCCAGTACGATATCTACCACGCTCTGGTGATGGGAGACGATCCGCGACTGACATTGAGGAGACGCTTGCCGGAAATCGGACATGTTCAGGTGGCGGACTTGCCCGGGCGCCATGAACCCGGCAGCGGCGAAGCCGACTACGGGCGCCTGTTTAAGCTTCTGGACGAACTGGGGTACGCGGGCTGGGTGGGATGCGAATACCGTCCCCGGGCGGGGACGGAAGAGGGGCTGTCGTGGCTCAGCCCCTGGCGTTAGTCACCAGAATTTCCACCACCATTTCTTCTTCTTCATGGTGGTCTCGACCTCTTTCGACCACGTGGAGTATTGGCTGAGGCCAGCAGTCTCGAAGAAGGCCCCGAACCTCTTGTCGCTTTCGTTGATGTGCTGGGTGAGCCAGACCTTGAGGAAATGGAGCAACTCGAAGGTGATGGCGGCATTCTCGTGGTCCAGCTTGTGCTGGAGGTCCCTCACCTGGTGGATCAATTCCTCGTGCTGCTGCTTGTGGAAATCGAAACCGGGATAGTGGGTGAGCCGCATGAGGCTTTCTTCGAGTAGGAAATGGGTCCGGGTATACTCGGCCAGGCGGTCGAGAATCTCCCGTGAAGTCGCCTTGCCGTGGTGCTCGCGGATGGCTTCGTGCAATTGATTGAGCAGGGAGACGAGCACCTGATGCTGCTCGTCCACCTCCTGGATGCCGACGTTGTAACTGTCGGACCAGGCGAAGAGTTCGCGATCATTCATTGGGGCGATGCCTCGTAATTGAAACGGCCAGATTACCCGTCCCGCCAGCGGGGCGCTTGATTGATATCAAGCATAGTCCAATGCCTGGGAGTTTTTCCATGGATGCACGACAAATCCTCAAGGATTTGTTCAACGCCGGGCTGGCGGCTTCCGATCCTGCCGGCTGCCTTCGCGATCAACTGCCGGAAGCCGGAAGGGGCCGCTTGATCGTGGTCGGCGCCGGCAAGGCCGCAGCGGCTATGGCGCGAGCCGTGGAGGATTCGTGGCCGGGGCCAATTGAGGGTCTCGTGGTGACCCGCTACGGGCATGGCGTGCCCTGCCGGACCATCGAGGTCCTGGAAGCCGCCCACCCGGTACCCGACGAGGCAGGGACGCTTGCCGCCCGCCGCATCCTCGCACAGGTTTCCGGCCTGAGCGAAACGGACCAGGTGCTTTTTCTCGCCTCCGGTGGCGGTTCCGCCCTTCTGGCTGCGCCAGCGGAGGGGGTCACCCTGGACGCGAAGCAAGCCATTACCACCGCCCTGCTCAAGAGTGGCGCCGCCATCGACGAGATCAATTGCGTACGCAAGCACCTCTCGGCCGTGAAGGGAGGCCGACTCGCCCTGGCGGCTTGGCCGGCCCGCGTGCTGACTCTCGCCATCTCCGACGTTCCCGGCGACGATCCGGCGGTCATCGCTTCGGGTCCGACGGTGGCGGATCCGACTACCTGCGCGGATGCCTTGGCGCTGCTCGACCGCCATAGGATTTCCGTGAATTCGTCGTTGCGCGATGCCCTCGCCTCGGGGGAACTGGAAACCCCCAAGCCAGGCGATCCGCGGTTGGCGGCGAGTGAATTCCGTCTGATCGCAAGCCCGCGTCAGATGCTGGAAGCCGCCGCCGCAAGAGCCCGGGAACGCGGTCTGCAGCCGTTGATTCTCGGGGACGCCCTGGAGGGGGAGGCGCGGGAATTGGGCCGCGCCCTGGCCGGCGTGGCCCTCTCCTGTGCCCGCTACAGGGACCCGGCGCCCGCGCCTTGCGTCCTGCTCTCCGGTGGCGAGACGACCGTCACAGTGCGGGGCGGCGGCCGCGGCGGCCGCAACACCGAGTTCCTCCTCGGCCTGGCCCTAGGGCTTGGCGGAGCCCCCGGAATCCATGCCTTGGCGGCTGACAGCGACGGCATCGACGGAAGCGAGGACAATGCGGGCGCCTTCGTCGCCCCGAATACCTTGGCCCGCGCTCGGGTCGCCGGGCTCGATCCCCGGGCCGCCCTGGACGCCAATGACGCCTGGGGATTCTTCGCAGCCCTCGGTGACCTGCTGGTCACCGGTCCCACGCGGACCAACGTGAACGACTTCCGGGCCATCCTGGTCGGGGTAGAATAGGTCGCGGGAGGAGCCATGGGCGGGGAAGACAGGGTTTTCGAAACTGACCGGGAAGCCGCTTACAGAAGCCTGTCCGCGGTATTGCCGCCCCACTCTCTGCTCACCGATCCCGAGGATTTGCGTCCCTACGAATGCGATGGCCTGACCGCCTATCGAGCGTTACCGCTGGCGGTTTGCCTGCCGGAGACCGAACAGCAGGTGCGCGACGTGCTGGGCATCTGCCATCGCCTTGGTGTCCCGGTGGTAGCCCGGGGTGCAGGCACCGGCCTCTCCGGGGGAGCCATGCCCCATCCCCAAGGCGTCGTCCTTTCGCTCGCTCGCTTCAACAGGATTCTCAGAGTCGATCCGGCCGCGTGCCTGGCGGTGGTGCAGCCAGGGGTGCGCAATCTTGCAGTATCCGAAGCGGCAGCCCCCTACGGTCTCTATTACGCGCCCGATCCTTCGTCGCAGATCGCCTGCACCCTGGGTGGCAATGTGGCGGAAAATTCGGGGGGCGTTCATTGCCTCAAGTACGGGCTGACCGTGCACAACGTCGTCTCCCTGCGGGTCGTCACCATTGCCGGTGAAGTGCTGGAGATAGGCTCCTGCGCCCCCGATGCCCCAGGGTATGACCTCTTGGCGCTCCTGGTCGGTTCGGAGGGCATGCTTGCCGTCGCCACCGAAGTGACGGTGAAATTGGTGCCCAAGCCAGAACTTGCGCGGGTGGCGATGGCTTCCTTCGACGATGTGGCTCGGGCTGGCGAGGCGGTCGCCGCCATCATCGCAGCCGGCATCATCCCTGCCGGGTTGGAGATGATGGACAAGGCGGCGACTGCGGCAGTCGAGCCCTTCGTGCGGGCGGGCTATGATCTGGACGCCGCGGCCATCCTGCTCTGCGAGTCCGACGGTACCCCGGATGAAGTGGCGGATGAGATTGCCCGGGTAAGAAGGGTGTTGGAGGCGAGCGGTGCCCGGGGTATTCGGGTGTCGGAGACCGAAGCCGAGCGCCTGCGCTTCTGGGCAGGGCGCAAGGCCGCTTTCCCGGCGGTGGGCCGCATCACCCCGGATTACTACTGCATGGACGGCACCATTCCGCGTCGTCACCTGGCCGAGATGCTCACCGCCATCGCTGCCTTGGAGACCAAGCATGGGCTGCGCTGCGCCAATGTCTTTCACGCCGGGGACGGCAACCTGCACCCCCTCATCATGTACGACGCCGCCAAGCCTGGCGACTGGGAACGGGCGGACGCCTTCGGCGCCGAGATCCTGGAACTGTCGGTGGCTTTCGGAGGGTCGATCACGGGCGAGCACGGGGTCGGCATCGAGAAGATCAACCAGATGTGCGCCCAGTATGGTGAGCCGGAACTGGAGTGCTTCCACCGGCTGAAGGCGGCCTTCGACGAACGCGGGCTGCTCAATCCGGGCAAGGCGGTGCCCAGCCTGCATCGCTGTGCCGAGTACGGGCGCATGCATGTCCATGGGGGGGACTTGAAATTCCCCGACCTGGAACGATTCTGATGCGCCCTACGACGCTCGACGCCCTGCGGGACGCGGTGGCTACCGCAGCGAGCGAGCGTGCTCCCCTGCGCGTGCGCGGTGGCGGTAGCAAGGATTTCTACGGCGGCATGCTGGCCGGGCAAGTGCTCGATACCGGGGGCTATTGCGGCGTTGTCGCCTACGAGCCCACCGAACTGTACGTTACCGCCCGTTGCGGCACTCGGCTCGCGGAAGTCGAGTCCGTTCTTGCCGAGCGGGGGCAAATGCTCGCCTTCGAGCCGCCGGCCCAGTTCGGGTGCGGATTGCCGGAGAATCCGGGGGAAAGCGTCGCCACCGTCGGCGGTGCGGTGGCCGCGGGCCTTGCCGGTCCCCGGAGACAGCAGGTCGGCGGGGTGCGGGATTTCATCCTCGGCGTCAAACTCGTCGACGGCAGCGGTCGCGTTCTTGAATTCGGCGGCCAGGTGATGAAGAACGTCGCCGGTTACGACGTCTCTCGACTCATGGCCGGCAGTATGGGAACGCTCGGGCTGATCGCCGAAGTCACCCTCAAGGTCTTGCCGCGGCCCCAGCGCGAACTGAGCCTGGCCTTCGAGATGGGCGAAGCGGCCGCTCTGGGCGCTCTGGGCCGTTGGGCCGGGCAACCGCTGCCCATATCAGCGTCGTTCTGGCATGAGGGACGCTTGGTATTGCGTCTGTCCGGAGCGGAGCCCGCTGTCCTTGCCGCCCGGGCGAGGCTGGGGGGCGAAGCGCTTGCCGACGGCGGTTTCTGGCCTTCGGTGCGGGAGCAGCGCCATCCGGCTTACGCGGGCGAAATCCTGTGGCGGCTGGCCTTGCCAAAGACGACACCGCCGCTGGGTCTTGCGAAATCGGGGCCTTTCGAGTGGGGAGGCGGCCAGCGCTGGCTGTCCGGGGAAATCGATCCGGGGGCGGTGCGTGCGGCTGCCGCGGAGGCGGGGGGCCACGCAGTGCTCTTCCGGGCGCCCGAGTCCCTGCGTTGTCGGGTCGGCGCCTTTGCGGTTCCTGCGCCGGCGGTGCTGGAACTTCACCGGCGGGTCAAGCGCGTGTTCGACCCCTCGGGGATATTCAACCCGGGGCGCCTCTACGCCGAGCTCTGAATCATGCGGACCGACCTTGCCCCCGAATTCGCCGCCACGGCAGAAGGCCGCCGTGCCGAGGCCATATTGCGCAAGTGCGTGCATTGCGGCTTCTGCACTGCGACCTGCCCGACCTACCAACTGCTGGGGGACGAGCTTGATGGTCCCCGCGGGCGCATCTACCTCATCAAGCAAGTCCTGGAGGGCAAACCGGCCACTGAAAAGACGCGCCTTCACCTGGATCGCTGCCTCACCTGCCGTTCCTGCGAGACGACCTGTCCTTCCGGGGTCGAGTACGTACAGCTTCTGGACATTGGCCGTCGGGTCGTCGAAGACGGACTTCCCCGCCGCGGACCGGAGAGGGTCGTCCGCGCCGTCCTACGCGAAACGCTCCCCCGGCCCTGGCTGTTTGGCCCGGCCGTCCGCCTTGGCCAGCTGGTGCGGCCGCTGCTGCCGGGAGCGATTGCCGATAAGCTGCCGCCGGAAGCGGCTGGCGTCGTTCGGCCTTGGCCTCAATCCAAGGCGCACCCCCGTCGAATGCTGACGCTGGCCGGTTGTGTGCAGCCTAGCCTGGCGCCCAATATCAATGCCGCTGCCGCCCGTATCTTGGACCGGCTGGGAATCGCCTTATTCGAGGCTGACGGAGCCGGCTGTTGTGGCGCCCTGCGTTTTCATCTCAATGACCAGGAGGCGGGTCGTGCGGATATGCGGCGCAATATCGACGCGTGGTGGCCCCATGTCGAGGCGGGGGTCGAAGCCATCCTCGTCACCGCATCGGGTTGCGCCGTCCAGGTGCGGGATTACGGCCATGTGCTGGCCGACGACCCCGTTTATGCTGAAAAGGCCGCCAGAATCGCCTCCCTCTGTCGCGACCCTTCTGAAGTCCTCGCCGGTCTGCGACTTCAACTCGCGCCGTTGATGGAAGCGGCGCGCGGCGATCGCGGGCGAGTGGCCTTCCACTCGCCGTGTTCGCTTCAGCACGGCCTTGGGGTCCGCGGGACCATTGAGGAATTGCTCGTCAGCTGCGGATATACTCTGGTTCCGGTGGCGGATTCTCACCTTTGCTGTGGTTCCGCCGGTACTTACTCCATCCTCCAGCCTGAAATTTCCAAACGCCTGCGGGACAATAAATTGAACGCCCTCAACACCGGTTCTCCCCAATTCATTGCTACCGCCAACATCGGCTGTCTCAGTCATCTGCAGGCCGGTAGCGACCTGCCCGTGCGCCACTGGGTCGAACTGGTCGACGAGGTGCTCGCATGAGTGCCGAGATCGCCAAGCCGACTCCGGTATCCGAGGCCGTGCGCAGTCTGACCGCGGACGAGGCGGCCAAAGTGAAGCGTCTCCTGGAAAGGGGCGTGAATATTCCCCCGCAACCCAGGGTTCTCGAGGAACTGCGGCAGCATTTGATGCGCAAGGAATTCGACCTGCGGGTCCTGGCGCGGGTGATCAATCAGGATCCCGGCCTCTCGGCCATGCTCTTCAAGGTCGTCGGCAGCGCCGCTTATAAGCAGCACCAGCCCTTTGCTTCGGTGGAGGAAATCCTCCATGCCGTAGGGGTGAGGCAGACCTTCAATCTCGTTCAGGCCATTGCCCTGGCGAGCATCGCGGTCGTCAAGCAGAATCCGCGCGCCTACGAGGCATTCTGGACCCGTTCCCAGGCGGTGGCGCAACTGGCCATGTTGATCGCCGACGAGCGCATTGCCGTGTGCAACGTCTTTCCCGACCAGGCGTTCCTGGCCGGCATTTTCCACGACTGTGGCGTTCCCCTCCTGATGCAGCGGTTCACCACCTACTGCAAAGAGATGCACCTTGGCGAGCCCGGCCGCTGGATCGATCTGGCCGATGAGGACAAGAAATTCAGCGCCGATCACTGCGTCGTCGGCTACATCGTCGCACGCCACTGGAATCTGCCGGAATTCATCTGCGACGCGATTCGCTACCACCACGACATGTCGTCCCTAGGGATGCACGCTTCGCGGACGATGGTGGCGATCCTGCAACTGGCGATCGAAATCTTCTACCGCGATCAGCACGTCAAGAATACCGAGTGGGACCGGATTCAAGACGATGTTCTTGCGGAGCTCGGGCTTCGCGATGACGCATTGCCCGAGTTCATCGATGAAATGCTCGAGGCCTTCCACGGGCAGGCCTGAGGATGGCACCGGTCCAGGATACTTCCGGAGTTGCGGGCGGGACGGAACGTCGGCGCCGCCCCGAACTGCGGGAGCTTTTCGACAGCGCCTATCGCCTGATCGAACCCTTCTTCGATCCCCAGTCGGGATGGGCGGGGCGCTCCTTGGAACACCTGGCGTTTCGTGTCCTCCGGGAGAATTTCCCCGCCTTGTCGGCAGAGGATGTGCACGTCGTCATCGCGGCTGCCCATCGGGTTTATATCACTGCGCACCCCGCAGGGAGCGATCACTTGCGGCGTCCCGAGGAACTTCGCCCGCGACGCTGACTCGGGAGGGTTTTTGCCGAGCTTCCCTGCCGTTTGACACGCGAGAACGGTATCCCCTATACTGCGCGGCTTTCTGTAATCAGCACCCGATTCCAAGGACGGCACAGATGAAAACTTTTTCCGCCAAGCCACATGAGGTGACGCGCGAGTGGTTTGTGGTGGATGCCACAGACAAGGTCCTCGGCCGCCTCGCTTCCGAAATTGCCCGCCGTTTGCGCGGCAAGCACAAGACGATCTACACGCCCCACGTCGACACCGGCGACTTCGTGGTCGTCACCAATGTCGAGAAATTGGTCGTGACGGGCAACAAGGCCGACGACAAGAAATACTATCGCCATTCCGGCTATCCTGGCGGTGTGACCGAAACCAACTTCAAGAAGATGCAGCAGCGCTTCCCGGGCCGCGCCCTGGAAACTGCTGTCAAGGGGATGCTGCCCAAGGGTCCTCTGGGCTACGCCATGTTGAAGAAGCTTAAGTGCTACGCCGGCAGTTCGCATCCGCATTCCGCCCAGCAGCCCAAGGCGCTGGAAATCTAAGGGGTTTTTGAAATGGCTGAGGCTTATTTTTACGGTACCGGGCGGCGCAAGAGTGCGGTGGCCCGTGTGTTCATGAAGCGCGGAACCGGCGCGATCGTCGTCAATGGCAAGCCGGTGGACGAATTCTTTTCTCGCGAAACGGGTCGTATGATTGTCCGCCAGCCCCTGGAGTTGGTCGAGCAAGTCAAGGGATTCGACATCAAGGTCAATGTGACCGGTGGTGGCGAATCCGGTCAGGCCGGCGCCGTGCGCCATGGGATCACCCGTGCCCTGATCGAGTACGATGCAGCGCTCAAGCCCGCGCTTTCCAAGGCAGGCTTCGTCACTCGCGATGCCCGCGAAGTCGAGCGTAAGAAAGTCGGTTTTCACAAAGCCCGTCGCCGCAAGCAGTTCTCCAAGCGCTGATGCGTCTTCGATCCGGGAAAAGCCGCCGACTGGCGGCTTTTTTCATGGGTGCGGGAAGGTTATGATGGTCCGGATTTCAGGAGAGCTTTCATGATCAAGGTTGGAATTGTCGGTGGCACCGGATATACCGGCGTCGAATTGCTTCGCCTGCTGGCTTCCCATCCGGAAGCCGAAGTTGCGGCCATTACGTCCCGGGGCGACGCGGGGACGCGGGTCGACGCCATGTTTCCGAGTTTGCGCGGCCACATCGACCTGGAGTTCGAAGATCCTTCCCGCGCAGACCTCCGGGCTTGTGATCTGGTCTTCTTCGCCACGCCCAACGGGATTGCCATGCAGCAGGCGCCGGCACTGCTGGATGCCGGAGTGCGCGTCATCGACCTGGCGGCCGATTTCCGGATTCGGAACGTAGCGGAGTGGGAAAAGTGGTATGGCATGGCCCATTCCGCACCCGCGTGGGTGGACAAGGCTGTCTATGGACTCCCGGAAGTCTTCCGCGACGAGATTCGATCGGCCCGGCTGGTGGCCAATCCCGGTTGTTATCCCACGGCCGTTCAGTTGGGCTTCCTCCCACTGGTGCGCGCTGGCCTCGTCGATGTCGATCACCTGATCGCCGACGCGAAATCGGGGGTTTCCGGCGCGGGTCGCAAGGCGGAAACTCACATCCTGTTTTCCGAGGCTGCAGATAATTTCAAGGCCTATGGAGTTCCCGGGCATCGGCATCTGCCTGAGATTCGCCAAGGCCTGGGCCAGATGGCGGGTAAGCCCGTGGGGCTGACCTTTGTGCCGCATCTCACCCCCATGATCCGGGGTATCCACGCCACGCTCTACGCACGGATCTCGAAGGAGGCCGATTTCCAGGGAATCTTCGAAGGCTGTTATGCCGCAGAACCCTTCGTCGATGTACTGCCGGCCAAGTCCCATCCAGAGACCCGCTCGGTCCGTTCGGCCAACATCTGCCGGATTGCCGTTCATCGCCCGCAGGGCGGCGATACCCTGGTGATCCTCTCGGTCATCGACAACCTAGTCAAGGGCGCCGCCGGTCAGGCAGTCCAGAACATGAACCTGATGTTCGGCTTCGAGGAGACCCTCGGTCTATGCCGACCCCCGCTGTTACCCTGAAGATCAGGCGATTTCGACGGCGCTTCGGAATCGCTGCGCCCCGGGTGACGGTGCGCAGCCATGTGTCCTGGCAATGGTATGCAGGGGCGCTGGTTGCATTGGTCCTCTGTGTGGCAGCCGCTGTCTGGCTTGTTGCCCAGCGCGGCGAAAAGGCAGGACTTTCCCAGGAAATCGGGGTGCTCAAGGAGAAGCTCGAAGCTGCGGAGGAGGAGTTGCAGGTACTGCGCGGCGCGGTGGGGACCGAGCAGAGTGGAATGCAGATGGAGAGGACGGTCCGCCAACAGCTCCTTTCCAGGGTCAAGGGGTTGGAAGCGGAAAATGCCAGTCTCAAGGAGGAGATCGCCTTCTTCGAGCGTCTGGTTCCTCCTGTTGGCGTCGAATCCGCAGTCAGGATCGAGCGGCTGCAGGTCAGTCGAGAAGTCGCCGCGGATTCCTATCGGTATCGACTGCTGATCGGCTTTGTTCCCAGCAAGCAAGTCAAAGAATTCAAGGGGAAGCTTCAAATCGTCGTCAGTTACGCGCTGGCCGGCAAGGATCAGGCCCTCACGTTGCCGGAGCCAGGTCAGGGAATTGCCGAATACGGTGTGGACGTTCTGCACTTCCAGCGTAAGGAGGGGGCCTTCAAGCTGCCTCAGGGCGCGCAGGTGAAGGGTGTGGAGGCTCGTCTTTTCCAGGGTGATACACTTCGTGCCAAACGCGTAGCGACCCTTTAGGAGGTAGCATGTTCGGCAAAGGCAAAGAAACCAAACCGCAAAATCGGATCGACAGTCTGATCGGCGCAGGAACCCAGGTCGAGGGAAACATCCGGTTCGCCGGGGGGTTGCGGATTGACGGCGAAGTCAAGGGATGCGTTGCCGCCAGCGACGGAGCGACTTCGTCGACCCTGGTGGTGAGCGAACAGGCCCGTATCGAAGGCGCTGTGGATGTCGCACATCTGGTCATCAATGGCACCGTGGTGGGTCCAGTCGTCGTTACCGAGTCCCTTGAAATGCAGCCCAAGGCCCGTATCGTGGGAGACGTCGAATACTCGATCATCGAAATGCATCAGGGTGCGGTGATCGAGGGGCGGCTTGTGCATCGGCCCGGCAAGTCCGTGGAACTAAAGCTCGCGGCGTCGAACTAATCGCGTTGACGGCGTTGTTCGCCGCATCCATAATCCCGCGTCGATTTTTCCAAGGAGTCCTCCATGAACGCCGTCAGCGATATATCCAGCCCCCTCGTCTTCACCGATAGTGCCGCCAGCAAGGTGAAGGAGTTGATCGAGGAAGAGGGAAATCCCGGCCTGAAACTGAGGGTCTTCGTAACCGGCGGTGGTTGCTCCGGATTCCAGTATGGCTTCACCTTTGACGAGGACGTCAATGAAGATGACACCACGATGGAGAAGAACGGGGTGACCTTGTTGATCGATCCCATGAGCTACCAGTATCTGGTCGGTGCGGAGATCGATTTCACCGAGGGGCTCGAAGGTTCTCAGTTCGTGATCCGGAATCCCAATGCCACCTCCACTTGCGGGTGTGGCTCTAGCTTCTCTGCCTGATCGCCAAGACCAACCAGAGCGGGCGGCAACGATGCCGCCCGTTTTTTTTGGGCGCCCCCGGGATATTAGTTTGCGGAGGCGGCGCTGGCGTCGCGCAACAGCGTCAAGGTGTGCCCCCATTCTCGGGTGCGCTCCCTGAAGAGCTTCAACTGAGATGATTCGAGCGGCAGGGCCGGAGGCGAAATAAATGCCAGCGGGTCAACCTGATGGTTATTGACCCTGAATTCATAATGAAGATGCGGGCCGGTAGCCCAGCCGGACTGTCCCACATAGCCTATCGTCTCGCCCTGGGAGACCCGGGTTCCCTTCTTGAGACCTTTCGCGAAACCGCTGAGATGGCCGTAAGCGGTTGAATAAGCGCTGCTGTGTCGCAGGACCAGCAACCTTCCGTATCCCCCTTGAGTTGCGGCGAATTCCACCACACCATCCGCCGTGGCACGGACGCGCGTGCCAGTAGGTGCGCCGTAATCGATGCCGCGATGGGCGCGCCACTCCTGCAGGATGGGGTGAAGACGCATGGCAAAGCCAGAAGTAATGCGAGAGAACTCCAGCGGCGAGCGCAGGAAAGTGCGTCGCATTGGACTTCCGTCCTCGCCATAGTAAGCGCCTCGCCCTTGGTGTTCGAACCAGATGGCAGTGTGGGTGCGTCCGTTATTGACGAATTCGGCAGCCAGGATTCGTCCGCTTCGGGCCGGCTGTCCGTCGAGGTAGTTCATTTCGTAGACGACCGAAAAGCGGTCTCCGCGGCGGAGATCCCGATGAAAGTCGATTTCGGCAGAAAAGACCTCGGCCAATTGAATTGCGACCGCGTCTGGAATGCCGGCGGCATCGGAGGCTGCGAACAGCGACGTCTCGATCTCGGCAACCTTGGTCTCTACGTGGGGTTCGAATCGCGCCGGCAGTATGCGCGCGGTAAACCCCTGGTTGGTGCGATCTATCTGGAGGGCGGTTTCGTTTCCGTTCAGTGGAAACACCAAGGAAAGCAGCGCCCCGTTCTCATTGATCCTGGCAACGACAGTCCTGCCTGGGACGAGTTGACGAAAGAAGATTCGGGCGGTCTCGTCATTGCGCAAAAACGCCATCGCCTCTGGATCTCCGACGCCCAGCCGCTCAAACAGCCCACCCACCGAGTCGCCGCGCTGGATGCGTTCCTCGGCAACGAAGATGCTGCCGACACTCTCGATCAGTGGAGTTGCCTCGAAGGAAATCTGCTCGATGACGCGAGCGCGAGCGGTCGACTGCAACTCGTCGCGGGAAACGGCGATGGCGCCTGCCATGCCAATTCCCAGGAAGAGGGCCGTCACGCCCAGGGTCCAGCGGCGCCGGGAACCGTCGTCGATCGGGCTAGGCGAATGCGCTAGAATGGCGCACTTTTTCATGGGTCTGGCTTTCTGGCAAAAAACTTCGCGGAGTTTAGCAGAAGCAAGGCGAGGGCCGTTGAGGGTCGAGCGATGACGAGCATTGAAGACTGCCTATTGCAAATCAAGCGCGGAAGCGATGAATTGCTGGTCGAGGCGGAATTGGTGGAGCGCCTGAAGTCCGGGCGGCCGCTCCGGGTCAAGGCTGGGTTCGATCCCACTGCGCCCGACCTCCATCTCGGGCATACCGTACTTCTCAACAAACTGCGGCACTTTCAGGACCTTGGCCACCACGTCATCTTCCTGATTGGCGATTTCACTGCCATGATCGGAGATCCCACCGGGAAGAACGCCACCCGTCCCCCGCTTTCGAGCGAGCAGGTTCTGGAGAACGCGCGTACTTACCAGGACCAGGTGTTCAAGATTCTCGATCCGGAAAAGACAGAAGTGGGATTCAATTCCGCCTGGTTCGACGCCCTGGGGGCTGCGGGCATGATCCGCTTAGCGGCCCAGCATACTGTGGCCCGGATGTTGGAGCGAGATGACTTTGCCAAGCGCTACGGCGCAGGCCAGCCCATCGCGTTGCACGAATTTCTCTACCCTCTTTGCCAAGGGTATGACTCCGTTGCGTTGCGGTCGGATATCGAAATCGGCGGGACCGATCAGAAATTCAATCTCCTGGTCGGACGGGAATTGCAAAAGCATTACGGACAACCGCCCCAGTGCGTCCTCATGCTGCCCCTGTTGGAGGGGCTCGATGGCGTGAACAAGATGTCCAAGTCCTTGGGCAATTATGTGGGGATCAGTGAGCCGCCCCGGGAGATTTTTGGCAAGATCATGTCCGTCTCGGACGAGCTGATGTGGCGCTACTACGACCTCCTGTCTTTCCTTCCGCAGGGTGAGATTACGACCATGAAAGCCGAGGTCGAAGGCGGGAGAAATCCCCGTGACGTCAAGGTCCTTCTGGCGCAGGAGTTGGTGGCGCGATTCCACGATCGGCGGGCCGCTGACGACGCATTGGCCGATTTCGAGGCACGCTTCCGGCAAGGGGCGCTGCCCGATGAGATGCCTGAGTTCACGTTTGCCGGAGACGGCAAGGATTTCCCAGTGGTTCAGATGCTCAAGCTCGCCGGTCTCACGGCGAGCACCTCCGAGGCGCTCAGGATGATCGATCAGGGCGGAGTTCGCGCCGATGGCGCAAAAGTCGAAGATCGTTGCCTTGCAATCTCCCGCGGGGCGACGGTGGTGCTGCAGGTGGGCAAGCGCAAGTTTGCTCGGGTGACTGTGAGCTGACTTTCGCGCTTGCGAGAGGGATGCGGGGCTATTTTGCGCGGTCGAGTTGGGTTGGGCTGGCGCGATTCGGAAAGTTTGGGCGAGGCCATTGACGTCGTTTCTCTGATCCGTATAATGCGCGGCTCTTTGCTGTTGCGGTGTTGGGTTGAGGGTGTTGG
>DAORDK010000009.1:0-52653 GCA_035345935.1 Rhodocyclaceae bacterium | reverse complement strand
GACGGCCGCGGTCGAGGCACGGCCGCTCGACAAGCCGTCTCCGAGCCCTGCGGCACCTGTAGCGGCTCCGGCAGCTGCAGCGGGCGATGGGCTCGTCAGAGAGCCCAAGGCCGGTAAGGAGCCGTATTCCGAGGAGGCCCACACGCGCTTGAGCGGTAGCGACGGCGCGCCGGCTTCGGAAGGGAAGGTTGTCGAACCCAAGCCCCAGGAACCGCGGCCTGACCCGCTTCCGGCGGTTGCCGCTGGGCCGGACGATGTCGTGTGGGGCTGGCCGTCGGCGGGCAAGATTGCTGCCGGTTTTGCCGATACCAATTCCAAGGGCATCGATTTTGGGGGCAAGCCAGGCGATCCCGTCCTCGCAGCGGCCGATGGTAAGGTGCTCTACGCCGGCACGGCGATCAAGGGGTATGGCAATCTGGTCATCATCGGTCACAAGGGCGGCTTCAATTCCGTCTATGCCCATAACCGCAAGATACTCGTCGATGAGAAGCAACCGGTGACCAAAGGGCAGAAAATTGCCGAAATGGGCAATAGCGACAGCGACACCGTCAAGCTTCATTTCGAAGTCCGCAAGCAGGGCAAACCCGTCGATCCGGCGTCCTATCTTCCGAAGCGATGAGCGAAAGCGGCGAAGAATTCGAAGAGGAGGAGTTCGCGGAGGAAGAGGGGGAAGCCCTTCTGCTTCCGGAGCCCGATCCGGTGACCCCGGAAATCGAATTGCTCGAGGACGTCACACAGCTCTACCTCAACGAAATCGGCGCCAAGCCGTTGCTGACGCCTGAAGAGGAACTCGCGACGACCCGTCAGGTGCGCCAGGGTGAATTTGCGGCCCGGCAGAAGATGATCGAGCACAACCTGCGCTTGGTGGTCAACATCGCCAAGCACTATTTGAACCGGGGCATTCCCCTTCTCGACCTGATCGAGGAAGGGAATCTGGGCCTGATTCATGCGCTTGAAAAGTTCGATCCGGAGCGGGGATTCCGTTTTTCCACCTACGCCACCTGGTGGATACGCCAGAGCATCGAACGGGCGATCATGAACCAGTCCCGGACCATTCGCCTGCCGGTTCATGTGGTCAAGGAAATCAACGTCGTCCTGCGGGCCATTCGCCATCTGGAAGCGGCTGAAGCACGGGAAACGTCCATCGAGCGCATTGCGACCCTCATCGACCGTCCGGTGGAGGATGTCCGACGGGTACTGTCGCTCAACGAGCACATCGCTTCCCTCGACGCGCCCCTGGAAATCGATCCCAACCACACCGTTGCGGATGTCATTGCGGACGAAGCCAGCGCCGATCCGGAAAGCCTTCTTCAATTCAGCGAGCTCGGTGGTTTGATCGACACGTGGTTGGCGCAGTTGAGCGAGCGCCAGCGCGGAGTGATCGAGCGCCGCTATGGCCTCAAGGGGATGGAAACTGCGACCCTCGACGTGATTGCCTCGGATCTTGGGCTGACGCGGGAACGGGTTCGGCAAATCCAGATGGAAGGCTTGGACCGGCTACGGCGCATCATCAAACGGGGCGGCATAGAGAAGGACAGTCTCATCTAAGGGCGCGCCGTGCCTTCACGGCCTCCGCCAGTTGAAATACCGCCATGGCATAGAAACTGGAGCGGTTGTAGCGGGTGATGACATAGAAATTTTCGAAACCGAGCCAGTACTCGGTTTCGCGGCCCGGACTCACCAGATCGACGAGAGCCACCGTGGCTTCTACGGGAGCGTCTGCGGTGATTCCCTGTTCGGCCAAAGCAGAGACTTTGAGACTGGGACGAATGCCGGCGTCCAGCAAGGCTTGATCCGGTGTTCGCGGCGTGAGCGCCGGGACGGCAACCGGTTGGCCTGATGCCCAGCCGTGGCCTTCGAGAAATCGGGCCACGCTGCCTATGGCGTCGGCGGTGCTGGCGGAAAGATCGATACGCTCGTCGGCGTCGAAATCGACCCCATAGCGGCGCTGGCTTCCGGGCATGAATTGGGGGATACCGATGGCTCCGGCGAAGGAACCGGTGACCCGAAGAGGATCGAGGCGGTTCTCGCGGGAGAGCAGGAGAAATTGTTCCAGTTCTGTGCGGAAGAATTCAGCCCGCGGCGGATAGTCGAAGGCCAGGGTGGCCAAGGCTTCCAGAACGGGGAACCCGCCGGTGTTCCGTCCGTATTCGGTCTCGACGCCGATGATCGCGACCACGATCTCCTCGGGAACCCCATAGACGGCAGCTGCCCTGCTCAGGGTGGCTTGGTTCTCTTCCCAGAATCGCACGCCTCCGGCGATGCGCCGTTCGTTCAGGAAGCGGGGCCGGTAGCGTTCCCAGGAGCGCTGCAAGGGTGAGGCAGGCGGACGAATCAGTTGCAGAACCTTGGGATTGGAATGGATCCGGGCAAAGAGCTGAAGCAGTTCGGCGGCATCGAAGCCTTGGCGCGCGGCAAGGTCCTGGGCGAAAGCGACGGCCTCGGGTTGATCGGCCATGGTCGGACGGGGAGCGGGGCGAGTCGCCAGGGCAGGAAGGGCGACCGTCATGAGGACAGCGGTGGCAAAGAAGCGAATCAAGAAATACTCCGCAATCGATTTATCTCAACGCGGCCAAGGCCGCACGCAATGCACCCAGGTCTGGACTCGGGCCATAACGAGTGGCGCAATAGGCCTTGGCCAATCGGGCCACGGGGCCGGCGAGTTCCGGACGCTCCTGGGTTAGGCGCCTGGCCAGAGCCAAAGGGGTTTCTCCCGCCGCGGGAACGACTCCGCGCCGGGCAAGCCGGGCGAGCCCGCGCTGCCAGAGCCGCAGTGCGGGGTCAGTGCCCGCTCGGGAGGCCAAAGCCCACGCGACCAGCCCCAGCAGGGCAAGCCCGCAGCCGGCAGCCAGCAAAGCGACAAGATTGCGCCAGTCCGCATCAGGCAGGCCCAGCCAGGAGAGGAGTTCCCGCTGGCGGTCGGGATTGTAACCGAGGACATACTGGTTCCAAGCGTTGTTGACCGCTTCCCAGCGGTAGCGCAGATCTCTCAACCAGGCCGAATTGAGCTGGACCAGCGCCGGCAATGGGTCCCCCGCGGGGACCGCGGCCGCAACTCCCGACTCCACTCGGGCCGGCGCCACAGCCGCCGTGGGGTCGATGCGCGTCCAGCCCCGGCCGGGCAACCAGACCTCGGCCCAAGCGTGGGCGTCGGACTGGCGGACCACCCAGTAGCCATCCACCGGATTGGCCTCGCCACCTTGATAACCGCCCACCACGCGGGAAGGAATGCCCGCGGCACGCATCAGGAAAGCAAAGGCCGACGCATAGTGCTCGCAGAATCCTTGTCGGCTGGAAAACAGGAAATCGTCGATCCCGTCCCGACCCAGAAGCGGGGGCTTGAGGGTGTAGACAAAGCCGTTTGCGGAGAACAGTTCCAGGGCGCGCTTCGCGATCATTCCGTCGTCGAGACCGGCCGAACGCCACTCGGCTGCCAGGGCGCGGGCACGGGGATTGCCGATGGGGGGCAGGGCAAGATTGCGCCGCCGGGATTCGTCCGTTTCCGCTGGATTGAAGCGGAAATCGGTCGCGGATTCGATTCGAAAGCGTTGGCGCTGGCGAATCGGAGCGCCGGATACCGCAGACAGGGTTGGCGAGACTTGCGATCCGGGTGGCAGGGCGAGCGGAGCGTCGAGGGCGAGTAGCCAAACCTGCTGGTGAGGTTCCAGGGTGGATTCGTAGGCAATTCTGCTGCCCCGCACTTCGATGGCGGGAAGAGGTCCGGATACGGGCTGTCTTTGCCATGCCGTACCGTCGAATTGCTCGAATACGGGGCCCCGCCAGTAGAGAACATCACGATCCGGCGTTGGATTCTCGAAACGCACGCGAAAGGCGATCTCTCCGGAGAGGACCAGGTCGGCGATGCTGCCCGGCGCAACCCGGTCGGGAAGTCCGCTGCGAGCGCGGTTGGCGTCCTGGGGCAGTCCCCAGAGCGGGCCGGCAACCCGCGGAAAGAGAAGATAGAGGATGACCATGAACGGGATGGCCTGGGCGGTCAGGAGTCCGGCCCGCCGAAGCGCTGCCTTCGGGCTGCAGGCGGGTCCTCCGTAGAGGCGGACAAGGCTGGCAGTGGCGATCAGGAACGCGGCCAGGAGCCACACGCCGGTAGCGATGCTCTGAGAATAGAAATAATGCGTCAGCAGAAGAAAGTAGGCCAGCGTGACGACGACGTGGGCATCGCGTCGGCTCTTCATCTCGAGGAGTTTGAGTGCCATGAAAAGGACCAGCATTGCGACTCCGGCGTCTCGCCCCAGCAGGGTCCGATAAGTGACCAGGATACCCGCACAGCCAACCACGACAGCGAGGGTCAGTAGCCAGCGGCCCGGTGGAGGCGCGCCTCGGCGCCAGAGGGCGAAGGCGGCCATGAATCCGCCGGCCGCCGCGAGGCTGAGCCAGATGGGCAATTCGTCGGTATGGGGAATGGTGACGGCCAAGGCGGTCACGATCAACCAGGGCGTGCTCCCGCGCTCCAGAGCTGGCAAGGGTTTGCGCGCCATCATGAAAAACGGGCGAGAGCGTCCAGACAACGGCGGCGATGTTCGTCGCCAGTGGCAGGCGGGATGGCGACGCCCGGCAGCGCCAGGGCGTAGGGAATGCCAGCGGCTTCGGCGGCGAGGACCCAGCCCGTCAGGACCGAAAGACAGTACTCGGTATTGCCGGAATCGGCGAGCTGCTCCCAGTCGAAGAGGAGTTCTGCGCCGGTGCCGCCCAGGAAGAGCTTGACTGGGAGGGGCTGGTTGGCAGGGCTGCGGGCGGCGGCCTTCCAGGCGACATGGCGTGGAGAATCCGCCGGCTGGCGCGGGCGGAATCCGGCGAAATCCTCCTGGCCCGCAAGGCCATGGCGTTCGCCCGCATGGGCGGCAGCCGTGGGCAGAGGGAGGGGGGTGGCAATGGGCTTGGGATAGACCACACAGGTCATGGCCGGGCGGGGGTAGCACCAGGCGACGAACAGTCCGAGGGGGAAGCGAGACTCCAATCTCACTCGAGGCAATTCAAGGAGTCCGCGGACTCTGGCGTCCAAGGGAAGTGCGACGGTCGTCTGCCCGGCGGCGGGGACGTCGCAGTGAACCTGGCGGGTTCCGTCTGCCGAGAGGGTCAGAGCGAGCCGCGGCTCGTCGCGAAGATTGCCCAGATGGAGGGGAAAGTGGGCAATCTCACCGGCAAATACCGGTTCGCAGCGGCCGGGCGCGATACTGAGCCCCACCAGATTCCGAAAGGCTTGCACCATGCCCGAGAAGCCCAGCCCCGCGAGCAGGAAAACCAAGGCATGGCCCAGGGCCAGGGAGTAATTGATGGCACCCAGGAGCATGGTTGCGAGGGTGGCAGCGAACAGCAGGCCAGCGCGGGTGGGCAGGATGAATACGCGGCGCTGGCCAAGCACCAGCGGGCTCGTGCCGTCACTTTGCCGCCAGCGGAACAGCCAGTCAGCCACTGGCACCGGCAGGAGATTCACGGGATCGGCACTGCGCGAATCAGAGCCGCCATGTCCTCCGGCTGGGCATGGCCGCTTCCTTGGGCGGAGCGCAGCCGATGGCAGGCCACCGCAGGGAGGACGGCCTGGAGATCATCGGGCAGGACCAGGCCGCGGCCGTCGATCCACGCCCAGGCACGGGCTGCCGCCAGGAGGGCCAGCCCCGCCCGGGGGCTGAGGCCGTGACGCCAGGCACCATCCCGGCGGGTCGCCTCGACCAGGACCTGAAGGTAGTCGATGAGGGCCGGCGCCACATGGACCGAGGCCACAACATCCTGGAAGGCGACAAGTTCTGTCGGGGTCACCAGCGGCAGCAAACGATCCGCCGTCTCCCGTCGGCCCCCGGCAGCCAGCAAAGCTTTTTCGGCCGCCCGATCGGGATAGCCCAGTTCGAGGCGCATGAGGAAGCGGTCGAGCTGCGACTCGGGCAGGGGAAAGGTACCGATCTGGTGGGCCGGATTCTGGGTGGCGATGACGAAAAAGGGCGCGGGAAGGCTGCGGGTTTCGCCCTCGGCGGTGACCTGGCGTTCCTCCATGGCTTCGAGAAGGGCGCTCTGGGTCTTGGGGGTAGCCCGGTTGATTTCGTCAGCCAGAACGAGCTGGCAGAAAATCGGACCGGGAAGGAAGCGGAAAGCTCCGCTGTCCCGATCGAAGAGCGAGACGCCGGTAATATCCGCCGGGAGAAGATCGCTGGTGAACTGGATGCGGGAAAACTCGAGCCCCAGGAGCCTGGCGAGGGCGTGGGCGAGGGTGGTTTTCCCCACGCCGGGGATGTCTTCGATCAGCAGGTGGCCCCGGGCAAGCAGGCAGGCCAGGGCAAGCCGGATCTCCCGCTCTTTGCCCAGGATGACCTGGGAGGCAGCGGCGAGGACCGCCGCGATGGGGGGCGGCGATGGATTCGAGGCGAAGGGTAGGGCCATGGCGACGCTTGCAGGAAGGGCGAATCGGAATTCGAGTTTCATTCTACCCACATCCCACCGCGAGTGGTCTTGCGCGAGGGCGGACTTTGCCGCTTGCCAGCCCGTTTCCATCCAATGTGGGTTCCCCGGGCGGGGCAAACGTGTTTGAATAGAGCATTTGCTTGAACAGGGGGCAGGATGGGCGACCGGCGTCTGCAGGTGTTTCACGCCGTCGCACGTCATCGGAATTTCACTCGGGCGGCGCAGGCGCTGTTCATGAGCCAGTCGGCAGTGACTTTCCAGATCCGTCAGCTGGAGGATGAGCTCAATGTCCGTCTGCTCGATCGGGGACAAAATCCCATCGGCCTCACGCCGGCCGGCGAAATTGCCCTCTCTTATGCGGAACGAATCCTCGCGCTCGGGTCGGAAATGGAGACTCGCCTCGCCGAGATGACCGGTGAAATGCGGGGAACACTGCGGGTCGGTGCGGTTCCGGGTCTTGGTGAAACGGTGTTGCCGCCTTTGTTGGCCGAATTTAGCGCCTTGTATCCCCGCGTCTCCGTGGCCTTGACCGTGGCCAATTCCTCGATTCTGGCGGCCCAGGTGGTCGATCAGGGTTGTGACGTGGCTCTGATTCAAGCGACGGCGCCGTATTCTGGGGTGATCGCCGAGTCCTGCGGCGACGAGGAATTGCAACTCGTCTGCGCCCCCGATCATCCCCTTGCCCGGCTGAAGGAGGTCGGAGCCCGGAACCTGCGGGACCATACCTACCTTGCCCGGGAACTGGGATCGGGCGGTCGGGCGGCACTGGAGGAGTTCCTCTCCGCCTCGGCGGGGGAGTCCGTTCATCCCCGAATCGGCCTCGAGGCCGACAGCCTGGAGGCGGTGCTCTCCGCCGCCGCTGCCGGAGGAGGTTTCGCGGTGGTTCCCAGGCTTGCGGCAGAGCGTAGAGTTCAACTCGGCAGCCTGTGCGCCGTTCCCTTGAAACCTCGGCTGCGGCTCCCGATCAATCTCATCTATCCCGAGGACCGGTTTCGTTCCCGCCTGGTCAGCGGGTTTGGCGAATTCCTCCGCCGACGCTTGCCGGAGGTGCTGCCGTGAAGCTTGCCCGGCCGATTCGCGCCCGCATCGACCTGGCTGCCCTCGCCGCCAACTATCGGATTGCCAAGACCGCGGCCAAGGGTGCGCAAGCCTGGGCGGTGATCAAGGCGGATGCCTACGGGCACGGCCTTTGGCGCGCCATCGAGGCGCTGCGGCCGGGGGCCGACGGATTCGCGGTTCTCGAAGCGGAAGTTGGCGCAGCACTCAGGGAATCTGGGGTTGATGAGCCGATCCTGCTGCTCGAGGGGGTCTTTGCGGAACGGGATGCCCGGCTGTCTGTCGAGCTTGGGCTCATCCCGGTCGTGCATTGCCGCGAGCAATTTGCGTTGCTCGAAGCCGCCGGCCGCCCTTTGCCGCCTCTTTACATCAAAATCAATACCGGCATGAACCGGCTGGGTTTCGGCGATGCCGATCTGCCTTGGTTGCGGGCTCGTTTGGCGACTCTGGACCCGACCCGGGTCACTCTGATGACCCATTTTGCCGACGCCGACGGGCCCACTGGCGTCGCCGGGCAGATGGCCCGCTTCCGCGCCATGGTCCCGGATTGGCGCGGCGCCGTCAGTCTGGCCAACTCTGCCGCCTTGCTGCGTTATCCGGAATCCCGGGGAGATTGGGTGCGGCCCGGCATCATGCTCTATGGCGCGAGCCCCTTTGCGGAAGTCAGCGCCGTGAGCTTGGGTCTGGCGCCGGTGATGAGCCTGACCTCCCAATTGATTGCGGTGCGCGACGTGGCCGCCGGGGAAGCCGTGGGTTATGGCCGCACTTTCGTGGCGCCGGAAGCGCTTCGGGTGGGCATCGTCGCCTGCGGATACGGCGATGGGTATCCCCGCCATGCCCCGACGGGGACCCCCATCGCCGTCCATGGCCGCCTCACTCGCACCCTGGGACGAGTCTCGATGGACATGCTGGCGTGCGACCTGAGTGCCATCCCCGAGGCTGTTCCCGGATCGCCGGTAACGCTATGGGGCCGTGGGCTCGGAGGAACCGTCGCAGCCGACGATGTGGCCGCGGCGGCGGGTACGATTGCCTACGAGCTTTTTTGCGCCCTGGCTCCACGGGTGCCGGTCGAGGTCGTCGATGAGCGATGACCGCCAACCCTTGCGCCGCTACCTCAAAAGGCGGTTGGGCGGTGCGGGCTGGCTCCGATCTCAGACATTCCTGGTTCTCGCGGCAAGCTTTCTGGTCGGTGCCCTGGCGAGTCATGTGCTCCTACGGCTTGGGATTACCGATCTGCGACTCCGTCTGCCTCTGATCGTGCTGATCGCCTATGCGGTATTTCTTGCTCTGGTGGGGGTTTGGCTCCGATTGACCGGGATCGACGCCGTCAAGGTCCGCCTGGATCCCGGGCGGCCGGGCGAAGGAACGGAAAGGATTCGGGATACGCAGGCATCGGCCCAAGGCAATCTTCTCGACAAGGCCGAGACGGTGGCAGACGGAGTGTCCGGAATCGGGGAACTCGCTTCGATCGATGCCGAGGGATGCCTGCCAGCCGTCGGATTCGCCATCGTGGCGGCCGTCATCGCCCTTGCGGCGCTCGTCTTTTGGTGGATCATCGGAGGTTTCCTCGGAGCCGCGTCTGCGGCGCTTCTGGAAGCGGCGGTCGAGGCGGTCCTGACGGTGGGGATGGTGCGGGTGGCCGGGGGCGGGGCATCGTCCTGGGTCAGCGGAGCGATGCGGGCCAGCTGGTTGTTCTGGCTCCTGCTCGCGACCGGAGCCTTCGGCTTAGCCTGGCTGCTGAAAAGGCTGAATCCGGAGGCGGTGACGGTTTTCCAGGCGATCAATTCCATTTTCTAGCATCGTGGCCAAAGCGAAATCGATCTATTCGTGTACCGAGTGCGGCGGGGTCAGCCCCAAGTGGCAGGGCCAGTGTCCGGCCTGCGGCCAGTGGAATACCCTCGTCGAAACAGTGGCAGAGCCATCCTCGGCGAGCCGTTTCCAGGCGGTGGCACCGGCGTCCCAATTGCGGGTCCTTGCGGCCATCGAGGCGCGGGAGGCGGAACGGCTCACCACCGGGATCGGCGAGTTCGATCGCGCCCTGGGCGGGGGTTTGGTCCCCGGGGGCGTCGTGCTGATCGGTGGCGATCCGGGCATCGGCAAGAGTACCCTTCTGCTCCAAGCGCTTGCGGCCCTCGCCCAGGACCAGCGAGTGCTCTACGTCAGTGGCGAAGAGTCCGGCGAACAGGTCGCGCTGCGCGCTCGCCGGTTGGGTTTGGCGACCGGTAGTCTGCCGCTGCTGGCAGAGATCAATCTCGAAGCCATTCTCGCTGCTTTGCGTACCGAATTGCCCCGCGTCGCGGTCGTCGACTCGATCCAGACGCTATGGTCGGACGCCTTGACCAGCGCTCCCGGTTCGGTCGCCCAGGTTCGCGAATGCGCTGCCCAACTCACCCGCCTGGCAAAGCAGTTGGGCATCACCGTCATCCTCGTCGGCCACGTTACCAAGGAGGGGGCGTTGGCCGGGCCGCGGGTCCTCGAACACATCGTCGACACGGTGCTCTATTTTGAAGGCGACCCCCATTCGAGCTTCCGACTGGTCCGCTCCTGCAAGAATCGCTTCGGGGCGGTGAATGAACTGGGGGTCTTCGCCATGACCGAGCGGGGCCTCAAAGAGGTAAGCAATCCTTCGGCCCTGTTTTTGTCCCAGCATGGGCAAGATGTTGCGGGTTCCTGCATTCTGGTCACCCAGGAAGGCACGCGGCCCTTGCTGGTGGAAATTCAGGCGCTGGTGGACGAAGCCCACGGCAATCCCCGCCGGCTGACGGTGGGGCTCGATCCTCAGCGATTGGCCATGCTTCTGGCGGTCCTGCATCGCCACGCGGGAGTCGTCTGCTTCGACCAGGACGTGTTCGTGAACGCCGTCGGTGGAGTCCGAATCGGCGAGCCGGCGGCCGACCTCGCGGTGATGCTGGCTATCGTTTCATCGCTTAAAAACAAACCATTACAAGGTAAACTTGTTGTATTTGGTGAGGTTGGCTTGGCGGGGGAAATCCGGCCTGCTCCCCGTGGGCAGGAGCGCCTTAAGGAAGCGGCCAAGCTGGGTTTCACCCGCGCCCTCATCCCGGCCGCCAATCGACCCCGGCAGGCCATTCCCGGCCTCGAGGTGGTGGCAGTGGACCGGGTCGACGAAGCGGTGGCGCGAATCCGGGAACTGGCCGACTGATGTTCAACCTCTCCCGCTACTTTTCCATCCTCAGCTTCATCCTGGTGGTTCTCGCCGCCGGGGCGCTCGGTCCGCTGTACCGGGAAGTGTCCATGCGTCAGATGGCGAGTTTGGCCTCCGATCGCAATCTCGCCATTGCTCAGGTTTTCCGCAATTCTCTGTGGACCGGTTACGCCGAGGAGATACGCCGGTCCTACGGAAGGGAACCGGCCGAAATGCGCTCCGCCAAAGGCGGCGCGGTGCTCCGTGAGCGACTGGCAACTCTGCTGAAGGGCACCGGAGTCGTCGATCTCAGGATATACAACCGCCTGGGAATGACTGTTTTTGCGACCGATGTCGCCCAGGTGGGACAGTCGATCGGCGAGAACGCCTCGTTCCGGGTGGCTCTCGGCGGGCGAGATTCTACGGCGCTCATGGCTGGCGAACCCGACCACGGCGCATCGCCAAGACAGGACGTCCTGACGACCTTCGTACCCTTTGTGAATGAGGCTGGCGAACTCGATGCGGTGGTGGAAATCCGCCAGGACGTGAGCCCCTTTACCTCCGAACTCGGTCGCAATCTGTGGTGGGTGACTGCCGGAGTGGTCGCTGTGTTTTCCGTGCTCTATCTCCTTCAATTCCTTGTCGTTCGCAGAGCCCATCAAATCCTGCGTATCCAGGACGCCAAGCTGGAAACGGCGCGGGCAACGCTTGAGATCCAGGTGGAGCAGCGGACCGCCGAACTGAAGCGCGCCAACCGCCTTCTGGAGGGGGAGGTCGCAGAACGCCGGCAGGCGGAAAGCAAGCTCAACTATCTGGCCTACCACGATCCCCTGACCGGCTTGCCCAACCGCAGGCGATTCGTCGAGCGTTTGGGCGAAAGCGCTGCCGATGCGGCCCCCCGGAGCCAGCGCTTGGCTGTATTGTTCATCGATCTCGACCAGTTCAAGCAGGTCAATGACTCGCTCGGTCATACCATCGGGGATGAACTTCTGGTGGCGGTGGCGACCCGCCTTTCCGAGCACGTGAGGCTCATCGACATGCTGGCCCGGCTCGGTGGAGACGAGTTCATCTGCCTCATGGAAGCGGTCAAGAGGAGGGAAGAAGCGGCCACGCTGGCCGGGGAAATCATTGCCGCGTTTGAACGGCCCTTCACGATTGCCGGCCACGAGCTCTATCTTTCGGCATCGGTCGGTATCAGCCTCTTCCCGGATGACGGCGAGGACGTCGGTGCCCTGATGCGCAATGCCGATTCGGCCATGTATCGGGCCAAGCACGCCGGTCGGGGCCACTATCACTTCTATACGGCAGACATTACCGAAAGAATCCGGGAGCGCGTTCGTCTGGAAAATCTTCTGCGTCGGGCGCGGGAGAATGGCGAACTCGAGGTCTTCCTGCAGCAGCAAGTGGATGCCGATACCGGCCGGCTGACCGGGGCAGAGGCCCTGGTGCGATGGCACAGCCCTGAATTGGGCGAGGTTCCGCCTGCCCGCTTCATCGAAGTCGCCGAGGAAACCGGATTGATCGTCGGCCTTGGCAGTTGGGTGCTCCGCGAAACCTGCCGTCAGGTCGTGGCCTGGCAAGCTGAAGGCTTCGATTTGCCCCAGGTCTCCGTGAATCTTTCGGTCAAGCAGCTTGAGCGTCCCGAGTTCATCGCCATGCTGACCGCGATTCTGGAAGAAACGGGGCTCGAACCCCACCGCCTCAAGCTGGAAATCACCGAATCGGTGGTCATGCAGGTGGATAACGCCATCGTGCTACTCGATCGCCTCCGCTCCCTCGGCATCTGCTTGGCGATCGACGATTTCGGGACGGGGTATTCTTCGCTGAGCTACCTCAAATTGATGCCCATCCAGCAGTTGAAGATCGATCGCTCCTTCGTCGCCGGAATCGGCAAGAGCCGGGGCGATGAAGCCATCATTACCACGGTGATGGCGCTGGCCCGCAGCCTCTCTCTGGAAGTAGTCGCCGAAGGAGTCGAAACGTCCGAGCAGGCAGCTTTTCTACGCAATCTGGGGTGCCGCCAGTTGCAAGGCTTCCTCCATGGTCAGCCGGTAGACGCGCGGGAGTTCGAGATACGCTGGAGCGGCTCTTGAGCCTCGCGGGGCGGATGTTGCTGCGCGAGCTCCGGGCGCCTGAGCTCCGCCTGCTCCTGGCCGTCACCATCCTGGCAGTCGCTGCCGTCACGGCGGTGGGATTTCTCACCGACCGGGTTCGACTTGCCCTCGAGCGCGAGGCGCGCCGTCTGATGGGAGCCGATCTGCTGCTGGTCGCGGACCATCCGTGGCCCCCCGCGCTGACCGAGGAAGCCGCCCGGAGAGGGTTGGCGGTCGCCGAGACCCGCGTTTTCCCGAGCATGGTTCGGGCTTCCGGCGTTCCGCGCCTCGCGGAGATCAAGGCGGTTTCCGATCTCTACCCGCTGCGGGGTCAACTGGTGCTTGCCGGAGGGGAAGCCGGTGTGCCGGCGCCCGGACCGGGTACCCTCTGGCTTGAAGAGCGTCTCGCCAGCGAGTTGGGCGTCCGCACGGGAGAGCTCGTCGAGGTCGGCGAAGCGCACTTGCGGGTCGCCGGAATACTCGCCCGGGAACCGGATCGCGGTGCCAATTTCTTCGCCTTTGCGCCGCGGCTCCTGATGAACCTTGCCGACCTCCCGGCAACCCGGCTGGAGCAGCCCGGCGCGCGCATCGCCTATCGCCTGCTGGTGGCGGGGAGCGAAGTCGCGGTGAGTGGGTTTCGATCCTGGGCCGCCACGGTCCTTGGGCGCGGCGAGCGCCTGGAAGACGCCGAAAATGCCCGTCCCGAGGTACGCAATACCCTTGATCGCGCTCGCCGCTTCCTCGGACTTGCAGCCATGGCCACGGCGATCCTGTCCGCCGCCGCAGTCGCTCTGGCGGCCAGGCGCTATGGTCAGCGCCATTTGGACACCGGTGCGGTGCTGCGCTGCCTCGGTGCCACCCAGGGCAGGCTGTTGCGGCTTTACCTGGGTCAGTTCATTTTCCTTGCGGCTCTGGCTGCAGCCCTTGGCAGCACCGTGGGTTACGCGATCCAGTTCGCCCTGCACGGTACCGTGGCCGGCCTGCTGGGGGACGATCTGCCATTGCCCTCGGCGCTCCCCGTCGTCCAGGGCAGCGGAGTCGCCGCGGTGCTTCTCCTGGGGTTCGGGCTGCCCCCCGTGCTGCGGCTGCGCCGAGTGCCCACCCTGAGGGTTCTGCGCCGCGACCTCGGACCTCCGGAAAGCTCGTGGCTCGCCGCCTGGGGCTTGGGCGCAGCCACTCTGGCCGGGCTGGTCTGCTGGGTAGCGCGGGATTTTCGCCTGGGAGCACTGGCAGCCGGAGGCTTCCTCGCCTCCGCGGCGGTTTTTGCGCTCGCCGCCCGCGCAATCATTGCCCTGCTGGCCCACTGGCCGCGGGGGGAGCGCTTCGGCTGGCGGCGCGGAATCGCCGCCCTAAACCGCCGCGCCGCGATGGCCACCGTCCAGGTGGTTGCCCTGGCCTTGGCGGTCATGGCGCTCCTTCTGGTCACCGTGACCCGCGGCCAGTTGATCGACGCCTGGCAGCGAGCGACCCCGGCCGATGCGCCCAATCGCTTCGTCATCAATATTCAGCCGGAGCAATCCGCGGCCATATCGACCTGGCTGGGCGGACAAGGGCTCGCGGTCGAATTGGCGCCCATGGTGCGCGGGAGACTCATCGCCATTGACGGCCGCCCGGTGACTCCCGCCGACTATCCCGAAGACGACAGGGCCCAGCGCCTCATCGACCGCGAATTCAATCTCTCCTGGCGGATGGCGTTGCCGCCCGGCAATCGGACGAGTGAAGGCCGCTGGTTCTCCGACGGCGATGTCGGCCATCGCGTCGCCTCGGTCGAGGAGGGTCTCGCCCGGACCTTGGGGATACAGGTGGGCAATCGACTCGATTTTCGCATCGCCGGGCAGGAGCTCTCGTTCAGCGTGGTCGGGCTGCGCAAGCTGGACTGGGATTCCATGCGGGTCAATTTCTTCGTCCTGACCCCCCCGGGGGTTCTCGAGACCCAGCCTGCCAGCTACATCACCAGCTTTCATCTGCCTCCCGAAGGCAATGGGGTGGCGGCAGCGCTGGTGGAGCGTTTTCCCAACCTCACTGTGATCGACGTCGGTGCCCTCGTCGCCCAATTCCGGGACGTCATCGGCCAGGTCGCCATCGCAGTCGAGCTCGTCTTTGGCCTCACGCTGACAGCTGGGCTCGCGGTCCTTTATGCCGCGCTGGCTGGGGAGTTCGCCGAACGGCGGCAGGAATTCGCCGTCCTGCGCGCCCTCGGTGCCCGCGGGCAGCAACTGGCGGCAGCCCTGGTAGCGGAATTAGCCGCAGTCGGCGCCCTGGCAGGTTTGCTCGCCGCAGCCGGGGCCGCGCTCCTCGGCGGAATCATCGCCAAACAGGTTTTCCAACTCGAACTGAGCCCCGATCCCCTGATCTTTCCTCTGGCGTCCGCAGTCACGGCAGTGCTGGCCGCGGGCATCGGCTGGGCGGCCCTGGGAAAGCTTCTAAAGGTTCCGCCTGCCGAGGCGTTGCGGGGGTAGGGTGGGGTCGCTCGCCTTGCCGCCTGGGGTCGCGGGGAACGACCGCTCGGCGGAGCGGATGTCGGTTGCCTCTAGCGGAACTCGATTTCAGTCTCGTTGGCGCCGTTGGCAAACCGATAGCGGAAGGCGCTGGCCATGGTCTGCACGACCTTGAGCCCGTAGCCGCCGATGCGCTCGGCTTCCGGCGCGAGATCAGGGACACGGCTGGTGTCGAAGGGGGGCGCCCGATCGACATAACGCAGGGTGATGCCCCCGCCGTCTGCCGCCAGAGCCAGAGTGACCGGCAGATCGGACTCGGCTCGGAAACCGTGATCCACCGTGTTGGTAAACAACTCTTCGACGGCAAAATGAATACGCTGGACGGCAATTGGAGGAATTCCGACGATGGCCGCCCAGGCATCCACGGCTGCCAGGAGGCAGGGCAGTTCTGTCAGGCGCGCGGGAACGGAAATTTCCGTAGAATGAGCAACCATGCGTCGCGAATCCCCGGGGGAGATTTCATGATTAGATCACATTGCCTGCTGGCCGTCGTCCTGGCCACCGCAGCGGTCGCTGTCCATGCCGGCGAATACGCCGGTCGCGTCAAGTCCAGTCGGGGCGACGTCACGATCGAGCGGTCGGGGACGCGGATTCCGGCACCGGTGGGAACCACGGTCGAGGTCAACGATCAAGTCCGAACCGGCCGCGACGGTTCCGTAGGCTTGACCCTGCGGGACAATACCCTGCTTTCGGCGGGCCCCAACGCCCTGTTGATCCTGGATCGCTTCGCGTTCGATACGACGACCCATGCCGGAGAACTGGAGGCCACGGTCCAGCGAGGCACCGTCGCGGTGGTCTCGGGCAAGCTTGCCAAGGAGTCGCCGGAATCCGTCCGCTTCCGCACACCGACCAGCATCCTGGGCGTGCGTGGAACTGAATTCATCATCGAAGTGATCGGCAGGCCGGAGGAGTGACATGCGACTTTGCTTCAGCCTAGGCATCCTTCTCGCGCTGGCCGGTTGTGCCAGCGAGCGCGTCGTCTTGCTGCCCTCTAAGGATGGCCGCCCGAGTGAAGTGGTGGTGCGCTGGCAGGGGGTCGAGCACCGCCTCGATCAGCCCTACGCATCGGCAACCCGTCGCCCTTTCGTACTTTCGCGGACCGCGACATCTTCCGGCGAGGTCGGAGAACTGTATGGGACGACCTTGTCCGCATTGCCCGAGCGCCCGGTCAGTTTTGTGGTCTATTTTCTTGAGGGTACCGATACCCTGACTCCGGAATCGATGGCCAGTTTCGACCGTATCAAGGCCCAGCTCGTCTCCCGCAGTGCCCCGGAAGTCCAGGTCATCGGCCACGCCGACCGGGTCGGATCGGTGGCCGACAATGACATTCTGGCGCGCACCCGGGCGGATTCCGTGAGCAAGATCCTGGTGGAAGCCGGCATCCCCGCCGACCTCATCGCTGTATCTTCCCGCGGCGAACGGGAGCCGGCGATTGCCACCCCGGACGGAGTGGCCGAACCGCTCAACCGGCGGGTCGAAATCAGCGTCCGCTGATCATCGCGGCGCGGGCCCGTTCCAGCGCAGGGCAAGCAAAGTGAGGTCGTCGGCGGCCGGCCGGCCATTTTCGAATCGCCGTACGTCGTCGCGGATCCCCTCGACTGTTGCCCTGGGATCGGCGCTTTCGGGAAGGCGGGCTACCGCTGCCAGGAGCCTCAGACCGCCGTAAAAGCGTTTTCCGTCCTGGGCCTCGGTCACGCCGTCCGTAAAGAGGCAGACGAGGTCGCCCGGTTCAAGCTGCCTCCGGGCGGCGACAAAGGGATAATTGCCGCAGGCGCCGACCGGCGGGCCCGAGTCGCTCCCCAAGTCGAGGCGAAGCAGTTCCCGTCCGCGCTTCAGTATGGGGGCATCGTGACCGGCGCAGACGCAGGCGATTTCTCCGCTGTCGAGATCGAGGACGGCAACGAAGGTGGTCACGAAGAGCATTTCCGGATTGTGGCGGGAGAGTTCGACTTCGGCCTGGCGCAAGGCTTCGCCCAGATTGCTCACCCGGCGCACCATGGCCCCGGTGAGCGTCTTGGCGATGGTCATGAAGAGGCTTGCCGGGACACCCTTGCCGGTCACGTCGCCGATGGCGAAACAGACATGACGTTCGTCGATGGCGAAGCATTCGTAATAATCGCCGCCCACCGCCCTTGCAGGCTCGAGGAGAGCGGCGACGGCGATCCGGGGATCGTTCACGAACAAGCTGTCTGCGTCGGGTAAGAGTCCCATCTGGATGCGTCGGGCGGCGTCGAGTTCGCCCGCGACCCGGGCTGAAACCTCGCGGGTGGTGTGAAGTTCCTGTTCCGCCTCTCGACGGCGGCGATCCGCCTCGACCAGGGTATTGCCGATCAAGGTAATGAAAATGGGATTGAGCAGGGTGACCACGGTGGCCGAGTCGAATTGCCAGCCCCCGAAGCGGAAGGCGACGAATCCGCCTACGGCGAGAAGGCTGGCCACCAGCGCTCCCAGGCCTGCGGCGTAAGCCGGCCGCAGGACCGGGACGGTCAGAATGAGCCCGATCCCCAACAGAATCAGGGCGGCAAGCTCGACCCGCGCCATCCACCAGGGACGGCGTAGCGATTCTCCGGCCAGCAGGCTTTCGATGACCTGCAGATGGACATCGACGCCGGGAATTTTCTCGCCGAGCGGAGTCACCACGTTATCCAGCAGCCCCAGCCCGGTGAAGCCGACCAGAACAAATTTCTCGCGCAGGATTTCGGGATCGATCCTGGCGGCCAGGACGTCGGCGGCCGATACCACGCGATCGGACTTCAGCGGACCGAAATGCAGGGCGAGGTCCCCGTTGGGCAGCGTATGGAGGGATTGCCCGCGAACCCCGACGCGGACGATGCCGTGGTCATCCGCCTCGACATTGAGGAAGCGGGTATTGGTGCCCAGGCGGACGATTTCGAGCCCCAGGCTGGCGACTCGGGTATCGCCGATGCGGGCGACCATGGGAACTCGCCGGATCACCCCCCGCTCGCTTTCGGTTCCCGAACGATCGGGGGGCGCGTTGATCAGGCCTACGCCCCGGGCTGCCTGCTCAAGCTTGGCCAGACTGCCGATGGAAGCCGGGAATTCCGGAAGGTGGGCTTCGTCCTCGAGTCCGCGCAGGCCCAGCGAATGATGGGGAACCTGGGCCACCGGACTCGGCACGGTCTCGCCGCTGACCGCGAGTACCGTGTTCCCCTTGGCGAGTGCCGCGGCAAGGATGGAATCGGGATCCGGGAGCGCCCGCAGCGCCGGGGCCGGAAGGGTCGGAAAGCGCTGGGCGAGGGCGGCGGGACCAAGGCGGTCGGGCTCGGGGAAAAGAATGTCAAAACCCACTGCCCTAGGCCCGTAAGCCAGGATCTTGTCGAGCAGCGCAGCAATTTCGTCGCGCGGCCAGGGCCACTGGCCGTGTTTGGCCAGACTTTCCTCGTCGATCGCAACCAGAATTGCCGGCTGGGCGGTGCGATCCCGCGGAAACATGCGCTGATAACTGTCGAAGAGAATGTGGCGCAAAGGCAGCAGGGGTGCCTGATCGGCCTGGACGAGAAGCAGTACGGCGACCGCGAGGAATGCCCCTGCCAGGCTGCGACCCCGCTGGGCGAGGAGAAAGCGGCCGATGGCCCCCGGGGTCACAGGTCGACCGTCAGCCCGTCGTAGGCGGAAATGATTTCCAGGGGCGCCAGATTTTCCCGGGTGATCTCCTCGAACCGTCGGGTTTCTTCCAGCAACAGGGCGAGCCTTCCATCGTCATTGACCGGCTCGTGGTGGAAGAGTGCCAGCCGGCGGGCGCCCGCGGCCTGGCAGAGTTCGACGCCGACCACGTTGCTGGAATGGCCCCAATCGGCCTTGACTGAAACGGCTTCGGCGAGCGAATACATGGCGTCGAAGATCACCAGATCCGCATTGCGGAAGAAATCGACGAATTTCTGCCGCTCCTGGGCATTGTCCAGCTTGTGTTCGGAATCGGTTGAGTAGACCACGGTCTTGCCGAAGCGCTCGAAGCGGTAGCCGAAGGAATCACCGCCATGGAGCTGGAGCTTGGGAGTGACCGTGAAGCCGGCGATTTCTCGCGGTTCGTCGGGGGTCATGACGTCGAATTCGATGTTCGCACCCAAGGTTCCGAAATCTACCGGGAAGCAGGGGATGCCGAATTGCAGGCGCACGGCGTCTTCGAGACCTTGGTGGCAGCCGTGGATCACGATACGGTTGCCGGGTATGTAAGCCGGAACGAAGAAGGGAAAACCCATCAGGTGGTCCCAGTGCAGATGGGAAAGGAAAACATGGTAGAGCTGGGGCCTGGCCGGGCCGTAAGTCGCGATCTTGGACTGGCCGAGGGGGCGGACGCCGCTTCCGAGATCGCAGAGGAGGTGTTCTGAGCCGCCGCCGACGATTTCGACGCATGACGAATTTCCGCCAAAAGTCCCGCGGCTGACGAAAGGCAGGCTATCCACAAACGCACTCAGAGCGGCGGAATCGGGCAACTGACGACCCTGGGCCGCCGTGAGGGCCGCAATGACCTTGCTCCGTACATCGGCAGCGGTCAGGGCGACCGGAAGCGATCCGCGGGTTCCCCAGAAAATGACTTTCATGGCGCCGTGAGTTGAGCGCAGCCCGCCTCGACTTCGACGTAGCAAGGCATCATCAGATTGAGACGGGCGATGCTGAAAACTTCCTGGACCAGCGGCTGCAAAGCGGCAACGCCGAATTTGCCGCCTTGCCCGCTCGCCGTACGGGACGCAACCACCAGAACGCGCAGCCCCATGCTGCTGATGTAATCGACCCCGGAGAGATCGAGGAGCAGGGGAGGGCCTCCGGCCTTGCATCCCTTCAGAATCGGCTCCAGCGCAGCGCTCAGTCGCGGCGCACCGGTGTGATCGATGCGTCCCTGAGGCGAAACGACCGTGACCCCGGAGACGATCCGCACGGGGAGGATTTCTACACGGTCGTCGCTCATCGCTTGGGGCTCCAGGGAACTTCCGCGGTGATCGCACCGGGGGGCGGGAAATACGGGTCGGGGCGGAATCGTCGCCCTTCCGATTATGCCAAGGGCTCCGCCGGGCGGAAAGAGGGCGAACATGCGAAAATACGCCTCCGCCGCTCCCCGCCTCCCATCCATGAACCCCGCACCACCGCTTTTTTCCTATCGCAAATATTGGGCGCACCGCTTTGGCCCGGCGCCCTTCCTGCCCATGTCCCGAGATGAAATGGACGTCTTGGGATGGGATAGCTGCGACATCATTCTGGTGACCGGGGATGCCTATATCGATCATCCCAGCTTCGGCATGGCGCTGGTGGGCCGCCTCCTGGAAGCCCAGGGGTTTCGCGTGGGGATCATCAGTCAGCCGGACTGGCACTCGGCGGCCGCTTTTCAGCGTTTGGGCAAGCCCAACCTTTTCTTCGGGGTGACTGCCGGCAACATGGATTCTATGGTCAATCGGTACACGTCCGACCGCAAAATCCGCTCCGACGATGCCTATACCACCGGCGCCGAGCCCAATCGGCGTCCCGACCGGGCCGTGACCGTCTATGCCCAGCGCTGCCGCGAAGCCTTTCCGGGATCGACGGTGGTGATTGGCTCCATCGAGGCGAGTCTGAGGCGCATCGCCCATTACGACTATTGGTCGGACAAGGTGCGCCGTTCGGTCCTGCCCGATTCCAAGGCCGATCTGCTGATTTTTGGCAATGCCGAACGGGCGGTGGTCGAGGTGGCCCACCGTCTGTCCCGGGGGGAGACCATCGACCAGGTGCGCGACATCCGCGGCACGGCCTTCATGGTCCGGCCGGCCTGGCGGCCTTCCGACGCATGGGAGGAGTTGGATTCCACGGAAGTCGATACGCCGGGGCCGGTAGGCCATCACCCGGACCCCTACGCCATGAGTCCGGAGTCCGCGGCGCCCGCGCCAGCGGGACAATCCCATGTCGTTCGCCTCATGAGCCGTGAGGAGCGCCTTGCCGCCCGTCGCGAACGGCGCGCCCATACGGTGGTCCGGCTGCCGTCTTTCGAGGCGGTGCAGGACGACCCGGTGCTTTACGCCCACGCTTCGCGGACCTTCCATCTGGAATCCAACCCCGGCAACGCCCGGGCGCTGGTTCAGGCCCATGGCGAACGGGATGTCTGGCTCAATCCGCCACCTGTGCCGCTGACCACCGAGGAACTGGACCGCGTCTACGAACTGCCCTACGCCCGCAGGCCTCACCCGGCATATGGTGACGCCAAGATACCTGCCTGGGAGATGATCCGCTTTTCGGTGAATATCATGCGCGGCTGTTTCGGCGGCTGTACCTTCTGCTCCATCACAGAGCACGAGGGACGCATCATCCAGAGCCGTTCCGAAGAATCGGTGCTGCGGGAAATCGAGGAAATGCGGGACAAAACCCCCGGCTTCACCGGCATCGTCTCCGACCTGGGCGGTCCCACCGCCAACATGTACCACCTGAAGTGCAAGGACGAAAAGATCGAGTCGGCCTGCCGCCGCTTGTCCTGCGTGTTTCCGGACATTTGCGAGAACCTCGATACCGATCATTCGCGACTGATCTCCCTCTACCGGAAGGCACGCAACCTGCCGGGCGTCAAGAAGGTCTTGATCGGTTCAGGCCTGCGCTATGACCTGGCCGTCCGTTCGCCCGAATACATCAAGGAACTGGTCACCCATCACGTCGGCGGCTACCTCAAAATCGCCCCGGAGCACACCGAAGCCGGGCCGCTTTCGAAGATGATGAAGCCTGGAATGGGAGCCTATGAGCGCTTCAAACAACTCTTCGAGCGCTTTTCCCGGGAGGCGGGCAAGGAGCAGTACCTCATCCCCTATTTCATCGCCGCCCACCCGGGAACGACGGACGAGGACATGCTCAACCTCGCGCTCTGGCTCAAGCGCAACAACTTCCGTCTGGACCAGGTCCAGACCTTCCTGCCGACGCCGATGGCGCTGGCCACCACCATGTACCACACCCAGCGCAATCCCTTGAAAAAGCTGGACCGGCAGGAAGGCGAGTCGGTCGGGGCCGTGCGCAACGCGCGGCAAAGGAAGCTTCATAAGGCTTTCCTGCGCTACCACGATCCCGAGAACTGGCCGCTCCTCCGGGATGCGCTGAAGGCCATGGGCCGGGCAGACCTCATCGGCAACGGCAAGAAACAGTTGATCCCGGCCTGGCAGCCCGCCGGGACAGCGCGCCCAGGGCCAGGTGCGGCGTGCAGAACTCAGCGCAGGGTGGGGGCTACGCGCTCCAGGGCACCGGCAAAATAGTTGAGCAACAGGCCACCCGCCAGCCCGATGGGGAGCATGATCCAGAGTCCCAGGATAGGGCGCAACGCGACCCGTAGCCCTGTCCCGTCGACAAACAGCCCAACGAGGGAGAAAACCCCCAGTGCCAGCAGGGCGGCCGCAGTGACCCGTAGAGCGAGCGCACGGCGTTCTCCCGAGGCGTAAAGAGGGAGTCCGAACGCCAGGCAGACGGCGAAGAGGATGGCCATGATGAACGGGTCGACGTCGGCGACGGTGACGAAGGGTTGGGCCACGAGCAAGGTACCGGAGAGGATGCCGAAGAGGACGACAAGCAAGCCGATAAAGCGAGGCACGGTCATGGCGGACTCCTGGAGGACGATGAGTGGCAATCTAGCACCGCCCATGGGAGACGGTAAACTCCCGGTTTCTATTGCAAAGGATTTCCATGAGCGGCAAGACAACCTATGAACTCATTGGCGGCGAGGCCGGCGTCGCCCGCCTCACAGAGCGTTTTTACCAATTGATGGAAAGCGTTCCCCAGTTTCGGGAATTGCGCAAGCTCCATCCCGAGGACTTGGCGGGGTCGCGGGACAAGTTGTTCATGTTTCTTTCCGGCTGGATGGGGGGGCCCGATCTGTTCGTCGAAAAATACGGCCATCCCCGACTACGGGCTCGCCACCTGCCCTTTGCCATCGGTACCCGGGAGCGGGACCAGTGGGTTGCGTGCATGGTGTTGGCCATGGAAGAGGTAGGCATCGAAGAGACCTTGCGCCAGAAGCTGCTGGAAAACTTCTTTCAGACCGCAGATTTCATGCGTAACAAAGCGAATTGATCCTGCTGCGGTGCAGCACCGCATGCTAGAATCGAAGGTTTCGTGTTTCCAGGCCCCGCCCATGTCCGTCCGTCCGATCCGCAATATCGCCATCATCGCCCACGTCGACCACGGCAAGACCACTCTGGTGGACCAACTCCTTCGCCAATCCGGCACTTTCGCCGCCCACCAGCATGTGGACGAGCGGGTCATGGATTCCAATGACCTGGAAAAAGAGCGCGGCATCACCATCCTCGCCAAGAATACTTCGGTCGATTACGATGGCATTCACATCAATATCGTCGATACTCCGGGCCATGCCGACTTCGGCGGCGAAGTCGAGCGGGTGTTGGGCATGGTCGACGGCGTCCTGCTCCTGGTCGATGCCGTCGAAGGTCCGATGCCGCAAACGCGCTTCGTGACCAAGAAAGCCCTGGCTCTCGGCCTGCGGCCTATCGTGGTGGTGAACAAAGTGGACCGCGATGGCGCCGATGCGGACAACGCCATTAACTTGACCTTCGATCTCTTCGACAAGCTTGGCGCCAGCGACGAGCAGCTCGATTTCCCCATCGTATATGCTTCTGGATTGAATGGTTGGGCGGCCCTGGACCTTGGCGCGCCCCGGGTCGATATGAAGCCTTTGTTTGACACCGTGCTTTCCCACGTGCCAGCCCCGGAGGCGGACATCGACCAACCCCTCCAGTTGCAGATTTCCGCCCTCGATTATTCGAGTTACGTGGGTCGCATAGGTGTCGGCCGGATCAAGCGTGGCCGCGTCAGGACAGGCCAGAACGTTCTGGTGATGTTCGGAACGGAGGAAGAGGCGGCGGAACACGAGCGCACGCCGATCAAGGCCAAGATTGGCCAGGTTTTCGGCTACAAGGGATTGAACAAGGTCGAGCTCGATGAGGGCCAAGCCGGCGACATTGTCCAGATCACCGGCATCGAGGACCTCGTTCTCGGCTGTACGGTCACCGATCCGGACCAGCCGGAAACCCTACCGCTGCTGAAAATCGACGAGCCCACCTTGTCGATGCAATTCATGGTCAATACCAGCCCGCTCGCCGGAACCGAGGGCAAGTTCGTGACCAGCCGCCAGATTCGCGACCGCCTGCACAAGGAGTTGCTGACCAATATGGCGCTTCGCGTCCATGACACCGCTAACGGCGATGTGTTCGACGTGGCCGGCCGGGGCGAGCTGCACCTGGGCATTCTGCTTGAGAACATGCGTCGCGAAGGATATGAGTTGGCGGTGGGCCGGCCCCGGGTGGTCAAAAAAATCGTCAATGGCGTTGAGTGCGAGCCCTACGAATTCCTTACCGTGGACGTGGAAGAAGAACATCAGGGCGGTGTCATGGAAAGCCTCGGATTGCGCCGTGGCGACATGCTCGACATGGTGCCCGACGGACGCGGCCGCGTCCGCATCGAGTACCGGATTCCGGCCCGCGGTCTGATCGGCTTCCAGGGCGAGTTCATGAACCTGACCCGGGGTACCGGCCTCATTAGCCATGTTTTCGACGAATATGCACCGGTTCGGGAGGGCGGCGTCGCCGAACGGCGCAACGGGGTTCTCGTCTCCCAGGATAACGGAGAGGCCGTGGCTTACGCTTTGTGGAAACTCCAAGACCGAGGCCGCATGTTCGTGAACCCCGGCGATAAGCTCTATGAAGGCATGATCATTGGAATCCACAGTCGGGAGAACGATCTCGTCGTGAATCCGATCAAGGGCAAGCAGCTCACGAACGTGCGGGCTTCCGGTACCGACGAGGCGGTGCGTCTGGTGCCTCCGATCCAGCTCAGCCTGGAGGCCGCCGTCGAATTCATCGCCGATGACGAGCTGGTCGAGCTGACTCCAAAATCGATCCGCATTCGCAAGCGCTATCTGACCGAAATCGAACGCAAACGGGCGGCGCGCGAAGGGGCCTGATCGCCCGCCGGTACTTTTTTAGGTCTGTTTTTTGCTTCTCTTCGCGCTTGATCGGCGGAAGGGAAGGGCGATGGACAAAAGCGCATGCTGGGGCCGAACGAGTGGACTCGCTCTCGTGTTGGCGCTCGCCATTTTCGCGGGAGGCGTCCGATCCGAGACCGACGGCGCCGGAAAGCAGCTTGTCGAGCAAAAGATTCGCCTATTGGAGATGCTCGTTGCGTCCCCTTCTGCCAAGGCGGATTCCGGCGGCCTAGGCGAGCGGGGCAGCAGGGCTCTGGCGTTGGCGAGGGAGGCCGTGGCGGAAGGACGATATGGCGAGGCCGCAGGCTTGGTCGATGATGTCTTGCGGTCATCCGCTGCGGCGACTCGAAAGCCGACGGTAGACGCTTCTCTTTCCGACAGTGCACTGAGGCTCGCGCATCAGAATCTGATCGAACAGGTTGCCACCTACCGGGCATCCATTGAGGATCTCCTGGGAGACCCAAAGCACGGGGGAGCCGCCCGGGCTCTCCTGATCAGAATCGACACCCATTCCGGCCAGGCACGTGGCGAAGCAGGGGCCGGGCGCTTGGCCGAGGCGAATCGTATCCTGGGAGACGCTTACAAGTTGGCGGTGGGCGAACTATCCCGCTTGCGGGCGGGGCAGGAAGTGGTCATGTCCTTGAATTTCGCCAGCCCGGCGGAGGAATATGCCTATGAAATCAATCGGTTCGAAAGCAGCGAAATGATGGTCGGCATGATGATCGGGGAAGGCAAGGCCGAAGGCGATCGCAAAGCCCTGGTCGAGGATTTTCGGGGCGAAGCTCGCCGATTGCGAGGCGAAGCCGAGGCGGAAGCAAAGTCCGGGCGCCACAAGGAGGCGGTGGCGAAGATGGAAAAGGCGGGAGCGCAATTGAACCGTGCGCTGCAAACTATGGGAGTCCCGGTCTTCTAACCTAGCGGGCGGGAATTCACCCCGGCGGCAGATCAGCCGCCAGTCATGGACATGAAGCGCACCACCTTGGGGTTTTCCATTTGTTCGGTGAATTCGTGCCCTAGGGGTTTGATTCCCATGCAATCGACGATTGCGTTGCGCAGATCAGCATCGCCGGCGGCGGGGTCCCGCATGATCGGCATTAAATTGACTGCGTCGTTTTGCCCGAGACAGGGATACAGCTCGGCTTTTGCGGTGACCCGAACCCGATTGCAGGTATCGCAGAAATTGTGGCTGTGGGGCGAGATGAACCCAACCCGGGTCTCGCTTCCAGGAATGCGCCAATAGCGCGCAGGTCCCCCGCTGCTTTCGGCGGAAGGCAGCAAGCGGAATCGAGTCGAGAGGCGATCTAGGGCCTCGTCCGAAGTGAGGACCTTGCGGCGGTCGTGAATATTGCCGAGCGGCATCTCTTCGATGAATGAAATGTCGAGATCGCGGTCGATGGCGAACTCGACCAGATCTGCGAATTCGCCGTCATTGACGCCGCGCATCATCACCGTATTGAGTTTCGTGCGGGTGAAGCCCGCCTCCCGGAGCGCGTCGATTCCCCGCAGAACCTTTTCCAGATCGCCGATGCGCGTGATCTCGCGGAAGCGCTGTGGCTCCAGGGTATCGAGGCTGACGTTGATACGGCGAACTCCCGCGGCCTTGAGGGGCGCGGCGAAGCGATCGAGTTGGGATCCGTTGGTCGTGATGACCAGATTGTCCAAGCCGGGAAGCTTAGCCAAGCACTCGATGAGCCAGAGTACGTCTTTCCTCACCAGAGGCTCGCCGCCCGTAATGCGCACCTTGCTCACCCCAAGGCCGACGAAGACGTTCGCCAGCCGGAGGCATTCCTCCAGACTCATGACCTCCGTGCGGGGCAGGAAGGTCATTTCCTCAGCCATGCAGTAAGTGCAGCGGAAATCACACCGATCGGTAATCGACAAGCGCACGTATGTGATTCTTCGGCCAAACTTGTCCACCAGCGTACCTGTGGGATGGATCGACGTCGCCCGTGAAGAGGTCGGCGTAAAGCGAGTCAGTTCCAGGGGCACGGATTCGGGATTGAGGGTTTCGTTGTGCATTGGCTATCGGGCCGGTAATCTATCGCTGAACGCCGTGACGGCGAGAATGTCCATATATGACGCGGCCCCGCGATTATCGGTTCCCATACCCCGATCCAACAATAGGAGAAATCAAGAAATGACCCGGATTCACCCCATCGCATTCGTTCTTCCCCTGATTCTGGCTGCTGGCTGTGCATCGACCGGCGGGGGCGGCGCGAGCGCCACGGCGACGTTGTCCCCGACCAAGGGCAACACGACCGCCGGAGCAGTCACCTTCGTCCAGAACGGCGCGCAGGTGCGCGTAGTCGCTGAAATCAGCGGCCTTACTCCCGGCCCACACGGTTTTCACGTCCATGAGAAAGGGGATTGCAGCGCTCCCGACGGGACCAGTGCCGGTGGCCATTTCAATCCGACTGGCAAGTCCCACGGCCATCCCAACCAGGGAGAACATCATGTGGGCGATTTTCCACAATTGGTGGCCGATGCTTCAGGGATGGCCCGTTTGACCTTCTCCACTCCTGATTTGGCGGTGGGCTCTGGCGCGACCAATGTGATCGGCCGGGCAGTGATTGTTCATGGCGGTGTCGATGATTTCAAGTCCCAGCCTGCGGGCAATTCGGGGCCTCGCGTGGCCTGCGGAGTGATCAACGCCCGCTGATCGTCCGGGAGACTGCCGAATCCCATGACGCCCCGTTGGCCGGACGGTAGAATTCGCCGTCTCCTTTCGGGTTTTCACTGCCATGTTCGGCTTTCTCCGCCCCGGCGATTCTGCTGCATTACACCGCCTTGGAAAATCGGCGCTCTTTGCCGGGCTCACCCTCAATGAATTGAAGATTGTCGAGGGGTTCACCCATGATCGCCATTTTCTGCCCGGCGAAGTGGTGTTCGACGAAGGCGAAGTAGGTCAGGCGCTGTATGTCATCGTTTCGGGAAGCGTACTTATTTGTCGCCAAGGCCAAGCCGACCGGCCTATTGCCCGACTCCTAGGCGGCAATTTTTTCGGCGAATTGGCCTTGCTCGACGATTCGCCTCGCTCCGCACAGGCGCGCGCTCTCGAACGGACGGAGATAGCCGTCTTGTTCCGGGGAGATTTCGAGCGCTTGCTGCAGTCGCACGCGCACATTGCTAGCCAGATTGCCATGGCCCTTGCGCGTCACCTGGGCCGGAGGCTACGGCAGATGGTCGCCAGCGACGGGGCCGAAGCGTGAATGGCGCCCCTGCGGACTACCGTTCAGGTCCCATCGTCTGGGCGTGCGTCATCGCGTGCACCTGCGTGGTGCTCTTCGTCTTCCAGAAGATTCTCTGGCTGGTGGTGCCTTTTGTCCTGGCGCTCATCATTTATTACCTGCTCCTTCCGCTGAAGCTGAAGCTCCTGATGGGCGGCGTATCCCACGATTCCGCTGCCGGCCTCGTCGCGGGGGGGGCTTTCCTCGCCCTGGCTGCGAGTTTCGTCCTGGTACTGCCCGGCATGGCCGCTCACGCCATGACCTGGCAGGAATCGTCCTTGCGCTATCTGGATGGCGGACTCAGCCTCGTAACTGCGACTTTGCGGCAGTTGGAAAGTCGACTTGCCATTCTGGCCCAGGCCCAGGTCAGCGAGCAATTCTCCCGGTTGGTTGCCGAACATTCCGACAAATTTGCCCAACGGTATCTGGGAGATTTCGCCCTTGGGTTGGCGGCCTGGGCGCCTTCGATCTTACTCGCTCCATTCCTTGCATTCTTTATGCTCCGGGATGGATGGCGGTTCAAGCGCTTTCTCGGGCGGGCGGTTCCTAACGCCTTCTTCGAACGGACCCTGTACCTCCTCGATCAGGTCGATCGTACGGCACGGCTCTATTTTATTGGTCTGATCCAGCTGACGCTCCTCGATGCTGTCTGTTTGGCCATCGGACTCTGGATCATCGGTATCACCGGAGCACTGTTTCTCGGACTGGCAACGGCAATTCTCGCGTGGATTCCCTATATAGGCTCGATACTCGGCTGCCTGCTGGTCGTCCTGGTGGCCGCAACGGATTTCCCGGGCCAGCCTGAAATCGCTTACGGGACGGTGGGTTTGTTTATCCTGGTTCGTCTCTTGGACGATTTCGTCTTTATGCCGCTGACCGTGGGGAAGAGCTTGAATATGCACCCATTGCTGACGGTGCTCATGATCTTCGTCGGGGGTGCCGTCGCTGGCGTTCCCGGCCTCATGCTGGTGCTTCCGGTACTCGGTGTGGCTATGGTGCTTGGGGAAACGGTCGGCCTAGTGCTGACCGATCCGCGCCTTCGCGCGCGGCATGTCTTTGCCAAACAGCTGCGACGCGAATTAGTCACTCGGGACTTGCGCGCTTAAGCGACAACGCGCGAGTCTGTCAAGACTTGACTTATGCACATATCGCGGGCTCCTGGAAGGGAAGCTTCTTAAGCCACCATTATCTTCATGTACAGCTTAAATAGTACGATTTATTATATTGATTTATTTCAACTTATTGTGCTTTTGGTGCGACGCGGAAACGAATATGCCGGAATTGTCAGAACCTGTCCAAGGTCTTCGTGTACGAAAAATCCACAAAGTTATCCACAGGCTTGGAAAGCGCTTAAATTCGTTCACTTTGCTGTAACACATAGTAAACATGCGGTGTTTCGTACAGTTAGTGATTGAAAACTAGAAGCCGTCTGTATTTTCTTTCCTTATGTTTTACATGTTTGAAACGAATGTCGAATAAATCTGCCAAATGCTTCCGTGTTGCAACGCACGAAGACCAAGATTCGTTAGGCGAATGATCCATGACTGGACTAAGCTCGACCTCTTCCCTAGCCGAACTGAGTGATGAGTACTTCATGCGCGAGGCACTTTCCCTGGCGGAGGCGGCAGCATGTCTCGGCGAGGTTCCCGTGGGTGCCGTCGTGGTTCGCGATGGCGAGATAGTCGGGCGAGGTTTCAATGTCCCGATCGGCACAAACGATCCCACCGCCCACGCCGAAATCGCAGCGCTCAGAGATGCTTCACGTCGGTTGGCCAACTATCGCCTACCGGGCTGCACCTTGTATGTCACTTTGGAACCGTGTGCCATGTGCGCTGGTGCGATTCTTCATGCCCGGATTTCCCGCGTGGTCTACGGAGCCCGCGATCCAAAAACCGGTGTTCATGGCAGCGTGGTCGACTTGTTTGCGATAGATCGCCTCAATCACCACACGACTGTCCTGGGTGGGGTTCTGTCTCGGGAATGCGGAAATCTCTTGTCTGAATTCTTCGCTGCTCGCCGGAGAAAGAATCCTTGAAAGTCAGGATTTCGATCGCCGGGCAGGTCTTGATCTTAGAAGATGATCGGGGCAGGGTACTCCGCGGTTTCCCGGTATCTACCGCATACGCCGGGGTTGGCGAGGAGCGGGGCAGCTACCGCACGCCGCGCGGCCTTCACCTGATCCGGGCGAAGATCGGCGCTGGGTTTCCGGAAAATACCGTATTCGTGCGGCGCAGGCCAACAGGGGAAATCTGGAGTCCCGAACTGGCGGAGAGCCATCCCGGTCGCGACTGGATATTGACCCGAATACTATGGCTCTCCGGCTGCGAACCCGGTCGCAATCGGCTGGGGAATTGCGATACCATGCGGCGCTATATCTATATTCACGGAACGCCGGATTCTACGCCCTTGGGAATACCCGGTTCTCACGGATGTATCCGAATGCGCAACTCCGACATTATCGAACTCTTCGACCTGGTTCCGGTCTATTCGGCGGTCGAAATCAGCGAAGTCTGACCGCGACTTCCGTCCGGAAAGAAATTACGCTCTTCGAGCAGCGCTTCGCCGGATGCCGTGATCCAGGCCACCGAAGACGTCCGCGTACCATAGTCCGGTGAGAGCACGAAGATCGCAGAAAGGCGTCTTTCCCATTCCAGCGAAACTCCGGTGGCCGGCAATCGCGTATCGGGCGCGATTGCCCGGTCAGCCAAGAGCGCAAAGCAATCGTCGCGGATGGGAAGAGCTGCCAAAGCCTCTGTGAAGGCCGCCTTGGCTGCGGTCAATTTGGGCCATGGCGTGTCGAGAAAATGGTTGGAAACGCCATAAATTCCTGGAGGCAAGACTTCAGGCGAACCATTGCGGTTCGAGTAATACACCAGTGCTGTGGTATCGGCCGCGAGGAAATTGAATCCGGAATAATCGCCTCCCTCAAGCTTGCGGCAATAATGCAGGGGGGCCGACCCGCACAGCAAATAATCGCTGACTAGAAGGCCACGGGAGCGGTTCCCCTTTGCGACCCCGGGTTCCCGGACGTTGGTAACGGCAGCGAATCGGCCTCCCGAACGAAGCGCAAGCCAAGTTCCTCCTGCCTCGAGATCTTTCCCCCCGATGACCCGGATATCCTCCTGCCAAGGCGCTGCCGGTGCGCTGGGGCGGCTATGGTACTCGTCGCGATTGGCTGCGACGACCAAGGGATACTGCGGATGCTGCCGCCACGCCACCAGGATGAGGCACATGCCCGTGCCAGGAAATCAGGAATTGACGGGCGTCGCGCTTACCGGAGAACCGTCTGGGGTTCCCGCCCGGAGATTGTGCGAGAAATTGGCCTGGACCACGGCAAGCGCCACGAATCCCCCCTGGGGCGAAGGTGCCGCAGTCACCACCATGCCGCTGGCCTGGTCCGGATTGTCTGGGGAATGGAGGCTTTCGCCGGGCTTCAGCGGTGTCGTGCTAGCGACACGATAGAGATGTCGCTTCACCTTGCCCAGGTACTGGGTACGGGCCACGACTTCCTGGCCGGGATAACAGCCCTTGTGGAAGCTGACTCCGCCCACTTTGTCGAAATCCGCCATTTGCGGGACAAACTCCTCTTTCGTTGCGGCGGTGACCAAGGGAAACCCGATTTTCACGTCCAGCCAGCGCCAAGCAGCCAGGCCAGCCGGTCGAGCGATCTTGGCAAGACTGGTCCACAGCGAGGCTGCGCCGTCCGCTGGAACCGCAAGAAGGAAACGCTCGGTATCAAGGCGAACCACCTTGTTTTCGCCGGCGTCCATTGTGGTGAGCGGTTCTCCGGGGATCGGCAGACCGGCGGCGCTCAAGGCTTCCCCAGCACGGGGACCGGCAAGGCCAATCAGCAGGATCGTTGCCGAAAGATCGGCAACTTTCGCTTTGGCCCGAAGGATGTACATGCGGAACCGTTTCGCCAATTCGTCGACCAAATCCCCAGCCGTCGCGAGTCGATACGCGTCCCCTTGCCGCCATAGGATAAAACTCGCCAGCATGCGGCCTTTGGCCGAGCACCACGCGGAATTCTGGGCGTGATGAAGACCCAGGTGATTGATATCGCTGGTGAGTTGATTGTGGAGAAAGGATTTCGCATCGTCGCCGGTAATTTCGATCAGGCCCAGGTGCGACAAGGGAACCATGACCGTCGCTTCAGCGGCGTCTTTAAGCTCGCCAGCGGAATCGCCGAAATGGTCGAAATCCAATGCGGCTGATTCGGCCGCGGCACCGGCCTGAAGGAGCTGTTCGCGCCAGATTGGGTTCATGAGGGGTCTTTGAGTGGGGTAGTTGGGATCGGCTATTATATCGCCCGTCTCCGCCCCGGCCCCGAGCCTCTCTTGCGTACTCTGCGATTTCTCCTCGTGCTTGTCCTTATCGGGCTGGCCGTCTTTGCTGGCGGACTTTACCGTTGGGCGAGCCATCGCGTCGCTTTTCGCGATGCTCCGGCAGACTTTCGAATTCCGGCCGGCACGGGATTGCGCGGTGCAGTGGGGCTGATTAACGAGGCTGGCGTCCGCGTCAATCCGACACTGATGGTGATTCTGGCGAAAGTGATGCGTGCCGAAGCCGGAATCAAGGCCGGGAGCTACTCGCTTCAACGCGGCGCGACCCCTTGGGATATCTTGTCGAAGCTTACGCGAGGCGAGTTCACCCAGGGCGAAATCACCCTTGTTGAAGGGCTTACCCTGCGTCAATGGCGGGAAAAATTGGATGCCAACCCCGATCTAGTGCACGATACCCGGGGACTGGCGGAGTCCGAGCTTCTTTCCCGGCTTGGCATAGCAGCAGCACGCGGGGAAGGGCTCTTTTTTGCCGACACCTACTTGTTCGACAAACAGTCTTCTGACCTTGATCTTCTTGCCCGGGCCTGGCGTGCGATGAGCCGCCGCCTGGCCCTCGAGTGGGACCGTCGCGATCCAGGGTTGCCGTTGAAGACGCCAGCTGAGGCCCTAATACTGGCCTCCATCGTTGAAAAGGAAACCGGACGCATGGCCGATCGTCCCCATATCGCCGCGGTGTTCATCAACCGCTTGCGGCAAGGCATGATGCTGCAGAGCGATCCAACGGTCATTTATGGTGTGGGAGAGCGGTTCGACGGAAATTTGCGCAAGCGGGATCTCCAAACCGACACGCCCTACAATACCTACACCCGGCCAGGTTTACCCCCGACTCCGATCGCGATGCCCAGCATGGCATCCTTGCAGGCCGTGCTCCATCCTGCCGCCAGCGACGCGATCTATTTCGTCGCTCGGGGAGACGGGAGCAGTCATTTTTCCCGCACACTCGACGAGCATAACCGAGCGGTCAGCCGCTATCAAAGGGGGGGGAGATGAGGGGAAAATTCATTACCTTCGAGGGCATAGACGGTGCCGGCAAGAGCAGCCACGTCAGCTGGCTTGCCGATTGGCTGCGTAGCCGGGGAAAGACAGTGCGCGTGACACGGGAACCGGGGGGGACCGCGTTGGGCGAAAGGCTGCGGGAGATCCTGCTCAGCGAGCCCATGCACCTCGAAACCGAAACGCTGTTGATGTTCGCCGCGCGGCGCGAACATCTGGCCCAAGTCATCGAACCCGCTCTGTCGGCAGGCGAGTGGGTAGTCTGCGATCGTTTCACGGACGCCACCCATGCCTACCAGGGTGGCGGTCGAGGCCTAGACCGGAACAAGATTCAGATTCTGGAGCACTGGGTTCAGGAATCCGTGCAGCCTGACCTGACATTGCTATTCGACCTGCCGTTTGAAGTCGCGCGAGAACGGATCGCGCTGACGACCCGGGAACTTGATCGATTCGAGCAGGAAAAAGCGGAATTCCATCAGCGGGTACGTCAGGCTTACCTGGAACGAGCGGCCCAATACCCTGCCAGAATCCGGGTGATCGATGCTCGAGGAAGTCTCGTCGATATTCGCAAATTACTTGAGAATATCGCATCAACACTATGTTTTTGAATGAAATAAATCTTCACAACTCTCTCTGGCAACGCCTCATGGCGCGGCGCACCCGCCTGCCTCATGCCTTGTTGCTTGCAGGGCCTCGCGGCCTGGGAAAATTCGCGCTCGCCCAGGCCTTCGCCTCCGGGCTGCTTTGCGAACAGCCCGGAATGGACGGAAGGTCCTGCGGGACTTGCATCGCCTGCGGTTGGATGGCTCAGGGAAATCATCCGGATTTCCGCCTGCTGCAGCCAGAGGCTCTGGCTGCAGGGGACGAAGGCGCAGATGAGGGGAAGGGGGATAAGAAGAAGGCAAGTCAGCAGATCACCATCGACCAAGTCCGGGAACTCGACGATTTTCTCAACGTTGGGACCCACAGATCGGGGCTCCGAGTGATCTTGGTCCATCCGGCGGAGGCCATGAATCGTAGTACCGCCAATGCTCTGTTGAAATCCCTGGAAGAACCCGGGGCTGGAACCGTTTTCCTGCTCGTCAGCGATGAGCCGAAGCGACTACTTCCAACCATACGCAGCCGTTGCCAGTTCGAAGCAGTTGCAGTTCCGAAGCGCTCCGAGGCCCAAGCCGCGCTCCAAGCGGCGGGGCTCGCCGAGGCGGATCGCTGGCTCGCTCTGGCGGGTGGAGCTCCGTATCTGGCTCTCGAACTCGCCGCAGCAAAGCAGGGCGAGTGGATGTCACGGCTCTCAACGCGCCTGACTTCCGCCGACATCGACGTCCACGTTGCGGCGGCGGAATTGGACAAAATGCTGCGCGATGCGAAAGGAAGCATCCCGCTGCGACTGATTGTCGATTACGTTCAACGTTGGACCGTAGACCTGACGCTGACGGCATCTGGTTTGCCGGTGCGATATTTCGTGGGCCAGCAGGATACAATAATGTCCGTGGTCAGACGGCTTTCCGTTCCGGTACTCGTCGGTTTTTATCGTCGGTTGGTCGAAGCACGGCGCCAGGCGGAGCAACCGCTCAACGGGCGGCTATTCCTCGAAAATCTCTTTCTCGATTACCGGAGTCTTTTCGCGAACAATCACGGGACATGAGCGAAGCAAAACCGATTCCCCAGCGTCCGAGCGTTCTCTCGCTCAATATCAATTCGAAATCCGCGCTTTATGCGGCATTTATGCCCCATTTGCGCCATGGTGGAATCTTTATCCCGACGACCCGTGGCTACAATCTCGGCGACGAAGTGTTCATGCTGCTCTCGCTCATGGATGACCCCGCCAAACTGCCGATCGCGGGAACCGTGGTCTGGGTGACACCCGCGGGTGCTCAGAACGGCCGGGCCCAGGGTATCGGCGTGCATTTCAACAATGACGAGAGCGGAGTCGAGGCGCGACGCAAGATCGAGGGGCTGCTTGGCGGAGTCATGCAGTCGTCCAGGCCGACTCACACGCTCTGAATCTCCGGTGCTGGTCGACTCCCACTGCCACCTCGATTTTCCCGAACTGAAGGAACGTCTGCCCGAGGTACTTGCGGCAATGGCGGGTGCGGGCGTCGGTGCTGCGGCCTGTATATCGGTCACTCTGGAAGATTTTCCGGGCGTGCTGGCCCTTGCCGAAACCGAAGACCGCCTTTACGCCACGGTCGGCGTTCATCCTGAGTATTCCGATGTTCGTGAACCCGATGTCGGTGAGCTTGTGGGCCTGGCCGCTCATCGCCGGGTGATCGCACTAGGCGAAACAGGGCTCGATTACTATTGGCAAAAGGATCGTCCCGAGTGGCAGCGGGACCGATTTAGAACCCATATCCGGGCCGCCTTGGAAGTGGGGAAGCCCTTGGTCGTGCACATGCGCGATTCCGCTGCGGATACGCTAGACATTCTGCGCGAAGAGGGCGCCGGCAGGGTAGGGGGCGTCATGCACTGTTTCACCGAGGACTGGAGCGTTGCCCAGGCAGCTCTAGAACTTGGGTTTTACTTGTCCTTCTCGGGCATCGTCACGTTCAAGAACGCCAAGGTCGTCAAGGATGTTGTGCAACGTGCGCCTCTGGAGCGGATTTTGGTGGAAACCGATTCCCCCTACCTTGCGCCTGTGCCCTATCGGGGCAAGCCCAATCAACCTGCCTACGTGCGATACGTTGCCGAGGAAGTCGCCAGCCTGCGCGGCGACTCCCTGGAAGCCATCGCCGCAGCGACGACCGCCAATTTTTTCCGACTTTTTTCCACGGCCCAGCGCCCACTGATCCCATGATTCGCACGAGATACATCGCCGTAATCGCTTTTGTTCTTTTCAGCTTTCAGGCCACTGCCGGAACTTACGAGGACCTGATTGCCGCGGCTCGCGGTGGCGATTTAGAAACCGTGGCCACCCTGGTAAAACGTGGCGCGGATGTCGACACGACTGATCCAGAGGGGAACAGTCTACTAATGCTGGCGGCTCGCGAAGGCCACGGGCCCTTGGTCGATTACCTGCTTGCGCAGCGCCCGAAGGTGAATTTGCGGAACAGCGCAGGCGATTCACCCCTGCGGTTGGCCGCCTTTCGCGGTGATTTGGCCATCGTCGAAAAGCTGGTCGCGGCAGGAGCCCATGTCAACACCCCCGATTGGACTCCCTTGATCTACGCGGCATTCAATGGCCACGCGCCGGTGGTTCAGTTTCTCTTGAAGGCCCGTGCCGATGTGAATGCTGCCAGCGACAACGGCACGACCGCCTTGATGGCGGCCTCGCGGGGCGGATTTACCGAGGTCGTTGATCTCTTATTGCGCGCAGGTGCGGACCCGAATCGGACCAACGAGAATGGGGAAACCGCCGTTGACGTCGCGCTGCATTTCAAGCAGACCGACGTGGCTGCCAAAGTTCGGAAAGCGGGAGGCCGTTCCGGGAAATCAGTGAAGCTGGAAATCAAGTAGGGCCGCTGTCATGGACAGGCGCGTGGTCGAATATGCCGATTGGCAGGCTGGTCTGGAAGTGGGCATTTCCATCATCGACGACCAGCATCGCCGACTCTTTGAGTTGGCCGCTACTTTCCAGGGTGACGGAGATCAGATCCGGGTGATGAAGACCCTGGCGCTCCTCATGGATTACATCAAGACCCATCTGCGGGACGAGGAGGAACTGATGGAAGCCTGTGCTTACCCGAGGCTGGCTGAACACAGGCAGATGCACGCTGAATTCCGGCAAATGCTTCTCAGCCTTCTTGAGCGGGCCAAGAGGCTTTCGCTTGACGAGATCGCCGAGGATGTCAAGTTTCTGATCAATGGGTGGTTTTTCAAGCACATCATGGTCGCAGATCAGGACTATGCGCCCTATGTTCGGGCCTACCAGGCTTCCCAAGGACATCAGAAAGCAATGCCAGAGGGGAATTCGCAGCAGGAGCCCCTCGATGATGCGGCGGACCACGCCTCAGACTGACTTTGTATTGCTGCCCGTCAGCACAAAGACCTGAGCGACTGGGCCAGCTAAAGGTCAGCAGCAATTAAGCCGGAAGCGGAATCCATTCATCTACCGTTGATCCTGTCGCCGCAAATTGATTGCAGCGGGCAAGATACTCCCGTGTAGATTTTGGCATCGGAACCCGAGCACGCGTAATGTGGAAGATGATGTCGCGCCCGTTCCAGATCAATTTGTGCGCGCAATCGGCCATGCGAAGTTCGGGGTCGGCCGGCTTGGGACTCAGGACCGGCCTCGATCCTACCAAACGCTCCGCCGCCGAAACGAAATTGGCCCAGGTATCGAAAATCTCGGGGTCAGTGCGCAGCGTTTCGCACTTGATTTTTGCTGCCAAGGCAAACTCTCTGATGATGGGGCCGATATCGGGAAACATCCGCAGCCGCGCAAAGGTATTGACCATGCCATCGGCAATGCGATCAATGTCCCGCTTGGCCTGACCGATCTTGATATAACGGCTCTCGTAAAACTCTTCGAGCGGGATGCTAAAGGCCTTGAAAGGCTCCCCCCATAATTCGTCTATGCTTTCCTCGCCACTGCGATGGAGAACTAGGCGGCAGAGGGTGTAGGCTTCCTGGAGGCAACGACCGCACTCCCTCATGAGCTCGTAACTGGGCAGGATTTCTACCCCGGCTTCCTGCAATTCGACCAGATGCCGGAAAATATCCATGGCCCGATTGAACATGGCCCCCGCGTACATGGCACCCTTTACCCGTTTCTTGGCGGAATCCTCTTCCGTTTCGTAGGCTTGCTTCGCTTCCTGTAAACGGCTGCCTGGCACGTTCAATCCGTGCTCGGTGTGGTTGAAGAGACGGCGTGTCAGGGCTTCGATCAAGCGCTTCCTATGGGCCAGCGTATTTTCCGGAACCGGATAGGTCTTCATCCAGTAACCTTCGTAATAGACGCGGGTCAGGCCGTTGATGACCTTACGGGTACCGGGTTCGATACTGGAATCCATAGAAATCAGAAAATCAAACAGATGTGTTGCAGAGCGGCTGCAACCAGAGTTAGTTGGGCATTATCTCGCAAAGTCGGGGTCAGAAGAACGGGGTTCGGAAATGCATTCTTTCCCAATTGATTGTCGCCAATTTTCCTGAAAGTTCACCTGGATTTTTTCACGCCTGATGCTAGCCTGAGAACGTGTCTAGCCCGCGGCGAGTTGGACTTGAATTGAGCAGGATGCCGCATTTCATGGGGGAGTCTAAACGGTATTGGAGAAGGAAACCCTTTGAAAACCCGTGTATGGACCGATACGGCTTAACGCCGAGTGCCGCGACCTAAGCGGGCGCGGTTGCAGTAAGAAGAGCCCATGCCCAACAAGCATGGGCTTCTTTTCGTTTCAAATAACCGGATAATTTGTATTATGTAAACTGTTGGCCAAAAGTGCCGCAGGGCGGGCTGACCCATACACCCCCCGCTCCGGCAGCATGCGGACAAAATAGGGTGGGTTAACTGGCCTGTACATGGACGAAATTGAGGTAGTTGATGCGTTTGACGGAAGACTAGCTAGGTGTCCAACAAAATCGTCAGATACAAAACTCGCAGAATCGCGACTTGGGGTTCGATTACGAGGCGGCCAGCGTGGCCAAAAATGCCCCGCGCTGGATCAAGGCGTTGAAGAAGTTCGGCCTCTGGCAACAAGCCGCCCAAGCAGCAGCGTAGCTCCCCTCGGCTTCCACCCTTCGCTTTCCGATCCCTCGGAAGAATCCCGCTCCCCTCAACCATCAGGGGCTTTCACGGTAACCAAGATCGGAAATAGGCGCCTTACCCGCCACTCCATCGGCAACAAAACTGAGAAGCAGAAATGGCCCCTGCCCTGCTCGACGTGCTTGACATTATCAGCCGTCGGTGAACTTACTTCGCTGAGTCTCGTTTCAAGCTCTTTACGCGAGCAGGACGAGTTACCTTTTCCTATTACGTTGCACGAATGCCAATTCATTGGATGCGGACTGGCAAAGTACCCCGCATAATGCTCGGAAAGCGTGCAATTTTTAGTTTCCCCTACCGATTCACGGCTACCCCATCGTTATAATCAATGCATCGAGAATAATGGGCGAAAAGGGAGTGGCGCATGTTGAAGTGGATAGGCAAGGTCCTGGGGGGCGCTTCGGCTAGCGTGGCCGAAGGCGTTCCGGCCCAATGGGCATCAAGGCTTGAAAAACTCCTCGCATCGATCGACCGCCTTGGGGGAAACAAGATCCGAAGCGGACTTGGCGAGTCCATTAGAGACTATGTTCTTGGTGGAGACTCGCCATCAGTGCTGCATGAGGTCAGCCAGCATTCAGAAATTGGCCAGTACCTGAGACTGATTGGCTACCACTACGGTGACAACGACCCCAAGTTCCCAGATCTATACGAGGAATTTTCCGCCGTTCCACCGCTTGTTGCATTGCGTTGGGCGCGTGTGCTTGAGGCATGCGTCTCGAATCAGCAATCGGCATGCAAGATTCAACTGCCTAACGGAGTTCACTGGCCCGAGGTTCTGCTCCTGGCGAGCGCAAGGCACAGTATCAATGGTTGGTCTAGCCAACGGCCAAAGACGCGCCATCTTTCGGCGGCGTCCATTGAGGCGTTGCTACTCGAAGCGGATATGGATCCAGCAGCCTTGCTCACCGGAGCGTTCGGTACGTCGGTTACCTCCGGTTACGGCGTCGAACAACGCCTGATGATGGTGACAGATCTGGGCGGATACCCCGAGATGCTAGATAGGCACCTAGAAGCAATCCGCCCCCTGATGCTTCCATCTACGGTAGCGCAGCGATTGCACGTCATGAACATGCTCGCGTCCGCCGCACCCTCAAGCCTCGACCGACTGGCATCCGAGCTTTGCGAAATGGCTACCGCCAGCAGCAAGCAAGTTCGTGCTGCGGCGGAGCCCCTGATCCGACGCGCCAGCAAGATTGCCCGTACCCCATTACGCGACATAGCTGTTCTCGGAAAGCCCGAACAACGTGTCCACGCCCTTCGCTTGCTTGCGATGCTTGCAGTCGAAGTCCAGGACGAGGAATCGCTGGCCTTTGCGAGAACTACCGCTCTTGCCGATAAAGCCCCATCTGTTCAGGCCCTGATCGGTGAATGGGACGCTGCCGAGTCGCTCCCTTCAGCTAGCAGCTCGCACGCCTACGCATACTCCTTGCCCGTTATTGACTGGTCCCCTACTGCCAATGCGCTGCCGCCTCAATGGCTCGACTCTTTCTGGCAGGAGGTCAATGACTCCATCGTCAAGTCCAACAAACAGGCAAGAGAGCATCACGAGCGTATGCAAGCGCAAGGCCATAAGTTCCGCTTGCATCAGGAGTCGCCTTTCGATGGTGGTCAGGTAAGAGCACTGCGGGACTATTTGGCCGCTGGTCAGCACAAACCGCCTGGGACGTCCAATAGCCAAACTGCCTTTCGCCATGTCGGCCCGGTTTTGGTCAAACGATCGGTTTCAGAGGGCGTCACGCCCGTTGCGTTGCTTAAGCTGCTGTTGTTCTTTGACCTCGCCGTCGCCAACGACGGCATGCTGATGTATCAGGCGGCAGCCGCTTTTAACGCCATGCATCGCCGCACTGGCCGCCCTACGCTGCTGGAGTTGTCGATGATGCTCGACGAACTCGGTTATTCCGGCGCCGCCCTACTCCGCAACTATTGCCACGGTTGGGGACAATCAATCGCCACTGACTGGGCGAACGACGCTGTTTGGCCATATTTCGCGCACTACGTTGACCTGCTGGCTCAGACACTTACCCAGAACCTGATCAAGGACTACGCCTTCAACCGCAACGGGCTGTTTCGAGCGGTTTCAACTTTGCCGTCGCCGCCGAACAATGTCATCAATGCGCTGTTCAGCCTCGCGCTTGGCTCCGGCAAAACCGATCGCTATCCGGCGCAGGAAGCTCTGCAGAACTTTGCTGGCAAGGAGGCGCGCATTATCAATGCACTCGCCGACGGCAAATCAGACGCCCGTGCTGCCGCAGCCTCCTGGCTTGGCCGGCTTCGCCACGCTGAGGCCATACCATCCTTGGAACAGGCCGTAGCCAAAGAAAAACACGATCTGGCCAAAGGTGCAATGCTCGACGCACTGCAGCTGATGGGGCAAGCGGTCGAGAAGTACTTGAACCGGGACGCGTTGGCGAGCGAGGCAGCAAAATCACTGTCCAGGGGACTACCCAAGGATTTGGAATGGTTTCCTTGGAGCGCGCTTCCGGAAGTGCGATGGGACGATAGTAGGGCGCAAGTTCCTAGCGATGTGTTGCGTTGGATGCTAGTCCAAGCAGTCAAGCAGAAGTCTCCTGAACCTAATGCGGTATTGCGCAAATATTGCTCAATGTTCGATCCCCGTGATCGCGAGAACTTTGGGCAGTTCGTATTGGAAACTTGGCTTCGCGAAGACGTGCGACCGATCGACCCTGAAGAGGCGATGACACGCGCCCGCAATCAGGCCCAATCAACGCATCAGTACATGACCCGCAGCCCCCAGTACTTCCAGGACAACCCGAATTTCGGCAAGTCGGTCGAGGAACTGACAGCTGTCTTCCTGCCAGGGTTCCTGCGCCTGCCCCGAGGTTCAGCGATCAACAGCAAAGGCCTCCTCGCTGTGGCTGCTGCCTGCGCGGCGGAACGAGCCGCAGCGCCGACCCAGCGCTACCTTAAGGAGTGGTACGGCTCTCGCGCCGGCCAAGGCAAGGCCCTGATTGCCATGCTCGCCTGGATCGAACACCCAAGTGCTACACAGATCATGCTGGCGATCGGCAGCCGTTTTCGCACAAAGAGCTTCCAAGAAGAAGCGACGCGACAAGCCGAGGCACTCGCTGATCGAAAAGGTTGGAGCCTAGCAGAGCTAGCTGACCGTACCGTGCCTTCTGCCGGCTTCGACGAATCTGGCGAACTCTCATTGTGCTATGGCGAGCGATCATTCAAGGCGCGTTTGCTTCCAGACTTCTCAGTGGAACTCTTCAACCCCGACGGTAAGAAGATCGCGGCGCTGCCCGAGCCTCGCCAGGATGACGATGCCGACCTCGCAAAGGAAGCCAAGAAAGCTTTTAGCGCTGCCAAGAAGGAAATCAAGAGCATCGTCAATCTTCAGACTGAGAGACTCTACGAAGCGCTTTGCACCGAACGCGAATGGTCGTTCGCCGACTGGAAAGCCTACCTGTTGCAACATCCGGTGCTTCGTCATCTCGTTCAACGACTCGTCTGGGCCAAGGTAAGTGACGGCCGGACGGAACAGACCTTCCGCCCGCTCGATGACGGGACATTGACCGACCGCGAGGACAACGAAGTTGAAATTGCCGATGAGAGCCGCATTAGGCTTGCCCATGACTCGCTTTTGGACCCCGACGAGGTAAAGTGCTGGCAACAGCACTTGGTGGACTATGAAATCAGGCCGCTTTTCCAGCAATTGGGCAAGGGCACCTACTCCCTACCGGCGGCACAGGCCAACACTGACGAGATCAAGGATTTCGAGGGGTACCTACTCGAGGCATTTTCCCTGCGCGGCCGTGCCCTGAAGCTCGGCTATACCCGCGGCGCCGCCGAGGATGGGGGATGGTTCCACGTTTACGAAAAGCGCTTTCCCACCCTCGGCCTGGTCGCCGTGATCGAGTTCACTGGCAATCCGCTGCCAGAGGAAAACCGCACCGTAGCCCTGCTCAACCTATCGTTCTCTGCCAGCGGCGGCGAATCCTGGCAGCGCGGCAAACTGCACCTGACCAAAGTCCCCAAGGTGCTGCTCTCGGAGTGCTACAACGACTTACGACTGATCGCGGCCGAAGGCAGCGGTTACGACCCCCAATGGCAAAAGAAAAGCGAGTACTGATATGACGGCCACCGCAATCCTGCGCGCCCCGGCAGAGTTGGTCTACTCAGACGAACTGGTCCGACTCAACGAAATGGATGCTGGGCCCCGGCCGCCTGGCTGGCGGCTATCGCCACGGGCCGTCCGTAGCTTTATCCTCGGCGACGAGAAGCTCGGAGTGAAGCGCAAGTTCTACGGCGACGACGCCCTAATCGACCGCTGCATCGTTACCCTGATGAGCGACCGTGGCCTGCTGTTGGTTGGGGAACCAGGGACGGCAAAATCCATGCTTTCGGAATTGCTAGCGGCAGCCATCTCCGGTCGATCGGTATGTGTCATCCAAGGTACTGCCGGTACCACTGAAGATCAGATTAAGTACGGATGGAATTACGCTTTGCTGCTTGCCGAAGGGCCTTCGCCCAGAGCACTGGTCAGCGGCCCGATGCATGAGGCGATGCAGCAGGGTATTTTGTGCCGCTTCGAAGAAGTAACTCGGGTACAGCCCGAAATCCAAGACTGCCTCATTAGCTTGCTATCGGAAAAGCTGCTGCACGTTCCGGAACTCGATGGCGATGCAGCCACTGTGTTTGCAACCCGTGGCTTCAACGTTCTGGCTACCGCCAACATCCGCGACCGCGGAGTACATGAAATGTCCAGCGCCCTGAAGCGGCGTTTCAACTTTGAAACCGTGCGACCGATCGCCGACCGGAAGCTCGAGACCCAACTGGTGCGGGAGCAGACCGAAGCTCTGGTGAAGCGAGCCAGGGTCGACGTGGAGTTCCGCCCCGACGTACTCGACTTGCTGGTTACGGCCTTTCACGACCTGCGTCAGGGAGTGACTCCCGAGGGAATCGTAGTGGAAAAACCAACAGCAGTGATGTCCTCCGCCGAAGCCGTGTCGGTAGGCTACGCTGCCTGCCTCGACGCGCACTACTTCGGCGACGGTACTGTCGCCGGCGAACACATCGCCCGTCAGTTGATCGGTACCGTACTCAAAGACAATCCTGACGACGGTAAGAAGCTTCGCCACTACTTCGATGTCGTCGTCAAGCAGCGCGCTCAACGCCAACCGCAATGGAAGCGAGTCCTGGACGCGCGCCGGGAACTCGACCGCTGAACCCCTCCACCGCAATGCTGCCGACTTCGGACGCAGTGCGCGCCATTGGCGCTCGCCTGCTGGGGCCCGAGCTGATTCTCTTTCCCGTGCGCCACCACAGCCCTGCCTGCGCCTGGCAGTTGCAGCGGCTGTTCGGCGTCATCCGGCCCTCGGTTGTGCTGATCGAAGGACCGCGCAGTTTCACGTCGCTGCTGCCAATGCTTGTACACGACGAAACCCGCATGCCTTTGGCGATCTATTCCTACGCTGTAGGCAAGGCCCAGGGCGACGAGATGGCCCCGCGTCATGCGGCCTACTATCCGTTTTGCGACCACTCGCCGGAACTGGTGGCGCTGCAGGCTGCGTTCGGTAACGGTATCCCGGCTCGATTCATCGATCTCAACTTCGCCGAGCAATGCCAAATCGAGCCGCCGGTAGATGACAGTGAGGCGCAATCCCTGCTCGACGAACGCTATTACCGTCGCAGCCGCTACCTGCAAAACCTGGCGCAGCAGCTTGGCTGCCGCGACCACGAAGAGCTTTGGGAGCATCTGTTTGAAGTACCGGCCACCCGCCGTGAACTCGCCGAACACGTGACTGACTTGGCCGCCTATTGTCACCTGGCTCGGATCGAGTGCAGCGATGCAGAACTGAATGCCGATGGCACACTGCAACGAGAGGCCGAAATGGCTTGGCACATCCGCCAGGCGCTGGCCGAACGTCGAGAGGGAGACGGCCCAGTGCTGGCGGTCGTCGGCGGCTTTCATGCTGTCGCATTGCCCGACCAGATCGAGCGCAACTTACCCCGGCCCAAGATTTCGCGGAGCGCCATCAGCGACGAATCCTCCGCCTTGATTCGCTACAGCGATGACCGCCTCGACCGCATCAACGGATATTCGGCCGGTATGACCTCGCCAGCCTGGCACAGGCTGTTGTGGGAGCACATGCAAAAGCACGACAAAGCCGGTATCGACGCCGGTACTCGGGTGCGCCAGGACGTAGCACTCACCGTCCTGTTCGACATCGCCACAGAGTTGCGCGACAAGTTCGGGTTGCCCGTCCCGATGCCGACACTACGCGGCGCCTACGAGCAGGCCTTGCAACTTGCGGCCCTGCGCCAGCGTCCGGCCCCGACCCGCGATGACGTTCTCGACGCCGTCACCAGTTGCTACGTCAAGGGCGAGGTCGATGCCGATGGCGCCCTGGTGCTAGCGGTTGCGCAGCGCGTCTTCAGTGGCCAGAAAATGGGCAAGGTGCCACCCGGTGCCGGCACGCCACCGCTGGTCAAGGATTTCCAATATCGGGCACGGCGCCAGCGGCTGAAGATCGACGACCCGGAACCGCGCCGCGCCGTACTCGACATCTATCGACGACCTGAGCATCGGGTCACCAGCCGGCTATTCCACGGCTTGGCGCTGTTGGGTGTGCCGCTGGGAGTGCGCACCGCCGGTCCGGACTTCGTCAATGGTCAAGGCCTTGATCGGCTCCAGGAACATTGGGATTACACCTACTCTGCCGCTACTGAAGCTGCCCTGGTGGAAGCTTCGGTCTACGGTGTTACCGTACCTTTGGCAGTCTCCAATCGCTATGCTGCCCGACTCGACCGTTTCGATTCAGGTAATGAAAGCCGAAACGCCAGGACTGCCGTCGCTCTGGTGGCTCAGGCCTGCGTCCTCGGCCTACACGACCACTTGCCTCGTGTGATCGGAACCCTGCGCCAGACCATCGCTGCCGATGCGGACTTCGCTTCGGTGGCGGGTGCTGTCGGCAGTCTCGGCTTGCTCTGGGAGTCGCGCGAGCCCCTCGAAGCCCGCGACCTTGAAGAGCTGCCACCACTTCTGCGGGTGGCCTTCGAGCGCGCCCTGTATCTCGGCCATAACCTGGGCGGCCTGGCCGGTGACGGCCTCGAAACTGTCGCGGCACTGGCCCGATTGCGCGAACTACTGGTCAGTAAGGCTGGCCACGGGCTCGATGCCGGCCTCTATTGGCAGATGGTCGCGGCGCTTTGCGGCGGCCACGACTCCGCCCTGCTGCGCGGCGCCGCTGCCGGCCTGCTGTACTCCGCCGGACGATTGTCGGACGCCGAACTGGGCGCGGCTCTCGAAGGGCACCTCAACGGCATGCTGTTGCCGCGCGATGCCGTCAGCTATTTGCGCGGCTTGTTGCAGACTGCCCGGGAAGCTGCATGGCAGCAGCCGCAACTCCTGGAGGTCGTGGACCGCCTGCTGCGGCAATGGGATGAGGCGGCGTTTGTCGCCTCGCTGCCCGAACTACGCCTGGCCTTCGCCGAAATGACGCCGAAGGAAACCGACCGAATTGCCGAGGCCGTCGCCACGTTGCATGGTGTCGCCGATCTTGGCCGCCTGGTGCGCTACGACGTATCGGCTGAGCAATTGCAGGCAAACCTCGAATCCACCCAGATTCTCCTTGATGTCCTGATTGCCGATGGCCTGCAGGGATGGTTGCGGCCATGAACAGCCTCGACCGTTGGCGGCTCATTCTCGGAAAATATGCCGACAAGCGCTTGAGTGGCGCCGGCAATGCCCTGCCCGGGAAATACGGGCGCATGGATCGAGCCCTCGACTACCTTTACGGCCGCGAGTATCGGGGCCGCGGCGTGCGCGGCGAGACAGGGCCTGGGTCCCTCGATGCTTCTCAGCTGACACTGGTCACATGGCTTGGGGAAGTCCGCGAATTGTTTCCTCACGATACTGTCGAGATCATAGAGAAGCACGCCCTCGATCGATATGGCCTTACCGAACTCATCACAGACCCACGGACCCTGGAGCGCCTTGAGCCAAACCAGCAACTGTTGCGTACCCTGCTGACGCTACGCGGTCATCTCAAGGGGGAAGTCCTGCATCTCGCGCGGCGCATCGTGAAACAGGTGGTGGATGAGATCCGCCGCAAGCTTGAGCCTAAAGTGCGTCAAGCACTCGCTGGCCGCCTCAACCGCTTCCGCCATTCGCCAATGGCGATTGCCCAGAACTTCGATGCACATGGAACGGTACGTCTAAACCTCAAGCACTTCGACCGCCAGCGCAACCAGCTTGTCATAGAGCAGCTGCGCTTCTTCGAGCGCAACACGCGCCGCCTGCCGTGGGACATCATCCTCTGCGTGGACCAGAGTGGCAGCATGGCCGATTCGGTGATCCACAGCGCCGTGATGGCCGGCATCCTCGCGGCCCTGCCGGCCTTTCGCGTCAAGATCGTCGTGTTCGACACCAACGTGGTGGATCTGACCGACTACGCCGACGATCCGGTGGAAACCCTGATGCGCGTGCAACTCGGTGGGGGCACCGACATCGCCCAGGCGGTCCGGTACTGCGCACAACTGGTGGAAAATCCGCACCGCACGGTCCTTGTTCTGGTCACGGACTTTTGCGAAGGTGCCCCACCCGGCGAATTGGTGCGAGCGGTGAAGAAACTCGCCGAGGCCCGCGTCAAGTTGCTTGGCCTGGCCTCGCTGGATGCCGAAGCCAATCCGGTCTACGACCGGGCCATGGCCGAACGCCTGGCCGCCTGCGGCATGGAGATCGCCGCATTGACGCCCCAGCGACTCGCTCATTGGCTCGTCAAGGTGATTTCTTGACTTCGCTGCGAGCAAAGCTGGTCGAGCAGCTGAGTCGTTTTGACGAGGACGCATTCGCCGCCCTTGCCAATCGCGGCCTACTGCGTCGCGCACAGAAGGATCTCGAAAAGCAGGCAGCCGTTATCGTCGAGGAATCCGCAGAGATATTGACGCTTGCCTTCGGTGATCAACGCATCCGCTTCGATGCCCGAGGCCCCACCCACGCCAGCTGCACCTGCCCAGCCAATGGCGTTTGCCAGCACATCCTGGCTGCCGCAATCAGCCTGCAGCGACTAACCGGTGCCCCGCCAGCCAGTGCGGAATCCACCAAAAACGACGCCGATCCGCTGGCCCAACTGCAGGCCGAATTATTGCGAATGGCTGCGCCGGAACTTATGAAGCATGCCGGCAAAGCCGGCTATCGCTGGGCCTGGCAATACGTCCAAGACCTGGACCCCGAGCAGGGTCTGAGCATCGCCGGCGAGAAGCACCTGGTGCTGGCGTTCAGCCAACCGCGCATCGGTTTTCGCTACATGGGCGGAGGCCTCGACGCCCTGATCGCCGACACAGACATCAGCCATATCGAAAAGTATCGTGTCGCCGCTGTGCTCGCGTTCCAGCGGGCTCATGGCATTACCGCATCCCCGCCCGAGGAAAAGACCAGACCGCGCAATGCATCCCTGGACCTCGGCAAAGACCACGCCGCCGCCGAAGCGCCGGCCGAGGCACAGGAGGACTCGAGGAACCGACTCCGTGAAGGCACCCGGCAATTGCTCTGTGAGAGCATCGAACTGGGCCTCTCGCACCTGTCGCTGGGCATCTATGAGCGCTACACCACACTGTCGGTATGGGCTCAGGGCGCCGAATATTATCGCCTCGCCCTGCTGCTTCGGCGTATCGCCGATCACGTCGAAATGCTGCTGGATCGGGCCGGCGGCGCCGATGAGCACAGGTTGTTTGACGAAATTAGCCTGACCTACGCACTCGTTTCGGCCCTCGACGAAGCCGCCTCTAGCGGCGCTGTACCCCAGCATCTTGCTGGTCGCGCCCGATCTCGCTACGAGGGGACAAAGACCCTCGAACTGCTGGGGCTGGGCGCTAGTGCCTGGCGCTCAGCCACTGGTTACGTAGGCCTGACCATGCTGTTCTGGTCGCCAGATGAGCAAGCCTTCCTTTCCTGCACCGATGCCAGGCCCGAGACTCAGCGAGGCTTCAATCCCATTGCCCGATATCGTGCCGCCGGTCCCTGGAGTGGCCTTGGGGCCCCCCAGCAAGCGACCGGCCGTCGAGTCACGTTGAATGGCGCGCAGCTTAACGCGGCTGGCCGCATTTCTGCTGCAGAGAGTACGTCCGCCACCGTGGTACTCACCGATTCCCCCGGGCGATTTGCAGAACGGCTGAAACCGCAAACCTCTTGGTCTGAGATCCTGCGATCGCGCAGTCTCGTCCGCCGCAGCCTGCTCGCTGAGCCACAACCCATGAAGAATTGGGTGATATTGAAGCCAGAACGCTACGGGCCAGCGCAATTCGATCCTGCCCGGCAGACCCTCGTTTGGCCGTTGTTCGACAGCGACGGCGGCCGCCTGGATCTCGAACTGCGCTTTGACGAATTCACTGCACCGGCGATCACCCGTATCGAAGCCATGCAGCCTGAGGACCTGAAAGCGGGCACCTTAGTCCTTGCCCGTCTCAGGGCCGGTGTGAACGGCCTTGTGGGGGAACCTCTGAGCCTGGTGCGACCGAATGCAAGCGCCGCGGAAAATGCAGTCGATGCCCTGTACTTTGATGAACCGCGAGAGCGTGGCCTGACCGCGAAGCTATTCGACAAACTGAGGCGCAGCCATCGGCCGATCGAACCTGCCGCGACGCAAGTTGCTTCCATGCCGGTGATCGATGGCGTACTGAGAGAGTTCCGGCAATGGCTGCAGCACCAGTCCGAGCGCGGGATTGCTGACGATCAAACGAAGCAGGTTCGGATGGAATCCAGTGAATGGATTGATCGGTTGGCAGGCTCCGGATTTTTCGGATTCCAGCGCATGCTGTCAGAGGAACTAAGGAACGGATCGATGTTGCTACAGTTGAACTACATGTGGATGCAGTACGAACGTTTGATGACCAATGAGATAAATGACAGCGACTGACCGCTCAAATTCCTGAAGTACAAACGCCCTCCTCAAGTTGCGTTTGACATTATCCCCAGATGGTTTGCAGCGCATCGATCGACGTCCCCCCGGAATTGAGTAGCACGTGACTTTAGAGTCCAATCCCACCAGCAAGGAGATTGGACATGAAGAAGCGATTCGCCGAAGAGCAGATCATTGGCTTCCTGCGAGAGGCCGAAGCAGGGCTTCCAGTTAAAGAACTGTGCCGTCGGCACGGCTTCTCGGAAGAGAGCTACTACCTGTGGCGTAGCCAATTGGCTTCATTTGAAGCTTTCGGTACAGATTTCGGAAGATTGGATGACCACTTTGTGTCCGCTTGCTGCTCCGGCGGCTTGGTTAAAGCTCTTAGAGTGCAAGAATCCAGCTTACCAGCAGACGCGTATTGGCTTCCGTGATGGCAACTGCGTTGGGCGGCATCGCAATTCCGCTCACCTTGCCCTTCCAATGGCTGTTATACGGATTGGAGCCCTCGAGGACGACCCGAGTCAGGAATTGCGATGCGGCCGGTTTGCCACGATATTGTTTCGCGACATCGACCCACGCCGGACCGATGGGCTTGTCTCCCGAAGGGCTTGCTTTGCCGCCATCGACCGCATGGCAGGTCAAGCAGCCGCTTTCGGTGGCCAATTTGAGCATGCGCGGATCGCTCCGGATTTCATCTGCAGCAAGAGCCGAGGAAGATAGAAGCGCGAACGCCAGTACACCGAGCAATCCCTTGTATCCCGTGAAATGCATTGCCATTCTCCAGTAAGTTGTTGGCTTGATCTTCCCTGCATCGGCGGCTTATCCGCTTACCAAGGGTGATGACTTGCATTTATAGCAAACAGGCAAAGCACGAACTATCCGCTATAAGGCCTATGGGAGCGCTGGCAAAGGCAGGATGTCGCTGGTCATTGGAACTAGTTACCGACCTTCGATTTGCGCTTACTGCTGAGCGCAAGACGGTGGATGGATCAGCGCAACCGCCAGCGGCTCGCCGACGGCCATGCTCACGTGTCACCGCCCCACGTGGAGGTATGCGTCACTGAAGGGTATACGCGTCCCCCCATGTGCCCCCGTTTTTGGGTACAGGAGCCCTGCCTTGGTGCAAAAGGATGCAATAAAAAACCCCGAATGCCTTGTGGCGCCGGGGTTTCAGGTGCTGCTTGGTGCAGCGTGGTGCGTATTAATGGGGCGACATACCGGGATCGAACCGGTGACACCCGGAATCACAATCCGGTGCTCTACCGACTGAGCTAATGCCGCCGCTGTTCGCCTCCTGATGGAGACGAGGGGCGCATTCTACGGGACCCCCCGGGGATTGTCCAGGGCCAGAACGGAGTTCTGGCGGGCCTTGGCAGTCAATTGAGGGCGCTGGCCAGGGTTCGACGGTACTCGCGGATCAAATCGTCGTAGCGCTCCTCTGACCCCAAGGCTTCGAATATCTTCAACACTGCCTTGCGGGCGGCTGCATCGTCGTAATGCCGGTCTCGACGGACAACCTCGATTGCCGCTTCCAGCGCGTCGCGATAGCGACCGGCAGCCGCGTAGGCCTGGGAAAGTTCGAGGCGAATGCCAAGATTCTCGGGGGCTGAGGCCACCTGGGCTTCAAGGGCCGCAATGTCTGCCCCCCCCTCCGCGAGCGCCAAGCGAGAGCGGAGTGCCTGGGCGCGAGCGGTTTCCTTGACGAACTCCGAGGCCAGGATGTGTCCAGCTTCGTCCTTGCGACCGAGTTCCAGGAGCAGGTCGGCGGCGTCGAGCCGCGCGCCCTCGTCATCCGGATTGTCGTGGGTCGCCTGGGCAAGGAGAGCGAGCGCCTCCTCCAATCTTCCCGCGGCTGCCAGGGTAGCCGCCTGCTCTCGTAGTCCGGGTTGCGCCGGCGGAAGCAGCCGGTCCAGAAAGTTTCGTAATTCCCCTTCGGTGAGCGCGCCCGCAAATTCGTCGACCAACTGTCCCCCGAACAACACCTTGACCGTAGGAATGCTACGGACCCCGAAGTGGTGGGCAAGTTCAGGGTTTTCGTCGGAGTTGACCTTCGCCAGCAGGAAGCGTCCCGCGTACTCTTGGGCGAGTTTTTCAAGAAGCGGAGTCAGGGTCTTGCAGGGCCCACACCAAGGAGCCCAGAAGTCCACGAGGACAGGCGTTTGAGCCGATGGCCGAAAAACCTTGGCTTCGAAATCTTCCAGCGTCACGTCAATACAGTGATCGGTCATGGCGAGTCTATTGCAGGAGGGGTAGTCAAACGAAAGGGGGTCTGCGCAATGACGCAAACCCCCGGGATTGGTGGGTGCTGAGGGGTTCGAACCCCCGACATCCAGCTTGTAAGGCTAGCGCTCTACCAACTGAGCTAAGCA
>DAORDK010000008.1:0-52845 GCA_035345935.1 Rhodocyclaceae bacterium | reverse complement strand
GCCTGCGCACCTGCGAGGACACCGTCTTCGCCAACCGCTCGCGGCCCTGCCTGCTCTACCAGATCCGCCGCTGCAGCGGACCCTGCGTCGGCCACATCACGGCCGAAGACTACGCCCGGGACGTGCAGCTGGCCGCCATGTTCCTCCACGGACGCCAGCAGGAAGTCATCAAGCGCCTCACCAGATCCATGGAAGAGGCTTCAGCTCGGCTGGCCTTCGAAATGGCCGCCATTTACCGGGACCAGATCCAGTCGCTGCGCCAGGTGCAGGAAAAGCAGTTCGTTTCCAGCGCCAAGGGCGAGGACGTCGACGTCGTCGTCGCCCTGCGGGATGCCGGACAGCTCTGCGTGAATCTCGCCATGGTCCGGGGGGGGCGGCACCTGGGCGATCGGCCGCAGTTCCCGACCAACGCCGGAGATTCCACCTCGGCCGATGCCGTGGCGGCCTTCCTGCAGCAGCATTACGCCGTCCATCCGGCACCGGCGCGCATTTTCGTCTCGCCCCCACCGGCAGACGAGGAGGGCACCGACAACGCGGCCCTCCTGGCCGAATTGGCAGGCCGCGCCGTTCCCGTGCTCGAACCGCGCTCTGTCGTTCATCGCACCTGGGTCGAGATGGCCCTGCAGAACGCGCGGCTGGCCATCGTCGCCCGCAATCAGGCCACCGCCCAGCAGGAGCAGCGTCTGGCTGCCCTCCAGGAGGCTCTCGGCCTCGCCGAGCCCGTGCAGCGTATCGAATGCTTCGATATCAGCCACACCCAGGGCGAGGCGACGGTGGCGTCGTGTGTCGTGTATCAAGGCAGCGGCATGAAGAAATCCGACTACCGGCGCTTCAATATCCGCGACATCGCTCCCGGCGACGACTACGCCGCCATGCGTCAGGCGGTCAGCCGACGCTACGACAGCGTGGCGAATGGCGAAGGCATCCTGCCGGACCTCATCCTCATCGACGGCGGGAAAGGGCAGGTGGGTGTCGCCCATGAAGCGCTGGCGGATCTCGGTCTTGCAGCGCTGGGGCTGGTGGGCGTCGCCAAGGGCGAGGAGCGCAAACCCGGTCTGGAAAGCCTGATTTTCCCGGACGGGCGACAGCCGTTACAATTGCCGCCCGAACATCCGGCCCTGCACCTGATCCAGGAAATCCGCGACGAGGCGCACCGCTTTGCCATCACCGGACATCGCGCCCGGCGGGCGAAGGCGCGTAACACCTCCAGACTGGAAAGCCTGCCGGGCATCGGTCCGGCGCGGCGCAAAGCCCTGGTGGCCCAGTTCGGGGGGCTGCCCGGGGTGCTTGCGGCCAGTCCGGACCAACTGGCGGCGGTACCGGGGATTAGCCGAGAACTGGCCGCAAAAATCTATGCTGCATTACACTGACGCATGCCTTTCAATCTCCCCATCCTGCTGACCTGGCTGCGTATCGTCGCCATCCCGCTGCTCATCGGGGTGTATTACCTGCCGGCGGAGTGGGTCAGCGATTATGAGCGGAACCTTTTCGCCACCGTCCTCTTCGTCGCTGCGGCCATCACCGACTGGGCCGACGGCTATCTCGCCCGCAAGCTCAACCAGACCTCGGCCTTCGGCGCATTTCTCGACCCAGTGGCCGACAAGCTCATGGTCGCTGCCGCCCTCATCGTCCTCGTGCAACTCGACCGGACCGACTCCATCGTGGCCGGCATCATCATCGGGCGGGAAATCACCATCTCCGCCCTGCGCGAGTGGATGGCCAGCATTGGGGCGCGCAAGAGCGTCGCCGTGTCGATGCTCGGCAAGATCAAGACCACCGCCCAGATGATCGCCATCCCCATGCTGCTCTATCACGCCCCCCTGGCCGGGGTGGACATCCAGCGTCTGGGGACTTGGCTGATCTGGATCGCGGCCGTACTGACCCTGTGGTCCATGGTCTACTACCTGCGTCGGGCATGGCCGGAGATCGCCCGGCGGGCAGGGGATATTCCTTGACATAAAAAGAGCAGCGCCTATAATGCCCGCTCTGTTCGACGCGGCAGTAGCTCAGTTGGTAGAGCGCAACCTTGCCAAGGTTGAGGTCGAGAGTTCGAGACTCTTCTGCCGCTCCAAAAGATTTTTAGGAAAGCAGCAATCGGATTGCTTTCCTGCGAGGTACACGGCGCGATAGCAAAGCGGTTATGCACCGGATTGCAAATCCGTGTAGGTCGGTTCGACTCCGGCTCGCGCCTCCAAGGATTCTGCGGGAGTAGCTCAGTTGGTAGAGCGCAACCTTGCCAAGGTTGAGGTCGCGAGTTCGAGACTCGTCTCCCGCTCCAGTTCGAAGGGAAAGCGTCCGTTGCTTTCCCTTTTTCACATCCGGCCAAGGCTATAATCGGCCCGCCGCCCGGGTGGTGAAATCGGTAAACACAGCGGACTTAAAATCCGCCGCCGCAAGGCTTGACGGTTCGAGTCCGTTCCCGGGCACCAAGGGTTCAGCCATGATCATTTACGACCTGCTCTGCGAAAACGACCACCGGATGGAAGGGTGGTTTGCCGGCCCCGAAGACTTCGAATGCCAGCTCGAACGGGGCCTGATCCGTTGCCCCCATTGCGACACCCCTGAAGTGCGCCGTGTCCCTTCGGCGGTCGCAGTCGCCTCGGGTCCGCGCGGCGATTCTCCGGGGCCTGAAACTTCTGTGGCGGCGGTCCCCGCGGGTTCGCAAGCCATGGCGCTCTACCGCCAGCTGGTGAATGTGCTGATGGCGAGCACCGAAGACGTCGGGTCCGCCTTTGCCGCCGAGGCCCGCAAAATCCACTACCACGAAGCGCCTGAAAGGGCGATTCGCGGTCGGACCAGCGACCAGGAATTTGAAGCCCTGCGGGAAGAAGGCATCGAACTTATCCGGCTTCCGCTGCCGCGCAAGGAAGACCTCTCCTGATCGGCGCGTCCCGTTCCGGGCTGCGCTGGTCCGCGCCGATACGATGAGTCCCTTGCCCGGCAGCAAAATCGGCGTCGGGCGGCAACGCGCCACTTCCCCGAGAACATCCTCGACCCCCGAGTCGACAGGCGTGTCCGCCTAAACCCCTCGCTCGCCGTTATTCGCTTCGCGAATGACGCCTCGGCATTCTGCTCTCAGCCTGTTCAATCAACCGAAAGGAACCAAACCATGACTCAATCCCATCACCTCATCCGCTCCCTGATCGCCATCGTTGCCGTCTCTGCGGCAGTGGCCGCTTGCGGCAAGAAGGAAGAACCGGCCGCTGCGGCCAACAAGGCCGCCGAAGAAGCGGTCAAGGCTGCCGGCGACGCGGCGAAGACCGCTGCGGAAAAGACCGGCGAAGCCGCCAAGGCGGTTGGCGAAGCGGCCAAGGTGAATGCCGAGAAGGCGGCGACGGAGGCCAAGACCACAGCGGTGGAAACGGCGGACAAGGCCAAGGAAGCAGCCGAGAAGGTGGCTACGGATGCCAAGGAAGCGGCCCAGAAGGCCGGGGCCGAAGTCAAGGCCGCGGCCGAGACCGGCGCCCAGAAGGCCAAAGACGCCGTCGGCAAGTAATCCGCGGTAGAAGCGAGATGAGGATGCCGCCGGGCGCAAGCCTGGCGGCATTTTCTTTTGGGCAGCGTCCTGGTTCGGATTGCTATGCTGTCCGGACCATGCGCGGACTCAGCAATCCCGGCCTCTCGAGCAGACGGCTTCAGCCGGGCTTCACGGCGATTGCCTGGACCACCGCACCCATCCCAGTGTGGTAGATGCCCTCCACGATGTTCCGTTCCACCGCGGCCAGGTGCAGGAAGGTCAGCCCTGCCAGCTCCCGGCGCAGGGTATCGAGGGTCTGCATGGTATCCGTGTCCTTGCCGCCGCCGGTTCCGTACTGCACCTGCTCGGGCCGGTAGGCCTCGAGCAGGAAGACCCCGCCGGGCCTGAGACCCGCCACGGCGCGGCGATGGACCTCGGCCCGCAGGATCGAGGGCAGGGGGCAGAAGATCGAGACGATACCTTCCCAGCGATTTTCCCCCAGGTCGAAATCCGCCAGATCGGCATGGAGGGTGTCGATGGCGACGCCGCCCTCCTCGGCGAGGCGTCGCGCCTTGGCGAGGCCTACCGCCGAGCCATCGACGGCGGTGACCGCATAACCCTGCCGGGCGAGGAAGACCGCATTGCGGCCTTCCCCCTCCGCGAGGCTGAGGACGCGTCCCCGAGGTATGGCCCCATGGCGCTCGGCGAGAAAGCCGTTGGGGAGTTTGCCGTAGGCGTAATCCTCAGTGCTGAAGCGCTCGTCCCACATCGCTCTTCTCGGTCAGGAATTCAGGGGGTCAAGCCGAGTTCGGCCGTGAGGCGGTCGAGATTCTGCTCGTTGGCCGGCTCGACGATGGCGCGGACGGCGGCCGCCACCGCCGGGTCGTCGAAGGCCTGATCCCAGCGCAGCAGGGTGCCGCTCCCTTCCGCCTCCAGGGCAATGGTCAACTGGAAGTGCGGGGCGCAGACATGACGGATCACCACCAGGCGGTCAGGCACCACGCTCGCGAACACCGATTCGTTGGGATACTCCCGTCCATCCGGACCGACCATGGTGAATATCCATCGGCCCTGTGGCCGAAACTCGAATACCGCGAAGCGATTGGCGAAGCCCGCCGGTCCCCACCATCGCGCCAGACGCTCGCCGTCCTGGATCGCTGCGAAGACCGCCGCGGGCGGCGCGGAGAAGAACCGGCGGGTGCTGAAGGTGTTCATGCGGTCTCCACTCGAAAGCCCGATTATCGACGAACCGCTTCCGGTCCGGACGAACACATTTCGCGCGTCACGAACAGCAGGGCCAGACCTTGGCTCTCCACCGCAAACTCCACCGCCTTTCCCGCGGGAACGGCATGGGCCTTGCGGTCGAACCGCCATCCCTTCGCCTGCACATAGGCCTGGAAGGCATCGGGATCGCGTACTTCGGGAAGATCCGCAAGGCGGCGCTTGAGCGATGCGATCGGATGGCAACCGCCCTCGCGGGCGAGGAGTGCCCAGTCTTCGGCGGCGTAGGCAACGGGCTGCGCCGCGAAGAGAAGCGCCGCGAGGGCGGCCTTCGCAATGGCACGCAGAGGCGAGGGGAAGGCCCATCCGGGCGCCGAGGGCTGCGCAATCACGGGTTCTCGCTTGCCTGGCGGCGTCCGTGGGACGGTAAGCTGCGACCGCGCTACAGCGAATCGATAGATCCGGGAGCGGCCGCCCTCAATCCGTCGCGCATGCGCCTGTCGTGCTGGAAGGTCGAACCTCAGTCGTTGATGAAAACCTTGGCTTCGCTGCGCTCGAAAGTCCATTTTCCGCTTGGGTCCCGGGTAAAAAGGTAGGTGAAGTAGCGGCCCTTCCGGGCCTGGGTGGGGAAGGCGGAAACGCTTGCCGTGGCAAGGCCCCAGAGCTCGGACACGGGGCGGATCAACTCGAAGACCTCCAGAGTCTCCCGGTCGATGGCGCCGAGATCGCCCTGGGGTACCGTAGAGACGTACTCGAGCACGAAACTGTCCTTGGCGGCGTCGCGTTCGGAATGCTCGACGCCCCAGGCGAAATTGCACATTGTGACGGCGATGGCCTTCCCCGACGGCAGCACGACCCTGTGGGAAATCGTGCGGACATCCGGACCGGAACTGAAAAACAGGGCGGCGACCCCCGCGACGGCAAGGAGAACTGCGAACACCGCGCCTAGGGCCGCGGACTTGAGGTCGAATTTCATGGGGGGCGGGGCTTTCTATGACTTGTCTTGCAGCATCGGGATGAAGCTGAGTTCGAATGGTCATCGTAGCCACTTTTTCACCCTGATGCATAGCACGAAACGGGTCGGGGGGCGGGGCGCTCAGGCTGGCCGGAACTCATCGGGCGAATTGCCGAGTCAGGCAGCCGGGCCGCGGCGCACTGCCGCCGTTTTCCCTGGACAATAGTGCGTGGGATGCTGCGCTGCCCCCAGCGGCCCTGTCCAGGCCAGTTTGTGGAAAGGCTCCCCTGTGGTCTGGAGAATCAAAGTTTCAGCGGACCGCGCAGGAATTCCAAGACGTCGCGTTGGGAACGTTCCGCGAGCGCTCGATCAGCCCGCATTCGGTACGAGGCGTTCAGCGCCCGGTGGAACCAGATGCCGGAATAGTCGCCATCCCAGGCATGCTGGGCACCCTCGTAGACCTTCAGGGTGACGGAACGGCCCTGGGCAACACCATCCTTCTTGAGGGTCTCGCACTGCACCACCGGGGCGATGTCATCGTCGCTCCCGACCATGATGAGGATCGGGGCTGCTCCGTCGCCCTTGCCGATATGGGTCAAACCGCAGGTCGGATAGAGCCCGACATGGGCGGCGTAGCGCAAATCGCTGCCGGTATAACCGGGGCTGGCCGAATTGATCGCCAGGTGTGCTCCCCGGGAAAAGCCGATGACGGCAATTCGCTTCGCATCGATACGCGGGTGGCTCGCCAGGAGGTGCAGGGCATCGATGGTGTCATTGGTCGGGACGGGCTGGACGGCGGAATCCGCCCGGATTCCGCGCGGTCCGAAATAATCGATCTTGAAGGTGGCGATGCCCTGTTCCCGGAAGAAACGCGCCCATCGTTCGCTCTGCTCACCGAGCCCGCCGCTCGCGTGGGCAATCACGATGGCGGGCAATTTTCCGGAGCCCCCGGCCGGGAATTGCAGATCGCCACGCAGGGAGATCTTCTCGGCCGAGGACGGATACACGACCCATCCGGATTGGCCTTGGGCAAGGTCGGCGACCTGCGGACCAGCGGCGCACCCCGCCAACAGGAGGAAGGCAATGAACGCTGCTGGGCGTGGCGAAATTGGGATCAACGCAGTCCTGGTCATTTGAATGGAATGGGTCGGAAACCTTTCCGACCCCATGGCTGGCTGGTCGCTCTGCTGCAATACATCGAGCGCATAGCCAGCCGGTTGCGGCTGAAGACTGAAGGCAACTCGGATCTTGGCGGGCGGGGCCTCATCCGGAGGGAATCCGCGGTGCGTCCCCTGGGGGGTCTCTCCACGCACGTTTCCGAAAGTACGCCACTTCGGGCAGCGTTTCAAAATGGGCATCGCAGGTCAGCAGGTCGGCGCCCCGCTCCAGCGCTGTCGCATACACAATCGCATCCGCCGTCGCCAGTTTGAACTGGCGATGCAGGTCGGCGGCTTTCAGGGCGATGGTTGTATCCAGCGGCACGACGATGCATTTCTGGGTATAGGCGATCATCTGGTCCGCCTGCTCTTCACCGGCTTCCCGGGTGAGCCATTTGGCCAGTTCGAGTTGGATGATGGTGGGGACTATGCATTGGGCCTGGCCGGGGATCTCCGGCGCCAGGTGCTTGCTCAGCGGGCTGCCGATCAGCCATTCGATCCAGACGGAGGTATCGACGACCCGCATCAGAAGCGGTCCTCGCGGTCCCGATAGGTTTCGGACCTGGCGCCCGCAGCGATGCCGGAAAGCTGATCGAGGTCGGGAACGGGGATGACCAGCACCCCTTTGCCCTTGGGGATGAAAACGAATTCCTGACCGCTTTCCCAATGTTGTTCCTCGCGGACGGCCTTGGGGATGGAGATCTGGTATTTGCTGGACAGGGTTGCAGTGGCGGCCATTGTCTTACCTCCTTGCAGATCGATCAGTATTAAGTAAGATAATACAGGTGGGCGGCTGGGAAGGCGATGGCCACACGACCCCTCGCCGGCCTCACTCGCGCTCCACCACCACCCGCCCGTTCGGCACCTCCCCGAACACCTCCGGCGCATACATCGCCTCCACCCGCGTCGCCGGCAGGGCGAAGTCGCCGGCGTTGTTGAGCCGTAGGGTGTATTCCACCGAGAAGGACCCCTTGGGCACCCGGGCGTAGTAGGCGCGGTAGGCGCTGAAGGTGCGTTCGACGTAGGCGGGCCAGGCGTTGCCGCGGGGGCGGTCGTCGCGGCTTTCGATGTGGGAATCGCGGCCGTCGCCGTCGCCCAGGATGCGGGCGCCGCCGGGGATGGGGTCGTTGATCACCACCCAGGCCATGTCCTGGTCGGATTCGACGCTGAGGCGCACCATGAGGACGTCGCCCCGGCGGAATTTGCCCGGCACCTTCTGGGTCACCGGCGTGACTTCGCGCTTGATTTTGAAGCCGTAGGCCCGGGGAGCGGTGGCGGGAACGGCCGCCAGCACCTGGACGCTGGCCCAGGGCTTGCCGCCGCCTTCGTGGGCGAGGGCGAGCTTGTCGTCCGGGTTGGCCTTGGCGGGCCAGGGCAGGGTAAGTGTGGCGGCATCGCTGCTGGCCCAGGCATGGCTGACCGGTGTGCCCTTGCCGAGGACGGCGCGGGTGCTGCCGGTGACCGCTTCCTTCTCGAATTTCTTGCCGAAGGCATCGAGGGCGATGGTGGCCCAGACGTTGGCGGTGGTGGTCACCCAGCGGCCGCGCACCTGGCGCAGCATGGCGCCCTGGACGAGGGCGGGCAGGTCGTCCTTCCAGCCGGGTTCGTCGATGACAGCCTCGATGAGGCGGAAAGCGTTGCTGTCGCCGCTGACCATCAGCCACCACCAGTAGTCGCCGGCCTCGGTGGTGAAGGCCAGGCGGCCGCCCTGGTAGCTCAGGCGGTTGCGGATTTCCTGCTCGGCGGCGGCCAGGCGCGGGGCGCGGTCGGGCAGGTCGGTGAGGCGTTTGGCGACGAGGTACCAGTCGATGAGGGCCGCCGTGGGCAGGCGCATGGGCTGTTCCAGGTCCAGGCTGGTGATGACCCCCAGGGGCTTGTGGCCACGGCGGGTGAGGGCCTCCAGGGCACTGAGTTTCCTTGCAGTCAGGTCGTTGGTGGGCGCCCAATGATCGGGCTTGATGCGGCCCTCGGCGAAGGCGAGCAGGCCTTTCTCCAGGCGTCCGGCGATTTCCGGCGGGAGGTTGAAGCCGGCGGCCTGGCTCACGTCCAGCACGTAGGCGGTGAGGCTGGGGCTGCCGGGCAGGTCGCCGGGGAAGTAACGGGCCAAGCCGTTGGCGTCGAGATAGGTGGGCAGGGCGTCGACGATCTGCTGCCAGCGCTTTTCGTCCCGGAGGCCGACGGCGATGGAGGTCTTCTGTTCCAGGCAGACGAAGGGGTATTCCTCGAAGAAGCGCTTCAATCCGGGTGGAGGCGTGGAAATGCGCGGGGAGAGGCCGACTTCGACGCCGCCGCGGCCGGGCAGGGCGTTGGCGGCCAGCACGGCGGGCAGTTCCAGCTTGCCCTCGACGCGGGCGAAGCTGGCCTGCTGCACCGTCACCGGGACGGCGGGGGCGACCTGCTGGCTGATCTTGAGGCGGTCTTTGGCGCCGCTGGCACTGTCGGCAGCTTCGAACTCCCAGTCCAGGGCCGTGGTGCCCTCCGGGGCCTCGGCGTTCCAGGCGACTTCGGCAGCGCCTTCGGCTTCCAGCTTGACCTCGCGGCTCTCCAGGGCCTTGCTGCCGGCCTTGGCGGTGACCTGGACGGTCATCGGCTTGGCGGTGCCGTTCCGCAGGGTGAGGCCGGCGGCGAAGCGGTCCTTTTCCCGCACCAGGGGAGGCAGGCCGGAGATCATCTGCAGGTCCTGCTTGGTGCGGAAAGTGCCGCTGCCGGTGCCGAAGAGGCCGGTGCCCGCATCGGCCACGGCCACCACCTTGAACTCGCTGAGGGAGTCGTTGACCGGTACATTCACCGTGGCGCTGCCGCTGGCGTCCAGCGCCACCCGGGGGTTCCACAGAAGCAGGGTGTCGAACAATTCGCGGGCCGGGGCGCGGCCGCCGCCGCCGCCCGGGGGCACGGCCTTCTTGCCGAAGTGGCGCTTGCCGATGACCTGGGATTGGGCGGTGGCGGTTTCCACCTCGTAGCTGCGGCGGGGCAGCATGGCTTCCAGCAGCTTCCAGCTCTCGTTGGGGCGCAACTCCAGCAGCGCCTGGTCCACGGCGGCCAGGGCCACCTCGGTGCCGGCGGGGACGGGCTTGCCGTCGGGCTGGACGACTTTGATGCGCACCTTGGCGGTGTCCCGCGGGCGGTAGTCGGCCTTTTCCGGCGCCACATCGACCTTGAGGCGGAAGCCGTCGACGCCCACGTCGATGGCGGCGAGGCCCAGCTTGAAGGCGGGCTTGGCCAGATCGACCATGGCCGAGGGCTGGGTCGGGTTCCACCATTCCTTGAACCAGGCGACGGGTTCGCGCCAGCCCCAGTCGAAGAAGGAGTACCACTTGAGGGGCTGCACCCGGCCGCGCACGGCGAGTACCGAGACGAAGACGTTGGGGCCCCATTCGGCCTTCACCGGCAGCTCGATATAAGGCTTGTAGCGGGAGAGGGGCTGGACGACGGTTTCGATGATGCCGCCGGCTTCGACGGAAACCAGGGCGGTGGCTTCGCGGAAGGGCAGGCGCACCTGGAAGCGGGCCTTCTCGCCGGGGGCGTAGCTGCGCTTCTCGGGGATGACGTCGATGCGGTCGTCGTTGCCGGCGGTGAACCAGGTGTCGCCGGCCCCCGCCACCCAGTAGCTGGTGCCGGCCCGGGCCACGTTGCCCTGGGCATCCTTGGCCTCGGCCAGCAGGTACACGTTGCCGGCGACATCGATCTTGGGTTCGCAGACCAGGGTGCCGCGGGCGTCGGTGCGGCCCGCGCAGAGCTCGCCCAGGTCGGCGAATTCGGTGTGGTGCTCGTAGGCGTAGAAGCCTCCGACGACGCGCTTCCTGTGGGAATAGTCGATGCGCCGCTTGGCGACGATGCGCACGGCGACGTCGCCCAGGGGCTTCTTGCCGGCAGTGTCGAGGACCGCCACCTCGATGGCCCCCTTGTCCTTGGTGGACACCCAGTCCTTGACCCGGATGCCGGCGGTGACGGCGGCGGGCCAGAGTTCAACGGTGCCGTGGATGGTCTGGATCTCGCCGTTGGGATCGGGGAAGGTCATCTCGGCATAGACCTCGCTCGGCCCCTTGACCCGTTCCGGCAGGGTGACGGCCAGCTTGCCGGCGCCGGCCTTGTCCAGCGTGACCGGCACCTTGTCGGCGATCAGCTGCTCGCTCTCGCGGCCGCTGTCGACGGCGAAGGCGCCCAGGCCCTCCTGGTCGAAATCGACATGGAAGCGGAAGGCCTCGTAGCCCTTGAATTCGGGCCAGCGGGGCCGCAGGGTGGCGGAAACCTGGGTGGCGGCGCCCTTGGCGGCGCCGCCGTTGAGGAACGAAAGGCCAAGGGCGAGGGGCACTTCCTTGGGCGCCACCTGCCGTGGCGGGACGCCCTGGACGCTGCCGGTGAAGACTGGCAGGCGGAAGTCGGAGACGCGGAATTCGCCGCTTTCCTCCCGGGTGCGGCTGCCGCCGACCAGGGCGACAAAATAGCGGCCGCGCTTGGCGGCGGCGGGAATCTTCCAGGTGTTGGTGGCGGTGCCGCGGGCATCCCAGGTCAGGGGCTGGCGGAATTCGTCGCCGCTGCCGTCGTGCTGGATCACCAATTCGTTGGGGAGATCCTTGCTATTGGGGTAGGCGAAGCCGCGGCTGCCGCGGTCCCGAGCGATGTGCTTCATGGAGACGGTCTCGCCGGCGCGGAACATCGGCCGGTCGAAGACCGTGTGGATCTTGCGCGGCTGGGCCTCGCCCCAGGTCTCGACCCCGAAGCGCCAGGGCTCGATGCCTTCCTGCCAGTCGGAGCGGACGAAGCTGTAGTCGTCCCCCAGCCGGGCGCTGGCGAAGAGGAAGTAGCCGTCGTCGCCGCAGCCCTTGTCCTCCAGGAAGCCGCGGTCGATGGGGGCGCGGCCCTGGTCGTCGGTGCGGCCGTGCCAGAGCTCGCTGCCGTCGCAACGGGAAACGCGCACTTCGGCCCCGGCCACCGGCTTGCCGGTGTCCAGGGTGGTGACCCAGACCAGGCCGCTGTCGCGGCCGGTCTTCAGGTGGACGGCGAGATTGGTGACCAGCACCGCCGCCCGCACGTACATCGGCTTGGGCGTGGCGAGCAGGGCAGCGCCAAGCAGGCGGCTTTCGATTTCGACGATGTGGTAGCCGGGCTTTTCCAGCGGGATGCCGATGACCTCGAACTCCTGGCTGGGGTTGGGCTTGGGCAGATCGCGGCTGGCCACGCCCTTCCTGTCCTTGAGGAAGGAGAGCTCCCTGGCGTACCAGGGGTCCACATTTTCGACGGCGTCCTTGCCGCTGCCGGTCTTGGTGGTTTTGGTCTGCTGCTCGAATTTGGCCAGCGCCTGCATGGCGGCGAGGACGTCGGCGTCGTCGGTGAGGCGCTGGTCGGCGAAGCGCTGGGCCGGCATCTGTAGATTACGGGTGGGGAGCGTCGTTTCGACGTTGCGCAGGGTGACGGGCAGGATGCCGCCTTCCTTCAGTTCCAGGATGCCGAAACTGCCCGGGAACTTCGCCAGGGGCGGCAGGGTGCCGGTCTTGATCCTCAGGGGGAAGCTGCCGGCGTTGGCAAGGGGCCGGCCGGCCTCGTCCTTGAGGCCGGCGGGGATTTCCAGGCGCAGTTCGGCGTTCTGGGCGAAAGGCTTTCTGAAGACGACCTCGTTGCCGGTGTTCTGGCGCTCGCCTTGGCTGTCCTCGTTGGGGCCGCGGGTTCCGTCGGGGGTGATCAGGCGGATCTTGGCCAGTTCCTTGCGGTCGAGCTGGGCGGAAAATTCCAGGCGCAGGTCGGAGAGGGGCGAGCAGGGCTGGTTGGCCCGTTCCCGCTCGCAGCTGAAGCTGGCCTTGAAGGGTTCGCGCACGGTGAAGACGAAGCCCTCGTCCCGGGTGGCCTTGGCGCCGCCGACCGCTTCGACCCCCTTGCCCCAGACCAGCTTCATCCTGGCGCCGGTGGGCAGGGCGGTGGTGCAGGCGAGGCCCAGGCTGCCGGGGGTCGGGGTGCGATGAAAGGTGGCCAGGGCGGCATCGCGCTCGGGGTCGCTCAGGAGGCGCACGGGGATGCGGTTGCCGACCCCGTCGGCCTCGCACCAGACGTACTTCTCCACCGATTCCCGCTTCAGGGGGCCGCTGGCTTCGATGAGGAAAGCCTGGTCTTCCTCGATCCGGTCCCCCGGACTGGGCATGATCGACCGGGGCCAGGGACCGGGAGCGAAGAAGGCGTAGCTCGACTCGCCGCGGACGGCGTCGCCGTTGGCCGCCTTGAGGCCGGGTTTCAAGCGGAAATCGCAGCGTTCGCCCGGCTTTAGCGGGCGGTCGAGCAGGTAGGTCCAGGACTTCGAGTCGCTCCAGCGACCCTTGCCGGGGATGCCGCCGCAATCCACCTCGAAGGGAGCCGGGGCATCGGGCTGGCCCAGGGGGGCCACGTCGTCGGTGAAGCGGGCGGTGGCCCGGACCTGCTGGTCCACCTGGCCCCGGGGCACGAACTGGCGGACGTCGGCGGCCTGGGCAAGCAGGGGCAGGCCAAGCAGGAAGGCGGCGAGAACAGGGCGCGACATGGCGGCTCCGAAAGGCGTGGAGGGGAGATTATAGCCACGGCATAGGGTGGGGTCGGAAGTCGGTGCACTCCCGGGCGACGGTCCCCGGAGGCAGGCGAAGAGCTGCGGGTCGGCGAAAAAAGCGGCGGGCCCGAGCTGGCCGATCGGACTACTCCCTTGGGAGGACGGCGGTCCTCGGCCCGAGGGCGCCGTGCATTTTTTTGGGCCGCGCTGCGCTGATCCAGGTCAACGGCGGGTCAGTTTTCGCAGGCCACCGCGAAAATCATGATTTTCGCGACGATGCAATCCGGAAACTCGCCAGGCTCGCTTCAAGGCGATGAGGAGGGCTCGCTTCCAGCCCGGGTGCACCATCCCGCCGGGGCTGCGGTTTTTGACCCGGACCCCGATTCTTCACTAATCACATCAAGGAGTACGACATGCAGTGGATTGATCCCGCCTATTGCGACATTCGTCTGGGCTTCGAAGTCACCGCCTACGTTTACGTTCGCTAAGGCGAGGTAAGCACCTGGCCCCGGCTTCGCCAATCCCTCCGTTCCGCGGTCCGGTGCGGCGGGTTGGGGCCAGCGGGCCCCTAGAGATATGGAGATCGGACCTATGACCGACACTGCACTTCCGGCGGCCGAAGACCGGTTCGCCATCAACCCGATGTACCTGTTCCGCTGGGAGGAGACGCAGCAGTCCTACGTCCTGCTCTACCCGGAAGGCATCGTCAAGCTCAACGAGACCGCCGGCGAGATCATCAAGCGCTGCGACGGCCGTCTCACCGTCGCCGAATTGGTCGGCGATCTTCAACAGGCCTATCCCGGCGACGATCACCGCGTCGCGGAAGGCGTCTACAAGTTTCTGGAGGTTTTCCGTGCCAAAGGATGGATCCGTCGTCAGGCTTGACGGCCAGGGCAAGCCGCTCTGGCTGGTGCTCGAACTGACCTACCGCTGCCCCCTGAAGTGCCCCTGGTGCAGCAACCCCGTCGATTACGACGGCTGCAACGGCAAGGAGCTGTCCACCGAAGAGTGGAAGCGGGTGCTCAAGGAGGGGCGCGAACTGGGGGCCCTGCAACTGGGCTTTACCGGAGGCGAGCCGATGCTGCGGGACGACCTCGAAGAGCTGGTCGCCGAAGCGAGCCGACTGGGCTATTACACCAATCTCATCACCTCCGGGGTCGGAGTCAACGAGACTCGCCTGACCGCCCTCAAGGCCGCCGGGCTCAATCAGATCCAACTCTCCATCCAGTCCAGCGACCGCGAGCTCACCGACCGCCTGGTCGGAGCCCGGGCCTTCGACCTCAAGCTGGAAGTGGCGCGGATGATGAAGCGCCATGGCTTTCCCATGGTGCTCAACGTGCCGGTCTTCCGCCAGAACGTGGATCAGACCGAGGAAATCCTCGCCATGGCCGAGTCCATCGGCGTCGAGTACGTCGAGTTCGCCAACATCCAGTATTACAACTGGGCGATGGTCAATCGGGACGAACTGCTGCCCACCCGGGAGCAGATCGAAAGGGCCGAGCAAGCGGTACAGGCCGCCCGGGAGCGGCTGGGCGACAAGATGACCATCTATTTCGTCATTCCCGACTACTACGAGGAGCGCCCCAAGGCGTGCATGAACGGCTGGGGGTCGATCCACCTCACCGTGGCCCCGGACGGCGCCGCGCTGCCCTGCCAGGAAGCCCGGCTGATCGAGGGACTGGAATTCCCCACGGTGCGCGAGCATTCCCTCGGCTGGCTGTGGGAAGAATCGCCAACCTTCCGGAAATTCCGTGGCCAGGGTTGGATGAAGGAGCCGTGCCATTCGTGCCACGAAAAGGAAAAGGACTTCGGCGGCTGCCGCTGCCAGGCCTTCCTGCTCACCGGGGACGCCTGCAATACCGACCCGGCCTGCGCCAAGTCGCCCCACCATCACCTCATCGGCGAGGCAGTGGCCCGGGCTCACCATCCGGAGCGGGAGTCCCGGCCCCTGATCATGCGCACCGAGAAGGCGGCCCGCTGTGTCTAGGCTGCTCGATTCGTCGCTCAACGCCGTTCTCCTGGGGGTGGCGCTGACCGTCGTCCTGACCGCCCTCCTGCGCTACGTCCAGGGGGGATGATGGACGGTGCCCTCGTCGAACTCCTGGCCAGGGTGCTGCATTTCCTCGGCGCCCTGGTCTGGATTGGCCACAACTACGCCACTGCGGTGACCCGCTCCACCTACGTGCCCCTGACCCGGGACGACCTCGCCGATCCGGACAGCCCGCGGCAACAGGCGCTCCTGCAGCGGGAGCACTGCACCTTCCGCTACGCGTCCCTGGTCACCCTGGGCAGCGGGCTCGTCATCCTCGGGCAGCGCGGATGGCTGGAAGGGGCCATGACACTCTCCGGAGACCTTGCCCCCATCGGCCTGGGCATGTGGATCGGCGTCATCATGGTCCTCAACCTGTGGTTCGTTCTCTGGCCCAACCAGAAGCGGGTCCTGGGCTTCGTTCCCGCCCCCATCGACGTCCGGCTGCGCGCTTCGCGGCGGACTTTCCTGTCGGCCCGGGTGAATACCATGCTGTCGATTCCGCTGCTCTTCTTCATGGCGGCGGGGGCTCATGGCGCCTTCATCTTCCACTGACGGTCCGCAGGTGCCTCGCCACAGCTTTGCCGCGGCTGCCGGGCCCTTGCCCGACCCGGTGGCCCGCCAGGTTGCCGCAGCCTGCCGCGGTGGCGCGGAGGGGCCGTCCATCCTCGGGCTGTCCTTCGTTTCCGAGCGCTACAAGACGCTGCAGCGCGATACCGAGGCTGCATTGCGCCGGCTGCTCGGAATTCCGGAGGGTTTTCGCGTTCTCTTCCTGTCCGGAGGGGCCACCGCCCAGTTCGCCGCGGTGCCCCTCAATCTCCTGTCCGGCGGCCGGGCCGTCTATGTCGAGAGCGGACACTGGTCGCGCCGGGCGCGGGAAGAGGCCGGCCGCTACGGCGTGGCGATTGCCCTGGCCGCCGACGTCGTCGCCGAGTGGGCGGGTTGGCGGGCCGGCCCGCCGCCCGCCTACTGCCACCTGACCAGCAACGAGACCGCGGATGGCGTCCAGTTTTCCGACTACCCGGCGGTACCTGTGCCCCTGGCGGTGGACATGACCTCCGACTTCCTCACCCGGCGCATCGATTTCGACCGGGTGGCGCTGGCCTACGCCGGAACCCAGAAGTCCATCGGCGTCTCCGGGCTGACCTTGGTCATCGTGCGCGAAGACCTGCTCGGGCGTGCTCTCCCGGCCACCCCGCGGGTTCTCGATTACGCCCGCCAGGCGGAGTGCGACTCGCGGGTCAATACGCCGCCGGTATTTGCCGTCTTCGTCCTCAAGGCCATGCTCGACTGGATCGAGGCCCAGGGAGGGGTGAGCGCCATGGCCGACAATGCCCGGCGCCGGAGCGGGGCGGTCTACTGGGCGGTGGACGACAATCCGGCCCTCCGTGCCTTCGTTCCTCCGGAGCGAAGGTCGCGGATCAACCCCTGTTTCCACCTTGCCGATCCGGGTGACACTGCCCATTTCCTGGCGGCAGCCGCAGCGGCCGGTCTTGACGATCTCCAGGGCCACCCCGCCCTGGGGGGTATCCGGGCTAGCCTCTACAACGGACTCTCAGAGGCGGCGGTGACGGCCCTGGTGGGCTTTCTCGACGCCTACGCTCCGCGGGTCTCGGCGCGCGCCGCCTGATGGCGGGATCCAGGCTTTCTCGCCTCGCGCTGCGGACCCGGTGGCGGCTCCTCGATCTGCTCGCGGCCACGGAGGAAGTGGCTCCCGGTCCTCCCGTGCGCGCGCTGGGACTCACTTTCCCCGGGCCGGTAGGGCTGGCCGCGGGGTTCGACCGCTGCGGCCGCCTGTATGCCTCTGCCGCCTCCCTCGGCCTGGGTTCGGTCGAAGCGGGGACGGTCGTTGCGGGCGGTTCGCCTTGGGTTCGCCCCCTGCGGCATTCCGGCGCCGCCCTGCGCGGGGTGAGTTTGGGCAAAGGCCCGGCAGTCCCCTGGGCGAAGGCCGAGGAGGCATTTCTGTCGGCGTGGCGGAAGCACGGCGGGGGTGCGGACACCCTCTGTCTCAACCCGGGTCGTGACTGCCCTTCGCCCGAGCGCTTTGCGGCGGTGATCGCCGCCATCGCCGATGCCGAAACGGAGCGCCGGCCGCTGCTGGCCAAACTGGCCGCCGGCTGGCCCGATCCGTTGCAAGCCGCGGCAACCTGGGTGGCGGCGGGCGTCCGCGGGATACTGGTGTCTGCCGAGGGGAGTGGCGACCCGGAAGGCGTCTTGCGCGTCCTGCGTCGCGGACTCGGTTCCCAGGTCGCCCTGGTCAGCGTGGGGGGAATCCGCTCCGCCCGGGATGCTCTGGCCCGGCGGAACGCCGGGGCCGATCTCGTCCAGGTCCATCGTGGCCTGGTCCATCGCGGTCCGGCGCTGATTGCAGAAATCAATCGAGCCTGGCGAAAATAAACTGATATTCTCGCTCCCTTTCGCGAGGGACCCACAAACATGGAAACCGTCGTCAAGCTCTACAGTCGGAAGCCACGGCCGGTGATCGTGAACGGAGAAACCATCTCCGAGGAGGCTATTGCCGAGGCAACTGCGGATTTTGCCGATACGCCCAAACCGCGGGATGCCGCCGCCCGCGCCTTGGCGATCCAGGTGCTGTTGCGACAACGGGCGGTCATCGCCGGGATCGAGGCCCCCGATCCGGAGACGGCGGTCGAGCGTCTGCTGGTTGCGGAAATTCCCCGGGAAACCGTTTCCGACGAGGAAATTCGCCGCTATTACGAAGGCAATCCGGACCGCTTTTCCAGTGGCGATCTCTTTCAGGTCCGCCATATTCTCTTCGACACCCGGGCAGGAGACGACGCGGCCAAGGAGCGCGCGCGCCAGGCGGCCGAATTGTTGCTCAGGCTCAAGGAGCATCCCGACGAATTCGACGCCGCCGCCCGCCGGGCGTCCGTCTGCACCAGCGCCGAGGTGGGGGGCCAACTCGGCCAGCTTTCCGTCGGGTCGGTGGTGCCGGAATTCTGGTCGGCCCTGGTCGCCTTCGGGCGCGTCGGGCTGCTGCCCAATCCGGTGGAAAGCCGTTTCGGCCTTCATCTGGTCCTGATCGAGCACTGCATCCGCGGCCAGGTACTGCCCTTCGAGGTCGTTTCGGGCCGTATCCGCGAGCATCTGGCCGCACGGCGCGAGACCCTGGCCCAGCGCGAATACGTGGCGCGCCTCATCGAGTCGGCGGAAATCAGCGGGGTCGATTTCGGCGATCAGAGCGTCCAGCCGCCGGGTCCGGGACTGCCCAGCGAATGACCGCGGGGTCGCCTTTTCCGGTCAGGGAGCGGGATTGGTGTAGCGTAGGTGAAGGGCGTCGATTCGCGCCAGGAGTCCGGCGGTCAGGGGTTCGGCGGCCGCAGCGAGGTCTTCGGCGAGTTGGCCCAAGGACGAAGCTCCCAGGATGGTACTGCTGACAAAATTCCTCGAGCGGACGAATCCCAGGGCGAGACGGGTGGGGCTGATGCCGTGCTCTCTCGCCAGGGCGACATAGGCGGCGACGGCCGCGGCCACGTTGGGCTTGGTGTAGCGCTGGCCAAAATCCGGGAAGGCGTTGATGCGCCCCGGACCGCCCGGGTCGGCCAGATATTTGCCGGTCAGGTGGCCGAAGGCCAGGGGCGAATAGGCCAGCAGACCGACCTTTTCGCGGAGGCAGACTTCGGCGAGGCCGGTTTCGAAGGTCCGGTTGAGGAGATTGTAGGCATTCTGGGTCGAGGCGATGACCGGCAAGCCATACTCCCGGGCGATGCGCAGGAATTCCATGATGCCCCAGGGGTGCTCGTTCGAGACGCCGATGGCGCGCACCTTGCCCTCGCGGACAAGCTCGTCCAGGGCCTCCAGCTGTTCGCGGATCGGGGTGCACTCCCGCTCCCGCTCCGGCTCGAATTGCCACTGGCCGAACATGGGCTGGTTGCGAGCCGGCCAGTGCAACTGGTAAAGATCGACGTAGTCGGTTCCCAGGCGCTTCAGGGAGCCGGCCAGGGCTTCCCGCAGATTGCCGCGGTCGAGCCCACTGGGGCCGTTGCGGATCCAGTGCAGGTTGCGGCCGGGACCTGCGGCCTTGGTCGCGATGACGATGCGGTCGCGGGCTTGGCGGGCGAGCCAGGAGCCGATGATGGCTTCGCTGCGGCCGAAGGTTTCGGGTCGCGGCGGGACGGCGTACATCTCGGCCGTATCGATGAAATTCACGCCCAGCTCCAGGGCCAGATCAAGCTGGGCGTGGGCGTCGGCTTCCGAGGTCTGCTTGCCGAAGGTCATGGTTCCCAGGCAAAGGGGCGGGACGGTGAGCGGGCTGCTGCCCAGGGGGGATGGGGTCATGGGGCCTCCGATGGGGCGATGGGCGTGGGGCAAGGGTGGGGCGCTCACTTCTCGGTCAGGATGATGAGATCGTCGACAGCACCTTCGGCGAGCCGGCGATGATGCAGGATTGCGAGCGGATCTTCCGGATAGGCGGTTGCGAGAATCCTGAAGGCGGCCATGGCAGAACTCGTATCCGCGCCGGCGAGAAGCGCAAAGGCATCCCGATACTGCCGGCGCGGGACCCGCTGCGGCAACTCCCTCTCGGGGACGATTTCGAAGACCTTGATGGGTTGGGTCTTGCCCTTGAGTACCAGCCGTCCCACGGGAAGGGCATTGTCCGGGGCGCTCTCCCCGACGACGGCTTCCGACGCGCACAGGGTCGTACCCAGGTGCTTGTTGACGCTTTCCAGACGCGAAGCGGTGTTGATCGGATCGCCCAGCGCCCGGTAGTCGAAAATGGTCCGGCCGCCGACGTTTCCGACGAAGACTTCGCCAGCGTGTATCCCGATGCGCGTCTTGCCGAAGCGCACGCCGCGGGATGCCAGGCCCGTGGCGTACTCGTGGGCGAAGCGATCCATGGCTTGGGCACAGGCCAGGGCCCGCGCGCGGTGATCGGCCTGGGGGATCGGTGCGGAAAAGAGAATTACGACGGAATCGCCGACAATGCGATCCAGAGTCCCTTCGAAGCTGAAGGCAATGGCGATCAATTCGTCCAGATAGCCGTTGAGCATGTCGACGGCTTCCCGCGGATCGATGGTTTCCATGAGCGCCGTGAAGTCGGCCAGATCGGTGAATACAAAGCTGCATTCCTGCACTTTACCCCCCAGGGAGACGCTGCCGGGGTGGTCGACCAGGTAGTTCACGCGGTTGGGGGAGACGTAGCGGGAAAAGACGTCCCGTATCCAGCGCTGTTTTCGTTCGCTGGCGTAGTGGTGGTAGAGGCTGCCACAGGCGAAGGTCGCCGCCAGGATCAGGGACGGGGTCACCGTATCGACGAGCAAGGCGTGTTCGGCAAAGGCGATCCAGCCGGCTGCGAGGAGGATGGTCAAGGTCAACCCGGTGACGAGGGCCGCCCGAATCGCTCCCAATTGAATTGTGGCCAGGGCGACGATGCAACCCCCCAGGAGAATGGCGATGGCCTCCAGAGGGGTTGCCGCGCCCGGCCGGACCAGAAACTGTCCGGAGAGGATTTGCTGCAGGGCCTGGGCGTGGATTTCGACGCCGGGAATGATTTCTCCCTGGGGACTGAAACGGAGGTCCATCAGCCCTTGCGCGGAACTGCCCACGATGACGACATGGCCCTCCAGCAGACTCCGGTTGGCGCTCCCGTCGAGCACCTGCCAGGCCGGTAGCCGAAGTCCAGGGCTGTCGGCTGCATAGTGCATCCACATTTCCCCCGCCGGCGTCGTCGGAATGACCACGGAGCCAATACGGATCTCGGTCAGGCCCGTCGCCGGCCCCGAGGATTTGAGAAGATAGTTTCTTTGCCCTTGCGCCACGCGCAGGATCTCACCGACGAGTGCGGGCACGATCTGATCGCCCAGGCGCATCACCAGGGGCACCTTGCGGACGATGCCGTCGCGGTCGGCAATGAAGTTGAGCGATCCGTAGCCTTGGGCAACGGCTTCGAAGCGGGGAAGCGCCTTGATCGCCGAGTCGAAAACGGGGACGCGCAGGGCGGGATTCTCCCCGGAATTCACGAAGCGGAAGGGTACGGGGTCCAAGGGGTTCGCCGGCTTTGCGGAGCCTGCCTTCAGGGAATCGCTCTGCTGCAGGGCGAAGCCCAGGACCGAAGGACTTTTTTCCAGAGTCGCCGCCAGCAGATCGTCGTGGTCCGGCAGACGCATCAAGCCGCTGCGCAAGTCGTTCGAGAGCGGCCAGAGCTCCGCCATGGCCCGGGGGGAACTGCGATCGGATTCGGCCAGGAGGATGTCCAGCGCGATGGCAGCTGCATTCGCCTGATGCAATCGCTCGACCAGCTCGGCAAGTCGGTTCCGGGGCCAAGGCCACTGACCCAGGCGCGCCAGACTGGCCTCGTCGATGTCGATCACCCGAACCGGGACGTCCACCTGCTCGCGCGGGGACCAGCGCTGGTACTGATCGAAGACGGCATTGCGGAGCAGACGCACCGGGGCAGTATCGGCGACGACCAGGGCAAGACCGAGGAGAGGCACCGCCAAGGCAAGTGCCAGACCGATCCAGCGCGAGGGTTCGGCGGGTGAGTCTATGCGGGATTGAATCGGGGCCAAGGGGCGACTCTCAGGCGGGCGAAGGGGAGCGGGGGCGGGACCAGGTGCGATTGTAGGGAATTTGCCAGGCGCAATCCCATTGGGTTGCGTTTGCCTGTCCAGCGGCGGAAAATGGCTGCTCGTTGCGGAGGTATGGTGAAGGCATGTTGAAGCAGTTCCTGGTCGGTCTGGCTACCCTGACGGCGGCGGGCGCGCTCCTGGCGGATGCGCCGATCGGCTATGTGAAGACCGTTTCCGGTTCGGCGACGGTCACCACGGCGGACAAGGTGGTCAAAGCCGAGGTGGGGACTCCGGTCTTCCTCGGCAGTGTCCTGCAGACCGGCAAGAGCAGCAGTCTGGGCTTGACCCTGAAGGACGAGACCATCATGTCCTTTGGCTCGGATACGCAACTGACGGTGGATGAATACCTGTACGCGCCGGCCGAGGGCAAGCTGAAACTCAACAGCCGGCTGGCGCGGGGAAGCCTCAACTATGTCTCCGGGGTGATCGCCAAGTTGCAGCCCGACGCCGTGACCGTGAAAACCCCGAGCGGCGTGATCGGCGTGCGGGGAACCCAATTCCTGCTCAAGGTGGATCCGGAGTGAATCGTGCAGTTGGAGGGGCGACCTTCCGCCGGGGGTTGATGCGGGGAATGGGCGTCCTGGCGCTGGCGGTTTCCCTGTTCGGTTGCGCCGGATCGGGATCGTACGTCGTACTCGTTCCCAGTCCGGACGGTTCGGTGGGCAAGGTGATCGTCCGCGGGGACAAGGGCGAGCAGCTTCTCGATCGCTCGGGGCAGGCTGCCGATCTGGACGGTCGGACGGTTCGCGCCTCGGTTGACCCGCAGCGGCTCGACCGGGACTTTGGCGAAGCCATTGCCGCCAAGCCGCCTTTGCCGCTGCACCGCCTGCTTTATTTTTCCACCGGGACGACGCTCACTGCGGAATCGGAGACGCTTCTGCAGGCGATCGTGCAGGAAGTCAATCTGCGGCGCTCGGCGGAGGTCTCGATCATCGGGCACACGGACACCTTGTACACCACCGAGTACAACGAAAAACTCGCCCTCAAACGCGCGGCACGGGTGGCGGAGCTGCTCAAGGGCCTGGGTTTGCGGGCCAACTCCATCGAAGTCGATTCCCATGGCAAGCGCAATTTGTTGATCCAGACGCCCGACAACACCTACGAGCCCCGCAATCGGCGGGTGGAGGTGTCGATTCGCTGAACGCCTCCCGAAGCGCCGGTCCTTGCCGGCGCCAGGTTCAGGCGAGAGCGCCGATCCACTGGGTGGCGCGTCTAAGCTTGCTGGCGAGGTCTGCCGCAAGATTGTGGAGCAGGGTGACCTTGAGCTGGGGAAATTCTTCGCACAAGACGTTCAGGTCGGCGGCCTGCAGTATCCAGCAACAGACGTCGGTATCGGCATGCACGGTGGCGCTGCGCGCCGACTTTCCGAGCAGGAGCATTTCGCCGAAACTCATGCCGGGGCCGAGGGTGGAGACGCGCTGGTGGGCGCCATGGTCGAGCGGCACCAGGATGCTGACCTGGCCGCGTTGGAGAAGAAAGATCTCGCCATCGCCGGCTTGGCCGGCCGAGAGAATGCGCGATCCCGCCGGGAATTCCCGTTGGCCGGCAATGGCTGCCACGCGTTCCAGCAGGGACTTGTCGGCGCCCTGGAACAGCCGGCACTGGGCAAGCTCAGTGCAGTCTTCCGGCGCGCCGCTGCCCTGACCGGAAAAAAGTTGGTTTTCGCACCACTCGACGGCGAGATCGTTGTCCTCGAAACTCAGGAATCCTCTTTCATCGCTGCGCAGGGAGTGACTCAGCGGATCGATGATTCCGCGCCGGCCCTGGATGCGGGAGAACACCGTGTGGATTCCCTCGCGCTCGAAACGCAGCCGAGTTTCGGTGATGAGGCGGGCGGCACTGTCGCAGACCCCGTCCACCTGATGCATGTCGAGGATGAAGCACTGGGTGTCCTGGGCCATGGCCTGCATGCGGCGGATGATGTATTCGACCCCGTCGACGCCAAGGTAGCCGTGCAGGCAGAGATACTTGATCCGGTGCCCGAAGCGGCCGAGATAGTCTTTCATGGGCGGAAGCGGCTGCCGCCGGGAGGGGGCGTCCGCCCCGGTGTAGATTCGGCCCAATGCCGCCCGCGGGTCGCCCAGATGGGTGAAGACGTGGAGTTTCAGGTCGCTGGACAGGCTCTTGCACGCCTCGATTCCCCGCACGCTGTTCCCCTTTTCGTCGAGGAGCGGCGAGAAGACGCCGATGCCGAAGCGCCCCGGGAGTACCGCCATGATGCCGCCGCCCACGCCGCTCTTCGCGGGAATGCCGACCTCGTAGATCCAGCTGCCCGAATAGTCATACATGCCGCAGGAGGTCATGACGCTGAGAACCCGCTCCACATGCTCCGAAGAGAGCGCGCGCTGGCCGGATAGCGGATTGACTCCGCCATTGGCCAAGGTGGCGGCCATCATGGCCAGATCGTCGCAAGTGACCAGGAACGAACATTGGCGGAAGTAATTCTCGAGGGCGTCCATCGGTTCGCCTTTGATGATGCCGAAGTTCTTCAACATCCAGGCGATGGCGCGATTCCGGTGGCCGGTCGTGCTCTCGGAGCTATAGACGGCTTCGTCGATGTCCAGGTCGCGGCCGGCATAACGGCCCAGAGCCGCTCGAATATTGGCCCATTGTTCCGCTGCCGTCGTGCCGCCGACCAGGCTCGTCGCGGCAATTGCACCAGCATTGATCATCGGATTCTTGGGCGCACCGGTTTTGGGATCGAGACTGATCGAATTGAAGGCGTCTCCGCTCGGTTCCACGCCGATCTTGCTGCGGACGTAGGCGATGCCGCGATCCGTCAGCGCGGTGCCGTAGACGAAGGGCTTGGACGTGGATTGCAGCGTGAAGAGTTGCTGGGTGTCGCCGGCGGAGTAGCGGGTTCCATCGAGGGTCACGACGCTGATGCCGAACCAGGCGGGATTGGCCTTGGTCAGTTCGGGAATGTAGCTGGCGACGTCGCCCCGGGTGTCGGCCGCGAGACGTTTGTGTATCGACTCAAGATAAGTCTGGATCGGGGACTGCATGGGACGTCCTTTTTCTTGTCATTTCGCTGGCCAAAAGAAGCAACTGTCACGCCAGTCGCTTCGGGCCGCAGGTCGAAAGTCAGGTCCGGCGGTTTGCGGGGTGTTGATCGAGCGAGGGAAGGGAACCATAGGAAGTCGGGATTTTGGCATAGGGGCTTTGCAAGTGGCGAGCGTCGCTATGCTTGGGCGCCGGGCCGGGGCAGACCGATCAGGAGGGGATTTTCCGGCGCTCATCCTGCGCGCTCAGAAGGGCGGCGCGTCTTCGAAGGCCAAGGGGCGTGCCGAGAGCGGATGGGCGAATGCGATACGGCGGGCATGCAGGAGCAGTCGCTCGCCTGCTTTGCCGTAGAGCGGGTCGCCGATGATCGGATGCCCCAGCGCCAGGCAATGGACCCGCAACTGGTGGGAACGCCCGGTAATCGGTGTGAGCTCGAGGCGGGTCCTGCCCTGTGCGGGGTCGCGGTTGAGGACGCGAAACCGGGTCGTCGAGGGTCGGCCGCGGAGGAAATCGACTTGCTGACGGGGCCTGCGAGGCCAATCGCAGGACAGGGGCAGTTCGATTTCGCCCCAGTCGGCGGCGACCCGGCCTGCGACCATGGCCTCGTAGGTCTTGTCGATCCTGCGCTCGCGGAATTGCGCGGAAAGCCGGCTGTGCGCCTCGCGCGAACGCGCAAGAATGAGCAGGCCGGAAGTATCCATGTCGAGACGGTGCACCAGAAACAGCTCGCCGAAACGGTGTTGCCCGCGGGAAAGGAGACAATCCTCCTTGTCCGGCCCGCGGCCGGGGGCGGAAAGCAGGCCGGCAGGCTTCACCAGGACGACCAGGGCGGCGTCGATATAGCGCGGCGGGGCATGGTCTTCGGGTGGGGGGCTGTAGGGGCGAACCGGGTCCATGGACTTCGAAATCAGCGCACCAGCAGGCGCAGCAGGGCGTCGAAGGTCTTGCCATAGGGCGGTTTGAGCAGGCCCATTCCGTTGGTCCGGCTTTGGCGGAAGACGGACATTTCCTTGGCGAAGGTCAGGAAGCCCGCATGGCCATGGATCTGGCCCATGCCGCTGGCACCTACGCCACCGAACGGGAGGCTGTCCTGGGCGATGTGGAGCAGGGTGTCATTCACCGTGACGCCGCCGGCAACGGTGGCGTTCAGGATGCTTTCGGTGCGGGCGGGATTTTCGTCGAAAAGGTAGAAGGCCAGGGGGCGTTCCCGTCCCTGCACCCAGGCTAGGGCCTGGTCCACGTCCGCGTAGGGAACCAGGGGCAGCAGGGGTCCGAAGATTTCTTCGTGCATCACGCGGCAGCTCGCCGGAACGTCCAGGAGGGCGATGGGCGGGAAGCGGCGGGTTGCGGGATCGGGTCGGGCCTCGGGAAGCAGGGGTTCGATGCGGGCCCCCGCCGTCCGAGCGTCGTCGAGATACGCCAGCAAGCGTTGAAAATGGCGTTCGTTGGCGATCGCCGCGACATCGGGGCAGTGGGCGAAATCCGGCCAGGCGGCGATGGCCGTCCGGCGGGCGGCAGCCAGGAAGGACTCCTCGCTGCCGGAGGGAAGGAGGACGTAATCGGGGGCAATGCAGGTCTGCCCGGCGTTGAGCCCCTTGCCGAGGACGATACGCTCGGCCGCGCGGGTCAGAGGGTAGTCCGGCGCGACGAGGGCTGGTGATTTGCCGCCCAATTCCAGGGTGACCGGGGTGAGATTCGCTGCCGCGGCGGCCATCACCTGGCGCCCGACGCCGGTCGAGCCTGTGAACAAGAGGTGATCGAAGGGTAGGGCGGCGAAGGCCTTGGCCAGTTCTGCGTCGCCCCCCACGACGGCGAACTCGTCCGGGGCGAAATAGCGGGGCACCAGGGCAGCCAGGAGGTCGGCGGTCGCTGGGGTGTATTCGGAAAGCTTGACCAGGGCACGGTTGCCGGCGGCGAAGACCGAGGCCAGGGGCGCGGCGGCGAGGAAGAGGGGGTAGTTCCAGGGGGCGATGATGCCGACGCAGCCCAGCGGCTGGTAACGGATCTCGGCACGAGCGGGAAGGAACCAGGGCGAGACGCGGGTATGGCGCGGACGCATCCAGCCAGGCAGGTGGCGGCGGGCGTGGCGTAGGGCTTCCAGAGTGGGGAAGACCTCCAGGAGCAGGCTTTCCCGGGCGGGGCGGTGGCCAAAATCTTGAGCGATGGCGGCGGCGATATCGTCGCGCCGGTCATGGACCAGGGCCGCCAGGGCATCGAGTCGCCTGCGGCGGACGGCCAGCGAGGGGAACGGGTCGGCGCGGGAGGCCGCGCGCACGCACTCAAACGCTGCCGTCAGGCCGGTCAGCGTGGCGATGGGAGCGGGGGTGTCCATCGGGGATGGAAAGCGGACTTGCGACCCGTCGTGGAGCCTGGGTCGGATTCCCCGCGCTGGGGGAGGGCTGGCTTGCTCATCCCCCTGCCGCAAGCTCGCCGGATTCGGTTTTGAGCCACAGGCACTGGCCCTTGGTCTCCTTGTCGATGGCGGCCAGGATGCGCCTATGTTCGCCGAGCTCGGCCTCGTCGGCCCGCCGGACCAGGAGGGGGGAGCGTGGACGGCGTTCTCCGGAAGCTCCCCCATGGGCGTCCTGGCGCGGATCGTCGAGGTCGGCGATCAGGCTGTCCTGACCCCGGGTCATGGCCAGGTAGACTTCGGCCAGGAGTTCCGTGTCGAGGAGCGCTCCGTGCAGGGTACGTCCCGAATTGTCGATGGCGTAGCGCTCGCAGAGGGCGTCGAGACTGTTGCGCTTGCCGGGGTGGAGTTCCCTGGCCATGCGCAGGGTGTCGCGGACTCCGGAGCACACGGTTTGCACGGGCACCCGCCCCAGGAGATCCAGTTCGGCATCGAGAAAGCCGATGTCGAAGGGAGCGTTGTGGATCACCAGTTCGGCACCGCTGACGAACTCGAGAAATTCGTCCGCGACGTCGGCGAAGCGCGGCTTGTCGGCGAGAAAATCCAGGGTGATGCCGTGGACTGCCGCGGCGCCTTCGTCGATTTCCCGATCGGGATTGAGGTACTTATGGAGATGGCGGCCGGTGAGGCGGCGATTGACGAGCTCAAGGCAGGCGATTTCAATGATGCGGTGCCCCTGGCGGGGATCGAGTCCGGTAGTTTCGGTATCGAGGACGATCTGCCTCATGCTTGCCTCACGGGGGAGAGCTCGTCGATGCCTCGGTTGGCGAGGGCGTCGGCACGTTCGTTTTCAGGATGGCCGGCGTGGCCCTTCACCCAGACCCATTCCAGGCGATGACCCGCTGCCAGGGCATCGAGGGCCTGCCACAGATCGGCGTTCTTGACCGGCTTTTTGTCGGCCGTCTTCCAGCCGTTGCGCTTCCAGCCGACTATCCAGGTCTGGATGCCGTTGATCACATACTGGGAATCGGTGTGTACGCGGGCGTCGACCGGCCGCTTCAGCGCTTCCAGGGCGCGGATGACGGCAGTCAGCTCCATGCGGTTGTTGGTGGTCTGGGCCTCGCCGCCCCACAATTCCTTCTCGCGGCCGCCCAGGCGGAGGATGGCCCCCCAGCCCCCGGGGCCGGGGTTGCCGCGGCAGGCGCCATCGGTGAAGATTTCGACCACCTCAGTCAAGACGGATCTCGCGCTGGGCGACCGGACGCAAAGCCTTGCCGCGCACTGCCGTTTTCTTCCAGTTGGGCATGATGAGACGCAGGCCGTGGGTGCGCTTGACCGCGCGCAGGAGATAGACGCCGCCGCCGAAACCCCACCAGCGGTCTCCCGCCAGCTCCAGAAAGCGCCAGCGCCGCAGCCAGGCCTCCTGACGGAAGGGGGGCGCATAGCAGCCGAAGGCCCCGCGGTCGGTTTCGAACCCCAAGAGCTTGAGCCAGTCCCGTAGTCGCAGGGGAGAGAGATAGTGCCCGCTCCAGGGAAAGCGATCGCGGCCCGAACCGAAGCGGCGTCGCAATCCCCAGAGGGAAAGGGGATTGAAGGCCAGGATCACCACCTGGCCCTCCGGAATCAGGATGCGTTCGACTTCTCGCAGAACCTGATGGGGATCGGGGTGGAATTCGAGGACATGGGGCAGGATGACCAGGTCGGTGCTATGGGAGGCGAAGGGAAGAGCTTCCAGACTGCACAGGACATCGACTGCCCCAGCTTCCCCGGCCTTCTGCCGCATGGGGATGCGGTTGGCCCGGAGGAAGTCGCATTCCGGCATGCCCAGTTGCAGGGCGTTGAAGCCGAAGACGTCGGCGACGACGGCGTCGACGTGCGCGCTTTCCCAGGCTGCCACATAGCGGCCCTGGGGAGTTTCCAGCCATTCCGCTAGACCAGGAATTGACAGGCGGGGTGTCTCGGCCAATAGTTCAGACATGCTCGAAATATCGTTCATTCCCGCCTTCAAGGACAACTACATCTGGCTGCTGGTCCGTGGAAGGCATGCGGCGGTGGTCGATCCTGGGGACGCCGCCCCGGTCGACGCGGCCTTGACCGCCCGGGGGCTCGCCCTCGATGCCATTCTGGTGACCCATCACCATGGTGACCATCAGGGCGGGGTCGTCGCCCTCGCCGACCGCTGGCAATCCGCCGTCTTCGGACCTGCCAGCGAGTCTATCACAGGCTGCACCCAGCCGCTTTTGGGCGGCGAGCGCATCGTCGTCCTCGAGCAGGAATTCGAAGTTCTTGCGGTGCCCGGCCATACCCTCGGTCATCTCGCCTATCTCATGCCTGGGGCGGCGTTCGTCGGCGATACCTTGTTCGGTGCCGGCTGTGGCCGACTTTTTGAAGGCACTCCCGGTCAGATGGCGGCCTCACTCGCCCGGCTCGTGGCATTGCCGCCGGAGACGCGGGTCTATTGTGCCCACGAATACACGGCGGCCAATCTGGAATTCGCCCTTGCCGTGGAGCCGGAAAATCCTGCCATTGTGCGGCGGCGCGCCAGGGTGGCCGAGATGCGCCGCCGCGGAGAGGCGACGGTGCCCCTGGATCTTGCCGAAGAGTTGGCGACCAACCCTTTCTTGCGTTGCGACCACCCCGCCGTGAAACGGGCTGCCATCGCGAGAAACCCCGCTGCCGCCGACGGTGTGGGGGTGTTTGCCGCGATACGCGAGTGGAAGAACGTTTTCTGAGCCTCAGCCGGTCTTGGCCGTCTTCGCACTCAGCACCCGATCGAGGGTACTAAGGACCTTGGCAGCGTTGAAGGGCTTGACGATGAAGCCCGAAGCGCCGTTCTGGATGGCTTCCTGAACGTTTTCACTGCTGGCGTTGCCGGTGATCATGACCACCGCGATCTCCGGATTGGCGGACTTGATTTCCCGCAAGGCTTCCAGGCCGTCCATTTCGGGCATGACTACATCCATGCAGATGATGTCCGGATTGAGGAGCTGGGCCTGCTCGACGGCTGCTGCGCCGTGGCGGGCTTCGGCAACGACCTCGTAATTCTCGGCGCGCAAAATGCCGCGCAACAAGGTGCGCATCATGTCGTTGTCGTCGACGATCATGAGGGTGGCGCGCTTTCGGGACATGGGGACAAGTCTGGCCGGTTCAAGCCGGCTGGTCAAGGTCGGGATCGAATCGGCAGACGCGGTCGCGGCCGCCTTGCTTGGCGCGGTAGAGGGCACGGTCGGCTCGGTCGATGAGGGCGGCCGGAGTCAACCCCCGGGTCGGGACGGCACTGGCGATGCCCACGCTGATCGTGACGAAACCGCGTTCCGAAGCGGAGTGCGGGATGGCCAGGCAATGCACGCCATGGCGGAGTTTCTCGGCGACGAAGAGGATGCCGCCGACGCTGGTGTCGGGCAGGACGACGACAAATTCCTCGCCACCATAGCGGGCTACGATGTCCGATGTCCTGCCGACGGCGCTCGCCAGGGCGTCGGCCACTGCCTTGAGGCATTGGTCGCCCGTCTGATGGCCATAGGTGTCGTTGTAGCGCTTGAAGTAGTCCACATCGCAGAGGAGAAGGGCGATCTCGCTGCCGTTGCGCAGGGAACGGCCCCATTCGCGCGTCAGCAGGTCGTCGAAGAAGCGGCGATTGCCGATGCCGGTGAGGCCGTCCCGGGTCGACAGCCTTTGCAGCTCCCGGTTGGCGGTATCCAGTTGGCGCGTCGTTTCGACCAGTTGGTCGCGCATGCGGACCAGGCGCTGCATGGCGGCGATCTTCGCCGCGACGACGGCCTCGCTGATGGGCTTGAACAGATAGTCGTCGCCACCCGCCGCGATTCCCGCTTCCAGGTGGGCGTCGGAGGTCATGGCCGAGAGGAAGATGATCGGGGTCCAGCGGCGGTTTGTTTCCCGCTTGCGAACTTCCCGCGCGACGGTATAGCCGTCGGTGTCGGGTAGCATGACGTCGAGCAGGATCAGGTCTGGCGACTCTGCGTCGTAGGCGGCAAGCGCTTGGGCTCCGGTTTCCGCGACAAGCGCATCGTCACCGCGCCGCAGCAATATTTCGCGCAGGAGCGCAGCGTTCGTTCGGGTGTCCTCGACGACCAGGATCTTCATGGCTTATCGTCAGGCGCAATGCCTGACCAGGATGGCGAGCATGGTGGCGCCGATGGACAGGGCGAGCGCGATCCACCCTGCGCAGAGCCAAGCGGCACCGCGAGCCTGGCGCCAGGCCTGATGCCTGGAAAATTCGGCGTGCCGTGCCATCTCGCCAAAGGAAACCACGAGCGCAAGGCCAAAGAAGATCGAAGCGCAAAAGACGGTGAGCATGGTGGGATTGTCCATGTTTCCGCAGTTCGAATCCGTCAGACGGTGTACCCGCAGCAAGAAGTCCATGCGCAGGGCGTAACGGAACGTGAGATAGACGATTCCGGAAAAAACCGCCAAAACGGCAAGGAAGAACCAAGTTCCCCGTTGCTGCAGTGCACTTGCCAGTCGGCGGATTTCGTCCCCTATCCCTTGGAAGATGGCCATGGTCATTTCCTTTTTCCCCAACATCCTTACCTTACTTTATGCATAGATTAGCACGTTTCTCATGCCTCGAATTCGTTGAAAACAGCCGCTAAACGAAGGATTTTTCTAGTTTATGGGGTCTCCTAGTGTTTTTGGAAGATGGCTTGAGGATTTCCCCTATATTCTATCGTTTTGCTGCAGTGCAAAATGATAAGTGGAAATAGGTCGACGATGTCCATTGCCCGTGACTCCAGTCAGGCGAAAAGCCTGACACCCGCGCAACCCGCTCTGGGAGCGGTGTGGGAGGCGTTTTCGTTGCCATCGGGACAGATTCCCTCGTCCCGTCTCAGGCTATTGCCGGTGGCCGCGATTCTCGCGGCGGTAATCCTCCTCTTGGGTTTCCTCCTTGCCGAGGGCCATTCGGAGGCCTTGCGCAAGGCCGAAGTGCGAGCGGTGGGCGTGGCGGGTCTGGTCGAATCCCAGGTGAGCGGCGTCTTGCGACGGGCCGATGCCGAACTGTCCGACTTGGTCGCCCGGGTGCGGCCAAGCTATGTCGCAGGGGGCGAAGCCGATACCTGGGCCAAGCGCCTTGCGCCTCTGGTTCCGCAGGACCGCCAGTTTCCAGAAATCGAGGGCTATTACTTCGTCGATTCCGCCGGTGTCCTGGTCTATGCTTCGGACGCCGATTCGGGACTCATAGACGTTTCCGATCGGGATTACTTCCACCGGCTGCGTGACCATCCCGCGATGCAGCTGTTCGTGTCGCGGCTACTGCTCTCCCGGACGACGGGGCGTCCAACGGTCATGCTCGCGCGGCCGGTGGTGGGCGAAAAGGGTCGTTTCCTGGGCGTGGTGGGCCTGACCCTCAATCTGGGATTTGTCCGCGACGTTTTTGCCCGAGCCAGTCTGGGGGCCGAAGGCGCCATCGCGCTGCGGCAGGGGGACAGCGGCGCGGGGGTGGTGGAATATCCGGAACTCCCCCCTGGCGAGATCGATTGGCAGCGTTTTCAACTGCGCGACGGGGAGAATTCCCGCACTGCGACGGCTCGCGATCCCGACGGTGTCGAGCGAATGACCGTGGTACGCAGGGTTGCCGGTTCGCCTTGGGTGGCCACCGCAGCTGTTGCCCGGAACGAGGCACTGGCCGATTGGCATCTGCGCCTGGGCATCGTGGTGATGATTTTGCTGGCGGCCGTGGCCGCGAGCTCGATTCTCTTTCGGCGCCTGGCCGCGGCGGACCGGCTTGCGGCGGCTCGGGGACGGGAAGGCGCACAACTGGCCCGGGTGGTTGCGCAGAACCCGAATCCGGTCTTCATCACCGATCTCGACGGCAGATTTACCTATGTCAATCCGGCGTTTTCTAGGGTATTCGGCTACCCCGCGGCGCTGGCATTGGGTCAGAGATCCGCCCTGCTGCGTTCCGAGAAGACTCCGTCTTCGGTCTTTGAGGAAATCTGGGGATTCCTCAAGCGTGGCGAGTCCTGGAGCGGAAAATTGGTCAATCGTTGCCAGGATGGATCTCTGCGCACCTGCTTTGCGCATCTCTCTCCCCTCAGGCTCGCGGATGGCACGATCACCCATTACGTCGGGATCGAAGAGGATATCAGCGAGAAGGAGCGCATGGGTATGGAGCTGGAGAAGTACCGGAACCATCTCGAAGCGCTGGTGGAGGAAAGGACGCGCCAGTGGCAGGAAGCCAACCGGGCGATCGACGACTGCAATACCCAGATCGTCGATCTCTACCACAATGCTCCCTGCGGCTATCACTCGATCGATCCGCAGGGAGTCATCATTCGGATCAACGACACCGAACTCGCTTGGCTCGGATACCAGCGCGACGAAATCGAGGGCCGCATGGTCTTTGCCGAACTGGTGTGTCCGGCCCATAGGGAAGTCTTCCGGGCCAATTTCGCGCGTCTGCAGGACTGCGGCGAGGTGCAAGGCATCGAGTATGACCTGCTGCGTCGGGACGGCAGTCTGCTGCCGGTGATCCTCAATTCCCGGTCCGTCACGGATGCGAACGGGAAGTTCCTGCATACCCTGGCCACTGTGTTCGATAACAGCGAGAGCCGAGAACGGGAACGGCACATCATCGCTCTCAACGATGCCCTGGCTGTTCAGGCCGATCAGCTCATCGCCGCCCGGGACGCCGCCGAAGCCGCGAGCCGCGGCAAGAGTGCCTTCATCGCCAACATGAGCCACGAAATCCGGACGCCGATGAACGCCATCATCGGATTTACCCACCTCCTGCGTCGCGATTTGTCAGATCCGCGGGCCTTGGAGCAACTGTCCAAAATTCAGGGCGCAGCGAGCCATTTGCTGTCTATCATCAACGACATTCTCGATCTGTCGAAAATCGAAGCGGGCAAACTGGTCCTCGAAAAGACTGGATTCAGCGTCCCTGCGTTGATTGCCGGCATCTGTTCGATTGCGGGTCAGCGGGTCGAAGAAAAGGGCTTGGTATTCGAACGCACCGTCGATCCACGAATTCCGCCCGATCTGCTGGGCGACTCGCTGCGGCTCAGTCAGATTCTGACCAACTTCGTCAGCAATGCGATCAAATTCACCGAGGCCGGCTCGATCAGGCTCGACGCCGTCCTGGTCGAGGCCGACGGCAAGCGGGTGCGTCTGCGTTTTGAAGTTGCCGACACCGGAATCGGTATCGACCCGAAAGACAAGGCGAGGCTGTTCGAGGCCTTTGAACAAGCGGATGATTCGACCACCCGGAAATATGGCGGAACCGGCCTCGGACTTGCCATCTGTACGCGCCTGGTACGGCTGATGGAAGGGGAGATCGGCGTCGAGAGTACTCCAGGTAATGGCAGCGTATTCTGGTTTTCCGCTTGGTTCGAGCGGGGACGCGCCGTCCAGAAGCAACCCGCTCTCGAAGTCGTCGGCGATCGGGCCGGCGAGTCGGCCATGCGATTGTTGCGCCAGAATCACGCCGGTTCGCGGATTCTGCTGGCCGAGGACAATCTGATCAACCAGGAGATCATCGTCGATCTGCTGAGTGACCTGCACCTGAGCGTGGATGTCGCGGCCAACGGCAATGAAGCTGTTGCCCTCGCCGAGGCGTACGCCTACGACCTCGTCCTGATGGACATGTACATGCCCGAACTGGATGGCCTGGAGGCCACTCGAAGAATTCGCGCTTTACCCACGGGGGCGCGGACTCCCATCGTTGCCTTGACGGCCAATGCCTTCGAAGAAGATAGGGAACGCTGCCTGGCGGCGGGAATGAACGACTACCTGGCAAAGCCCGTAGAGCCCGACGATTTCTTCGCCATGCTCCTCAACTGGCTGGTCCGCTCGCGCGAGGAACAGGCATGACCCGGCCCCGCAAGCATGGCGATGAGTCAGAGTTGGGAAAGTCCCCGCCGGATGGCGTAGCGCACCAGGCCGGGAACGTCCCCTATTCCCAGGCGATTCATGATCTGGGCGCGATAGGTTTCTATGGTCTTGATGCTGACGCCCAGGCTGAAGGCGATTTCCTTGGTTCGCAAACCTTCGGCAATCATTTTTAGGACTTCGCGTTGCCGCGGGGTGAGACCGTCGCGCGTATCCGAAATCTGGACCCGTTCCAGGTAAGCTTCGACCACCGGCCGGGAAATCGCGGCCGGTAGCCAGGTTCCGCCGGCGATCACCGCACGGATGGCGAGCTCCATCTCCTGGGGGGCGGCATTTTTCAGGACGTAGCCGGCGGCCCCGAGGCGCATCGCAGAGATGACGTGCTCCTCGGTGTCGTACATGGTCAGGATCAGCACGCGGGTCGCCGGATGGGCGGCAAGGATTTGCTCCATGGCCTGCAGTCCCGTGGTTCCTGGCATGGCGATGTCGAGCAGGGCGACGTCGGGGGTCAGGCGGTCGGCAAGGGCCACCGCTTGCGCGCCGTCGGCCGTGTCCGCCACGACTTCGAAATCGCTGACCTCCGACAGCAGGCGCAGGATGCCCGCACGAATCAAGTTATGGTCGTCGGCGACCAGGATACGGATTGGTTTCATTGTAGGGTCGGTGGTCCGTAGAAAAGGGTGGAGACTTCGGTGCCGGCTCCGGGGCGTGATTCTATTCGCAATTGCCCGCCAAGATTGGCGGCGCGTTCCCGCATGCCGATCAAGCCGAGGGAATTGAGCCTTCGCGAGCGCTCCAGGGCCTCGGCAGCGGAAAAGCCGACGCCGTCGTCGCGCACGCTCACTCCGAGGCCGGCGTCAAGCATTTCCAGGCGCACGCGAATTTTTCGGGCCCCGGAATGGCGCAGGGCGTTGGTAAGCGCTTCCTGGGCAATGCGGAAGGCGGCCAGTTCAACGTCTGGACGGAATCGCGCATTGCCGATCCGGTCTTCGAACGTGATTCCCAGGACGTCGGCCCGGGGGAGTTTGTCGATGTGCCAGCGCACTGCGGCGGCCAGGCCGAGGTCGTCGAGGAGCGGGGGACGCAGTCGCCGCGAAATATCTCGGGTGGCTTCCAGGATGCCCTTGACGATCAGCCGTGCTTCCCACAGTGCGGATTGGGCCTTGGCAGCCCCGGCATGGCGGGTGCACTGGTCGAGGGCCAGTTCCAGGGCGCCAAGATCCTGGCCCACGTGATCGTGGAGTTCCCGCGATAAAGCGAGTCGTTCCTCTTCCTGAAAAACCAGCTGACGGGCCGCCAGCGTCTTCATCTGGACCAAGGCTTCGTGCTCCGAGTCCCGCGCCCGGTGGATGTCGCTGATATCGTGGTAAGCCACCGCCGCGCCGCCCACCGGGTAGGCCACCGGTGTGACCGTCATCGCGAACCACAGGGTTTCGCTCTCGGAGATGTCGCAACGGCACTCGCCCCGGAAGCGGTCGGTCCGGCCGAGGAGGACTTCCAGCACTCCGGTATAGGCCCAGTTGTCGTCTTCATCGCCCGACCGGCAGACATCGAGGAAATTGGTCCCGACTTCGGTTCCCGCGAGCTGCCGCGAGTTGGCGCAATGCCGATGGGCGAAGAGACGCCAGGATTCGTTGGTGGCGACGATGATGCCCTGATGGTCGATGACCGCGAGTTGTGCGGTGACCGAATCGAGCACCGCCTGATTGCGGGCATGGGCATCGCGCAGTTGCTCCTCGTAGCGCAAACGATCGCCGATGTCGCCGACGATGGCCAGGGTTCCTCCATCGACTTCGCGGAAAATCGACGCCTCCACGGTGATCGCAATGCCCCCCTTGCGGCGCATGCGCCAGCGGGATGCATTCCCCGCGGTGCCGGCCGGATCGGCGAGGTATTGCTGCAGCCGCTCCGATTCGATCGGGTCGATGAGCGCTTCGGCATGCATTTCCAGCAATTCTTCCCGTGCGTAACCGGTCAGGGAACAATAAGCCGGATTGGCGTCGCAGATTCGGCCAGTGCCGTCCAGATAGACTATGCCCGCGGGCGAGTGGTCGAAGAGGCGGCGATGCCGGGAGTTGGCGGCGTGAGTAGCGACCTGGAGTTTCTTCTGACCCAGACGATCGCCGGCGACGCTGAACAGAAGGCCACTGGAGGCAAAGACGATCATCGGCGGCCAGATGGTGGCGTCGAACGGCAACTGGGCAAGATAAGCGGGGATGTAGTAGGCCCACAGCAAGACTGCCGTGATGGCCGTGGCGCCGATACCGCCCCAGATGCCGCCGACCAGGGCAGCGACGAAGACTGCGGGAAAAAGCGGCAGCCAGACGTAAGGACGCAGGTGATCCCAGAACTGAAACTCGAGCACGAGCACGAGCACGGGAAGCGCAAGGGCGCTGACCAAGCGGGTAGGCGTCACAGTCTTGGTGTCTGCGGCGTTCATGGGAACAGCTTTCTGGAGCGGCGACGGGCTTGCTGCGGAACCTGCCGTATCCTCCAAGAGGCCGAGGACGTAACAACGCCCGGGTCGCATTGCGCGATACCCATGCTGTTAACTCCAGCCGTTGGCCCGAGGATTTCGGGTCTACGCTCAGCAGACATCTTGTCGTCGCATTGGTTCCGCGCGGGGTGGGCTGCCCCCTTGTCGTATCCGGTGCCGCCCATCTCCCTGGTCCGCGCGGTCAGCACCGTACTTTATTCGCCGGGGGAATTGTCCTCCCTTTGTCGGAAGTCCGACATCGGAGCAATCCTAGTGTGCAGGCTTCGATATTCCCGAATCCGGATCGGATTTCGGATCGCTCGCCTTCGTGTAAACCCTTCTCTTCTGGAGCATGGGGCGGAATTTCTGTCAGAATCCGCCGAAATCGGAGGACGGGCATGACTTTGGGGCTGGATATCGCAATCATCGCGGGTTTGGGTGCGGTGATCGTTTTACAGATACTGATTCTGCAGCGGGGTGCCGCAGCAGGTCGGGCGGGAGAGGCCGCGTTAGCAGAACTGGTCGATGCCCAGACGCGCGCTCTGGAGCGACTGGAACGCGAACTGCGCGAGGAACTTGCCCGGGGAAGGCGGGAAGAAGCCGAGACCGCATTTCGCGAGCGCGAGGAACAGGCGCGTTCCGCCAGCCTCCTCAGCCAGACGGTCACCACCCAACTCACCCAATTGGGGAGTCTGCAGGGGGAGCGTCTGGAGGGATTTGCCCGGGAGCTGAACCGCTTTTCCCTGGGGCTGGACGAACGCTTCGAGCGCCTCAAGGGGGCTGTGGAGGGGCGACTGGTCGCGCTCCAGGCCGAGAATTCCGCCAAGCTGGAAGCCATGCGCCAGACCGTGGACGAGAAACTCCACGCCACCCTGGAGCAGCGCCTCGGCGAATCGTTCAAGCAGGTCAGCGACCGGCTGGAGCAGGTCCATCGGGGTCTGGGCGAAATGCATAGCCTGGCTGCCGGCGTCGGCGACCTCAAGCGGGTCCTGACCAACGTCAAGACGCGCGGCACCTGGGGGGAAGTCCAGCTGGCCGCATTGCTCGAACAGCTTCTGACCGCCGACCAGTTTTCCGCCAACGTCGCGACGCGGCCCGGGAGCGGCGAGCGGGTGGATTTTGCCATCCGGCTCCCTGGGAAGGACGACGGCGCCTCGGTCTGGCTTCCCCTCGATGCCAAATTCCCCATCGAGGATTGGCAGCGCCTTCTGGACGCCCAGGAGCGGAGTGATCCGGCGGCCATGGACGAGGCGGCCAAAGCCATCGAGGGGCGCCTCAAGATCGAGGCACGCAGCATCCGGGAGAAGTATGTGTCGCCGCCCCATACGACGGATTTCGCCATTCTCTATCTGCCGGTGGAGGGGCTCTACGCCGAGGCCCTGCGCCGTCCCGGGCTGACCGAGATGCTGCAACGGGAATGGCGGATCAGCCTCGCCGGCCCCACAACCCTGGCCGCTCTGCTCAACAGTTTGCAGATGGGTTTCCGAACCCTGGCCATCGAGCAGCGTTCGGCGGAGGTCTGGAGCATCCTGGGGGCGGTGAAGACCGAGTTCGGAAAATTCGGCGAAGCGCTGTCCCATACCCGCAAGAAGCTGGAAGAGGCGAGCAGCAGTATCGGCAAGGCGGAAACGCGGACCCGCGTGCTGTCGAGGAAACTCAAGGACGTCGAGGCGCTGCCGGCGGCGGAAAGCGAACGTCTGATCGGCGAGGCGGATTTCGATGCCGACGCGGAGTGAGCTCGATGCTGCCTATCGGGCAACCACCTATCGCATCTTTCTCCCGGAAGGGGTGCGGGACTTGCGCATCGACATCGCTGACCGGGATTTGGCCGTGTGGGTCGCCGGCCAGGGGGAGGAATGTTGGGCCGTGGCCACGGCCTGGAATCCCGCGGCCTGCCGCTTGTCAGACGGAGAGAATCGCAGGCGTCAGGCGGCTCTGGAGATTGCTCTGCTCGAATTGGGTTACGAGCCCTATACCGGGGAGAATGTCGCCGATGCGGGCGACTGGCCGGTGGAAGAAAGCTGCTTCGTCGTGGGCATGGGCTCGGACGAGGCGAAAGAGCTTGCCCGAAAGTTCGGGCAGAATGCGGTTGTTTGCGGAGGCCAGGATGGTGCTCCGCGGCTGATCTGGGTCGATGAGGACCAACAAGAACCCTGAAGGGAAGGTCTGGGAGAACATGGCGAAGGTTGGGCGGTTTGAGTTGCGGCGGGAACTGGGGCGGGGTGCCCAGAGTGTCGTTCATCTGGGATTCGACCCGCAGTTGCAGCGGGAGGTAGCGATCAAGACTCTCCGGCTGTCGGGCGTCGCGCCGGGCCAGAGTGCGGCACTTCTCCAGGAGGCGCGAACGGTCAGCCGCCTGCGCCATCCGAATCTTGTGCCGATCTTCGAGGCCGGCGAGCAGGGGGGCGATCCCTACCTGGTCTTCGAGTACGTTCCGGGAACCACCCTGGCAGCCTTTCTCAGAACCAGCGGCGCGCTGCCTCCGGCACGGGCGGTGACCCTGCTGCGGGCAGTGCTCGACGCTCTCGAACACGCCCACGCCCAGGGCATTGTCCATCGCGACCTCAAGCCCTCCAATATCCTCCTGGACGAGGACGGCACACCCCGGGTCATGGATTTCGGGCTTGCCATCCGAATTGCCGCCGATACTGGCGCCGGCGACGACTATAGCGGTACGCCCGCCTACATGGCACCCGAGTACGTGGCCGAGCGCCTGGTGACGCCCCGATGCGACATTTTTGCCGCCGGCCTCATCCTCTACGAGTTGCTTACCGGCGAAAGGGCGGTTGTGGCGGGCGACAGTTTCGCCGCCATGCGTAAGATCGTCGATACCGATATCCGCTTGCCCGAGGGCGCCGTCGATTCTCGGCTCGCGGCCATCGTCCACAAGGCTCTCGCGCGGGATCCCGAATTGCGTTACCAGAGCGCCTCCCAATTTGCGGAGGCTTTGGACGGTTACCTGAATCCGGAAGGCGAAGGAGCGGCGAGGGGTGAAGGGCGCCAGGCGACGCTCGATTTCCTTCTGCGCCGTATGCGCCACAAGAGCGATTTTCCGGCGCTGTCGGAATCGGTGAGCGCCATCAACAAGATCGCCAACAGCGAGACGGAAAGCATCAACAAGCTCTCCAACTCCATCCTCAAGGATTTCGCCCTGACCAACAAGCTCTTGCGGCTGGTGAATTCCGCCTATTTCAGACCGGCCGGTGGCGGCAACATCAGCACCGTCTCGCGGGCCGTGATCGTCCTTGGTTTCGAGGCCGTGCGCAATATCGCGGTCACCGTACTGCTCTTCGAGCATCTCCAGAACAAGGGAAACGCGAACCAGTTGAAGGAAGAGTTTCTGCGCGCCAACCTTGCCGGAATTCTGGCGCGGGACATCGGCACCGCCGCTCAGATGAAGGACCTCGAACAAACCTTCATCTGCGCTTTGTTTCACAACCTGGGAAGACTCCTCAGCCAGTACTACTTCCCCGAGGAGAGCGACCAGATCCGGCTGCTGGTCGGTCAGGGTGAGGTGACCGAGGAGCAGGCGGCGCTCCGGGTGCTGGGGATAGGTTTCGAGGAATTGGGGGTGGCAATCGCGCGCCAGTGGGGGTTTCCAACCCTGATCGTCAATTCCATGCGCAAATTGCCCTCCGGACCGGTGAAGAAGCCCGTCAGCCAGGAGGATCGCCTCCAGGTGTTATCGGGCATGGCCAACGAACTGTGCGCGGTGATCGCCAACGCTACCCCGGAAGTGCGCGAGAAGGAGCTCAGGAAGGCGGTGGGCCGTTTCGGGAGTGCGATCGCGCTGGAGCAGAAGGCGGTGGAGGAATCGATGGGACGTGCCATCGAGCAGGTGGCGGACTTTGCCCGCATTGTGCACCTCAATGTGCAGCAGACCGTATTCGGCCGCCAGATGCGGCAGTTCGCCTCCCGCGGCGCGGCGGTCGGCGCGGCAGCGGATAACGATGGCGACGATACCGTGCTCGGCGAACACGGTCCCTTCAGCGCCGACACTGCCAATGGAGACGGGGACGGACCCTCCGGCGAGGATGCCCAGACCATCCTGACTGCCGGTATCCAGGACATCAGCAACACCTTGGTAGACGGCTTCAACCTCAACGACATTCTGCGCATCATTCTCGAAACCATGTACCGGGCCATGGGCTTCAAGCGGGTCGTGCTGTGCATCAAGGATGCCAAAGCCGGCGCGATGCAGGGCCGGTTCGGCTTCGGCCCAGACGCCAATGAAGTGGCGCGGGCCTTCCGCTTTCCCCTCTCCTTCACCCCGGACATTTTCCACGCAGCGACGTCGAAGGGCGTCGATATTCTGATCAGCGATATCGACGATCCCAAGATTTCTCCACGGATTCCCGCCTGGTACAGGAAGGCGGCTCCGGCCAAGAGCTTCGTTCTGTTTCCCCTCAACATCAAGGGCAATCCGGTGGCCTTGATCTACGCCGACAAGGACAGGGCGGGGGAGATCGCCATACCGGACAAGGAGCTCTCCCTCCTGCGCACGCTGCGCAATCAGGCGGTTCTTGCCATCAAGCAGGGGTCGTGAGCGCTATAATCCGGGCCTCGAAAAGGATTTTCCATGGCAAAGATCATTCGCGAAAAATACGAAGCTGGCATTCTCGTTTCCCGGGAAGTCGAGGATTCGGGTATCGACACCCTGGGGGTCGCCAAATTGTGCGTGCAACTGGTCATGGCCATCGGCATCGCCGTCATCGCAGCTTTGCATGTCCGCGACAGCCTGGTCTATTCGGGCTTGGCGGAACAGGCCGGAATGACCGACAGCGCCTGCACGGCGCCCAGGCTTTCATCCTGAACGGCGGCGCTTACCAGAGTTTGTACCAGGGCGTCTTGCGCTCCAGGCCTTCCTTGTAATATCGGCTGTCCGGGAAGTTCTTGCGCAGTACGCGGTCGGCATCGTCCCGCAGCTCGGTCATCCCCAGCTTGTCGTAGGATACGACCATGATGAACAGGGCTTCTTCGCCTGCCGGGGCGCCTGGGTAGGTCTTGATCGCCATCTGCGCTCGATTGGCGGCGGCGATGTAGGCGCTGCGCTTGAAGTAATAGCGGGCGACATGGACCTCCTGGGAGGCGAGGGCATTGACCAGGTAATTCATCCGCTGGATGGCATCGGGAGTGTATTTGCTGTCCGGGAAACGACTCACCAGTTCCTTCAGGGCATCGAAGGATTCCCGGGCGGATTTGGGGTCCCGTTCGCTGGGGTCTTGATTGCTCAAGTGACCGAGGAGTCCCTGATCCTCATTGAATCCGATGAGTCCCTTCAGGTAATAGACGTAATCGACCGCCGGATGATTCGGATGGAGTTTGATGAAGCGGTCGCAGGCGGCGATGGCGGAGGCAGGCTCTGAAGCCTTCCAATAGACGTAGCCGAGCTCGAGCTGAGCCTGCTGGGCGTAGCGGCCGTAGGGAAAGCGGGCTTCAAGCTTTTCCAGAAGTTTGGAGGCCTTGTCCCAGGCGCCGTCGGCCTGCGCATCTTTCGCTTCGGAATAGAGCTTAGATGCGGACCAGCCGGCGGTTTCGTCCTTGACCTCGGGCAATAGGCTGCAACCGGCGAGCAGACCGGCAAGGAGCAGGGCGGCGCAGCGACGGAGGAGAGGGGCGAATGCGGCTAAACTTCGCATCATGAACATTCCCGTTGAAAACCGCGGCGATTATAGCCCAAACGCCTCCCGGCACCTGACCGTACCCGAGTCCGGCGCCGGCCAGCGTCTCGACCAGATCCTTCCCGCTCTGCTGCCTGAGCATTCCCGCGGCCGCCTGCAATCCTGGATACGGGAGGGCCGGGTGACGGTGGACGGTCGCGTCGAGGCCGAGGGCAAGAGGCGATTGCGGGGAGGCGAGGCATTGCTTGTGATGCCGGCGCCTGACGAACGGGAGGCGGCGGGGGCAGCGGAGGACATTCCTCTGTCGGTGATATTCGAGGACGAGGTCCTTCTGGTCATCGACAAACCCGCTGGGCTGGTGGTGCACCCGGGCAGCGGGAACTGGAGCGGGACCCTCATGAACGCTCTCCTGCACCGGTGCCCGGAACTCGCCGAAGTCCCCCGGGCCGGCATCGTCCATCGGCTCGACAAGGAAACCAGCGGCCTGCTGGTCGTCGCCCGCAGCCTTGCGGCCCAGACGGATCTCGTACGGCAGTTGCAGGCGCGCAGCGTCAAGCGGCACTACCTGGCCCTCGCGGCGGGGCGTATCGAAAGGGACGGGCGTGTCGAGGCGGCGATTGGCCGCCATCCCGTCCATCGCACCCGCATGGCGGTGGTGGCGGAGAACCGGGGCGGCAAGGCAGCGGCGACCCGATACCGGGTCCAGGAGCGCTTCGCCCAGTGCACCCTGGTCGAGTGCTCGCTGGAGACCGGGCGCACGCATCAGATTCGGGTTCATATGGCTTCCCTCGGTCATCCCCTGGTGGGGGATCCGGTATACGGTCGTGCCGACCCGCGTCTGCCCGTCTTTCACCGGCAGGCTCTCCATGCCGCCCGCCTGGGGCTCAAGCATCCGGTGTCCGGGGCCGCTCTCGAGTGGCAATCGCCTCTGCCGGGGGATTTCACCGACCTTCTGGAACTCCTGCGTGCACGCTGACTGGATCGTTCCGGACTGGCCGGCACCTCCTGCGGTGCGGGCCCTGCAGACGACCCGCCAGGGCGGTACCAGCAGCGGACCCTATCGTAGCCTCAACCTGGGGGACCATGTCGGGGACGATCCCGCGGCGGTCGCCGCGAACCGGGATCGGTTACGGATGGTCCTTCCGGCTACACCGATCTGGCTTCAGCAGGTCCACGGAATCGGCGTGGTCGACGCGGACTCTGCGGCGCCGGGGACAGTGGCGGACGCCTCCATTGCGCGGCGATCGGGTTCCGTCTGCGGGGTGATGACCGCCGACTGCCTGCCGATTCTCCTCTGCGATCGCGAGGGGACAGCGGTCGCTGCGATCCACGCAGGGTGGAGGGGATTGGCGGCAGGGGTGATCGAGGCTGCGGTGCGAGCAATGGGCAGGCCCGGAAGCGCATGCCTGGCCTGGCTTGGCCCGGCCATCGGGCCGGACCGCTTTGAAGTCGGCGCCGAGGTGCGGGAGGCCTTCACCGCGGCCGACCCTGCAGCCGAGGCCGCCTTCTCGCCTGGCGCTCCGGGCAAGTGGTTCGCCAATCTGGATCTCCTTGCCCGCCAACGCCTCGCGCGGGTGGGGATCGATGCGGTGTTCGGGGGCGGATTGTGTACCGCCTCCGATCCGGAGCGCTTCTTTTCCCATCGCCGCGACGGGGTTTGCGGCCGCCAGGCCAGCTTCGTGTGGCTTGTGCCGGCAAGCGTATAATCCGCGCCTTTCCTCATCAGACCCCTTCCGTGACTACTCTTGCCTGGATCATCGTCGCGACTTTCGCCGGTGGCGCCCTGAGCGTTTGTGCGGCGGCCGCCTTGACCTACGCGGCCGGAGGGGCGGGCGTTGCGGTCCTCATTTCCTATGCCATCGGTGCGCTCCTGGGAGCGGTCTTTCTCGAAATCCTGCCCCACGCAGTCGAGCATTCCACGAACATCCATGCCTTGGCGACGACCATACTCGTCGGGATATTGGCTTTCTTCGTCCTGGAAAAACTGGTGCTATGGCGTCACTGCCACCATGACCACTGCGAGGCCCATGATGCCCATCCACCGGCCCACGACCATGGCCGATCCGGGTTGCTCATCCTGGTGGGGGATACATTCCACAACTTTGTCGACGGCATTCTCATCGCCGCCGCCTTCCTGGAGAACACCCAGTTGGGGATCGTGACCGCGCTGGCCATCATCGCCCACGAAATACCGCAGGAGGTCGGGGACTATCTGATTCTGCTGCACTCCGGTTACAGCCGGCTGCGGGCGCTTCTTTTCAACCTGTTGTCCAGTCTTGCGACCCTGGTGGGCGCCTTGCTCGCCTACTTCGCCCTGTCTTCCCTGCGCGAGTGGATTCCTCATTTACTGGGGCTGGCGGCGGCCAGCATGCTCTATGTGGCGGTGGCCGACCTCATTCCGGGGCTGCATCGGCGTCCGGAACTCCGGGCGACCGTGCAGCAGGTCTCGCTGATCGCTCTAGGCGTCCTTTCCATCGCCGGAGTGCGTGCCCTGGTCGGCGAGTGAGCGGCGGCGACGGGCGGAGTATCCACCCAGCCAAAGGAGCAGCGCGACCGGCAGCAAGCCGTAGAAACAGAATCCGACGACTCCCGCGACGACGCTGGATTCGGTGGCGGCAACCAGGATCGTGACGTAGAGCCAGGCGATGGCGATAACGTACATGGGGTCGATTATCGTCCAAACGGCCAGCCGGCGATCGGTCCCGGTGAACAGGCTGCGGATATTGCTTAACTGAGGGCCATGGATTGACAGGGGTCCGGCGGGAATGGAGAATCGCCGGGCTAACCTCCCCCAATCGGCTTAAGCCTCAACGCGAGATTCCCCATGTCGCAGGGATCCCAGAAGAACGACGCATTTCTCAATGCAGCCATGCAATTCATGCAGGCGGGCCAGAATGCCACGCAACAATTCCTGAATTTCGTCGCCCAAGCGGGTGAGCCGGCTGGCAAGCCCGTGGCGCCAGCAGACCCCAAGGCGATGACCGACCTACAGAAGGCCTATATGGAACAGCATGGCCGTCTCTGGCAGGCGATACTCGCGCGCGGCCTGGCCCAGGCGGAAGAAGGGAACTTCAAGGTGGCTCCGGAACCGGGGGACCGTCGCTTCGCTGCTCCCGAGTGGCGGGACAGCCCGGTATTCGATTATCTGCACCAGGCCTATCTCCTCAACACCAAGTATCTGCGCGACCTGGTCGAAGTCTTGCCGGCGGAGAGCGACAAGTCCCGCGACAAGATGCGCTTCCTGGCTCGCCAGATTACCGATGCCCTGGCTCCGTCCAATTTTGCGGCCACCAATCCGGAATTCATCAAGCGCGCCCTCGACACCCAGGGAAAGAGCATTACCGACGGCATCAACAACCTGATCTCCGACCTGGAGAAGGGCCGCATTTCGATGACCGACGAATCGGTCTTCCAGGTGGGGGGCAACATCGCCAACAGCGCCGGGGCGGTAGTCTTCGAAAACGAGGTGATGCAGCTCATCCAGTACGCGCCCTTGACCGCCAAGGTGGGTGCGCGGCCTCTGGTGATCGTGCCGCCCTGTATCAACAAGTTCTATATCCTCGACCTGCAGCCGGATAATTCCTTTGTCCGCTACGCGGTGGAGCAGGGCCACACGGTGTTCCTGGTCTCCTGGCGCAATCCCACGGCCGAACAGGGCCACCTGACCTGGGACGACTACCTCGAACACGGTCCGATCGCCGCGCTTCACGTTGCGAAGGAAATCTGCCGCACTGCCCAGGTGAATGCCCTGGGGTTCTGCGTCGGCGGGACCATCCTGACTTCGGCCCTGGCCGTTCTGAGCTCCCGGGACGAGGACATTGTCGCCTCGCTCACGCTCTTGACCACGCTCCTGGATTTTTCCGATACCGGGGAAATCGGCCTGTTCATCGACGAGCAAGGACTTGCCGCCCGGGAAGCCACTATCGGCGCCGGCGGACTTCTGCCGGCTCGCGACTTGCAGAACACTTTCTCCTTCCTGCGGGCCAACGATCTGGTCTGGAACTACGTCACCCAGAACTACCTGAAGGGGCAGAAGCCCCAGGCCTTCGATCTGCTCTACTGGAACGCCGATTCCACCAATCTACCGGGGCCCTTCGCCTGCTGGTACATGCGCAACCTCTACCACGACAACGCCCTGCGGGTTCCTGGCCGATTGAGCATGTGCGGAACCCGAGTGGACCTGGGGCGGGTGGCCATGCCGGTCTATCTCCTGGCGACGCGGGAGGATCACATCGTTCCCTGGCACTCGGCCTACCAGAGCACTCGCCTCTTGGGCGGACCGACGCGCTTCGTCCTCGGCGCTTCCGGCCATATTGCCGGTGTGATCAATCCGGCGAGCAAGAACAAGCGTAGCTATTGGGTCAATCCTGACGTCAGGGGCGACGCCGAGTCCTGGCTGGCGGCGGCCGAGGAAAAGAAGGGCAGCTGGTGGTCGGATTGGACGGCCTGGCTCGCTCCCCACGCGGGAGACTCCCGCAGTGCCCGGACCAAGCTGGGCAACGCCCGCTACAAAGCGATCGAACCCGCCCCGGGGCGCTACGTTCGCGAACGGGCAGTCTGAGGACGATTCATGCCAAGAGTCGCGCTGGTTACCGGGGGAACTGGGGGCTTGGGCGAGGCCATCTGCCTCAAGCTCGCCGCCCTGGGCTACAAGGTCGTCGCCACCTACACCCAGGGCAATACCCGGGTGCATGACTGGCTGCAGACCATGAACAACATGGGCTACGGATTCAAGGCCTATCCCTGCGACGTGGCCGATTTCGACTCGTGCAAGCACTGTGTCGACGTGGTCGCCGCAGAAGTCGGACCAGTGGACGTCCTGGTCAACAATGCCGGCGTCACCCGGGATATGACCTTCAGGAAGATGACCAAGGCGGATTGGGATACGGTCATCCATACTAACCTGGACTCGGTCTTCAACATGACCAAACAAGTCCTGGATGGCATGGTCGATCGCCGATGGGGGCGGGTGGTCAATGTCTCGTCGGTCAACGCCCAGAAAGGGGCGTTCGGCCAAACCAACTACTCGGCGGCCAAGGCCGGCATGCACGGTTTCACCAAGGCACTGGCCCTGGAAGTGGCCAAGTCCGGAGTGACGGTCAACACCATTTCTCCGGGCTATATCGGCACCAATATGGTGACCGCCATTGCCCAGGACATCCTCGATTCCAAGATACTTCCCCAGATTCCGGTAGGTCGCCTGGGGAAGCCGGAAGAGATCGCCGGATTGGTCGCCTACCTGGCATCAGACGAAGCAGCCTTCGTCACCGGTGCTAACATTTCCATCAACGGCGGCCAGCACATGGTCTGACCGCCGTCTTTCTCAGCTGCAACAAATCAAACAGGAAGGAATCATTATGACGCAACGTGTTGCTCTCGTTACCGGTGCCATGGGGGGTATCGGAACCGCCATTTGCCAGGAACTCGCCAAGGCCGGTCACAAAATTGTTGCCGCCTACCACCCCCAGTTCGACAACAAGGACGAATGGCTGAAGGAACAGGAAGCTGCCGGCTTCACCGGGTTCGTCTGCGTCGCCGGTGACGTCTCCTCCCTGGAAGACTGCCAGCGCATGGTCGCCGAAGGCGAAGCCGCCGCCGGCCCCATCGACATCCTGATCAACAATGCCGGCATCACCCGTGACCGCATGTTCGCCAAGATGGAGCGGGACCAGTGGGATGCCGTCATCTCCACCAATCTCACCAGCCTGTTCAACATGACCAAGCAGGTTTCCGCCAAGATGGCCGAACGGGGCTGGGGCCGCATCGTCAATATCTCCTCCGTGAATGGCGTCAAGGGCCAAGCCGGTCAGACCAACTACTCTGCCGCCAAGGCGGGCGTGATCGGCTTCACCAAGGCTCTCGCCGCCGAACTGGCTGCCAAGGGCGTCACGGTCAATGCCATCACCCCGGGTTATATCGCGACCAAGATGGTCATGGCCATCAAGCCGGAAATCCTGCAGACCATCATCGACGGCGTTCCGATGAAGCGTCTGGGCAAGCCCGAAGAAATGGGCGCCGCCTGCGTTTACCTGGCATCCGACCTGGCGGGCTTCATGACAGGCGCCACCCTCAACATCAATGGCGGCCTGTACTACCAGTAAACGGCGTAATTTCTTGCGTTGCATCAAGAACAGGCGCCTCCGGGCGCCTGTTTTTTGGGCTACAATGCTGCACTGCACTAGCCTGGTGCGTTGCGCTCAACCCCAAGACCAGATTCCCGAGGATTCCCGGCATGTCCGAACCAGTACGGCTGATCAAGAAATATCCCAATCGTCGCCTCTACGACACCAAGGCCAGCGCCTACATCACGCTCGGCGACGTCAAGGATCTGGTCCTCAAGTACGAGGCGTTCAAGGTCGTGGATGCCAAGACCAACGACGACCTGACCCGCAGCATTCTGCTTCAGATCATCCTGGAGGAGGAAACCGGCGGGGTCCCGTTGTTCTCCTGCGAACTGCTCTCGGGATTCATCCGCTTCTACGGCAATGCCATGCAGGGGATGCTGGGCAAGTATCTGGAAAACAACATGAAGACCTTCGTCGAATTCCAGAAGAAGATGCAGGAGCAGGCGCGCCCCATCTACGGGGACAACACGCAGATGCAGGCGGACTTCTGGAACCAGTTCCTCAATTTCCAGCAGCCGGCCATGCAGACCATGATGACTGCGTACATGGACCAGTCGAACAAGATGTTCCAGCAGATGCAGGACCAGCTTCAGAGCCAGACCCGCAACATGTTCACCGGCTTCCCCTTCAAGAAGCCGGAGGACGGCGGCAAGTAAACCGGTGGCTGTCGCACCGCCCAAAGTCGGCTTCGTCTCCCTCGGTTGCCCCAAGGCTACCGTCGATTCCGAACATATCCTGACCAAGCTCAGGGCCGAGGGTTACGTCGTCACTCCGACCTATGACGATGCCGATCTGGTCGTCGTCAATACCTGCGGCTTCATCGATGCGGCGGTCGAGGAATCGCTCGACGCCATTGGCGAGGCCCTGACCGAGAACGGCCGGGTCATCGTGACCGGATGCCTGGGGGCCAAGGGGGACATCGTGCGCAAGACCCATCCGTCGGTCTTGGCGGTCACGGGTCCCCACGCCGCCGACGAGGTGATGGGGATCGTCCATGAGCATTTGCCCAAGCCCCACGACCCCTTTACCGACCTCGTCCCGGAGCAGGGGGTGCGGCTGACCCCCGATCACTTCGCCTACCTGAAGATTTCCGAGGGCTGCAACCACAGTTGCACCTTCTGCATCATCCCGTCTCTACGGGGCCCCCTCGTCTCGCGCCCCGTGGGCGACGTCCTTGCCGAGGCCGAAAGCCTGGCCCGGGCAGGGGTCAAGGAAATCCTGGTGATCTCCCAGGACACCAGCGCCTACGGCGTGGACCTCAAGTACCGGACCGGATTCTGGGGCGGTCGGCCGGTGAGGACGCGCCTCAAGGAGCTCTGTGAAGCGCTGGCCCAGTTCGGCATCTGGGTACGGCTGCATTACGTCTATCCCTATCCGTCGGTCGACGACGTCATCCCCCTGATGGCCGAAGGCAAGATATTGCCCTACCTGGACGTGCCCTTTCAGCACGCCAGTCCGACGATACTCAAGGCCATGAAACGGCCGGCATCGGCCGAGAACACTCTGGCGCGCATTGAAAAGTGGCGGGACATCTGTCCGGAGATCGTCATCCGCTCCACCTTCATCACCGGGTTTCCCGGTGAGACCGATGCCGATTTCGACCAATTGATCCAGTTTCTCGAGGACGCCCGCCTCGACCGGGTCGGGGCCTTCGCCTATTCGCCGGTCGAAGGGGCAAGGGCCAATGCCTTGGCGGGTCTCCCGCCCGACGACGTGCGGGAGGACCGTCGCCGTTGGCTGATGCAGGTGCAGGAGGATATCAGCGCTGACAAGCTGGCCGCCCGCATCGACAGCGAAATCGAGGTGCTCGTCGACGCGGTGGACGAGGAGGGGGTCATCGCCCGCTCCAGGGCCGATGCTCCGGAGATCGATGGCCTGGTCTATCTGGACGGATTCTTCGATGCCGAGCCGGGGGATTTCCTCAAGGTTCGGGTGGTCGATGCCGATACCCACGATCTCTACGCCGAGCCGGTGGATCGAGGGTAGCACGGGCGTGTCCACCCGATGTGACGGGCTCTGCAAGGCTGTGGCGGGGGGCAGGTGCCAAGTGACCGGTGCGCGGTGCGGCGCCCCGAAGGAACGAGCGCCAATGGTGCTCGACGCACCGGAGGGCCGTGCGCTGCCGGGTCTTGCGACGTTTGCGAGTGCGTCCTGATGGCTCGGCCGCGCATCGGCATTGCCTTGGGTTCGGGATCGGCCCGCGGCTGGGCCCATATCGGCGTCTTGCGCGCGCTCCAGGCGGCTGGACTCGAACCCGACATCGTCTGTGGCACTTCCATCGGTGCTTTCGTCGGCGCGGCCTACGCCTCAGGTGATCTGGACGGACTGGAATCCTGGGTGCGGGGACTGACCCGGCGAGAGGTTCTGGGCTATTTCGACGTCACCCTGGCCGGTGGCCTGATCAAGGGCGAAAAGCTGCTCGCCTATGCCGCGCAGTCCTTTCTCGACAACCGATTCGAACAGTTGTCGCGGCCCTTCGCCTGCGTCGCCACCGACCTCGCCAGCGGCCGGGAAGTGTGGCTCAAGGAGGGCGACGTCGCCGATGCAGTGCGGGCCTCCATCGCATTGCCAGGTCTCTTTGCGCCGCATCTTATCGGCGATCGGCATCTCGTCGATGGAGGGTTGGTCAACCCGGTGCCCGTCTCCCTGTGCCGGGCCATGGATGCCGACCTGGTCATTGCGGTCGATCTGGGGACCGACGTGGTGCTGCAGCGCTATCGCCAAGCCGAGGCCGGCGCGACCCGGGCGAACGGCTGGCGCCGCAAGGTCGGTCGCTGGTTGTCGGGAGCGAAGTCGGACCAGGCCGAGTCCAACGCCTTCAGGCCTTCCCTGGCCAACGTGTTGGCCAACAGCATCGCCATCATGCAGGGGCGCATCGCCCGCTCGCGACTGGCGGGCGAACCTGCGGACCTCCTCATCTCGCCCCGGCTAGGCCAGATGGGACTCCTCGATTATCACCGGGCGGAGGAGGCCATTGCCGTCGGTCGCCAGGCTACCGAGCACATGCTGCCGCTCTTGCGGGGGTTGCTCGATTGAGTGCCGACCTGATTGCAACGCTTGCGACTGCCGTCGGGCGCGATCACGTGATCACCGATCCCGTCGATCTGGCCCCCTTTTTGACCGACTGGCGGGGACGTTACCGGGGGACGGCCCGTTGCCTCGTTCGGCCTGGGTCGGCAGCCGAGGTAGCCGCGGTGGTCGGCGCCTGTTCCGCTGCCGGCGTACCGATGGTCCCCCAGGGAGGCAATACCGGGCTATGCGGCGGTGCGACTCCCGACGCGAGCGGAGAGGCGGTGATCATCGCCCTGGGTCGCCTGAACAAGGTGCGCGGCGCGGATCCCCTCAACCGGACCCTCACCGTCGAAGCCGGCTGTACTTTGGCCTCCGTCCAGGAAGCCGCCGCTGCGGCAGGCTGCCTGTTTCCGCTTTCCCTGGCCTCGGAGGGCAGTTGCCAGATCGGCGGCAACCTGGCCACCAATGCCGGCGGCGTCCATGTTCTGCGCTA
>DAORDK010000007.1:24211-52974 GCA_035345935.1 Rhodocyclaceae bacterium | reverse complement strand
GAACCGGACATTACTGCTTTGCACGGACCGGACATTACCGCTTGGGTCTAACACTTTGTCCACCAGGGTTTTGCACCCAGCGCCGAGGCAGTTAAACTAACCGGATGATCGCCCGCATTCTCCTCGTCGAAGACGACGAACGCCTGGCCGGACTGACGTCCGAATACCTGACCCGCAACGACTTCGAGGTCGCCATCGAGGGGCGCGGCGATACAGCCGAGGCCCGCATCCTTGCCGAACAACCCGACCTGGTCATCCTCGACGTGATGCTCCCTGGCAAGGACGGCTTCGAAGTCTGTCGCGCCGTGCGCCATGCCTACCGCGGCGTCATCCTCATGCTCACTGCCCGGGACGAGGATTTCGACCAGATTCTCGGCCTCGAGATGGGCGCCGACGACTACATCGCCAAACCCGTCCAGCCGCGGGTTTTGCTCGCCCGAATCAAGGCCCTGCTGCGCCGCGTCCCGTCGGCAACCGAACCTTCGGCCTCCGCCGGCGAGGAGAAAGTGTTCGGACAATTCCGCATCAGCCAGGCGACCCGGACCGCAAGTCTCGGCGACCAGAACATCGATCTGACCACCGCCGAATTCGACCTCCTCTGGTTGCTTGCCTGCCACGCCGGCAATGTTCTCTCCCGCGACGACCTGCTTCAAGAGTTGCGGGGCATCGGCTTCGATGGCCTGGATCGTTCGATCGATGCCCGCATCTCCCGGCTTCGCAAGAAATTGAACGACGACCCGGAAAACCCCACACGGATCAAGACGGTACGCGGCAAGGGCTATCTGTTCAGTAAACATGACTGGAACTGAACCAAGTTCCGGCCAGAGGGCTCAGCGCTCACTCCTTCGAGTCCCGATGCCGCGCTGGCGCGGCGGCCGCTACAGCCTCTCCAAGCTCTTCTTCAATTTTTACCTGCTGGCGATGGGCTCCTTCGTGGCCATCGCGTTCACAGCCGATTTCGTCATCTCCACGGCCCAGCGCGGCATCACCGACGACTATGCCCGCCGCTTCATGCGCGGCACCATCACGCTGATCGAGAACGAACTCTTCCGCCACCCCCGGGGATCGTGGGAGAAGCAGCTCAAGACCCTGGACGACAGCTTCTCCTACCGCCTCGACATCGTCGAGCGCATCTCCCTCGACCGCGTCCTCACCTCGGCACAAGTGCTCAAGCTCGATGCCGGGGACATCGCCATCGACCACGACGGCGAGGTGATGTATCACCGCCTCGGCAATACCAGCAAGGTCCTGGTGGTTGGCCCCCTGGCCGCCAGTCGCAATCAGGAGATCCAGGAGCGCATTCCCCTGGATTTGCGCCTGCGGCTCCTGACCTGGAGCCTGATCGGCGTCATCTTCGCGATTGCGCTTTGGTTCTGGATTCGGCCCGTGTGGCGCGACCTCGAGGCACTCCGCCAGACCGCCAGGGATTTCGGCGACGGTAATTTGGAGGCCCGCGCTCCGACAGCCCGCAGTCAGCTTTTCGCGCCCATGGCTTACACCTTGAACGGCATGGCCGAGCGCATCCAGCAGCTCATCGCCACCCACAAGGAACTGTCTTCCGGAATCTCTCACGAGCTGCGCACCCCCATTGCGCGCCTGCGCTTCGCTCTCGAAATGCTTTCGGTCACGGATTCCGGCGAAGAGAGGGAGCGCCTTTGGGCCATGATGGAGGACGACCTTGACGAGCTCGACAACCTGATCGACACCAGCCTCACCTACGCCCGTCTGGAGCGGGAGGCGCCTGTCCCCCATTTTTCCCGGGTGGCCGTGGCCGGCTGGCTTTCCGACCAGGTCGAGGGTATGCGCGTTCTGAGCCGACGCCTCGACCTGAGCCTTGACGTCACCGCCCTACCGGAGAATTTCTCCGCCGACATCGACCGCAAGGCGCTGCCCTATGCCCTGCGCAATCTGCTGCGCAACGCCTTCAAGTATGCCCAGGAGCGCGTGGTCGTTAAAGCCGAAACCGACGCCGGAACGGTCTTCATCCACGTGGACGACGATGGCATTGGGATTCCCGCCGAGGATCGCGAACACGTGTTTTCCGCCTTCACCCGCCTAGACCGTTCCCGCGACCGCTCGACCGGCGGCTACGGCCTGGGCTTGGCCATCGCCCGCCGGGTGATGGAGCTGCACGGGGGCACGGCCCGGGCGGACGCCTCACCTTTCGGCGGGGCGCGTCTCACCCTGAGCTGGCCGCAGTTGCAAGACTGACCGTCACAATCGGTCACAGGCCATCAAGGCCGGTTACAGCCATCCCACTCAATCGCCACAGACCGCTGGCGGGGACATCCCTAGAATGGCATTCATCGCAAAACGTGATGCTCAGGAAAAAGAACATGAACGACCAGAACCGCAACGAATTCCTCGCCGCCGCCCGGCGCTATCTCTTCGGAAGCGAGACCGGCAATGCCTCGCAAACCGGCACCTCCTTCCGGAAATTCTGCTGACATGTCCCTCGGCGACAGCCTGCCCATCAGCGAAAGCATTGGCGTCTTCCTGGGCGTCAGCGGCATCGACTGGCTGGCCGACGGCAATGCCGAGTTGCTCCGCGCGGTGATCGCGGGAGTGGCCACCGGGGCCGTGCTGTTCGTCTTCCGCATCCTGATGCGTCGTTACCGACGCTGACGATTTACCCTCCTCTCGAAATCCCCCTTTCGAGACCTCCCTGTTACCCCGCCTCCCCCGGCGGGGTTTTTTTTGCCCGTGCTCCCGGTTCGGTTTCAACTGGAAACCGTTTCTTCGGCCACCGTTACAGAAGCCCCCAGCAAGACCGACAGACCGCAACAGCGAGGCTCGTTACAGTAGCCGGGTTGCCCACGACAAGGAGACGAAGATGGCGGATAAACTAAGCCAACCCGAATTCATTGCCGGCAGTGCGTGGCGTGTCCTTCTTCCCCCCAAGGAGCGCCTACGTCACGAAATGCCCGCCACGGCGGACAAGATCCGCAGCCGCGGCCCCGAAATCGACTACGACATCACAGCCTGTCAGCAAGGCGCCTGGTTCTGAGGGGAAATTCATGGAACGACACAAGCGCCCCGGACCGGGCGGAAGCAGCACTTACCGGCCGGAGGGCATCGAAGCCCGCATGGCCCATGCCCAGCGCCACCTGGAAAAACGACGGCGCGCAAGAGCCGAAGCTGCCTTCCACCGGGGCCTGACCGAAACTCGCTGAAATCCCCGCCCCGCCGACCCACCCTCCAGGGTGGGTTTATTCTTTTTGCAGCAGCCGCACTTCACGTTGCGGAAAGGGGATGTCGATCCGGTGCTCGCGGAACGCCCGCCAGATCGCGAAGTTGATTTCCGAACGGACATTGCCCATGCCCTCTTCCGGATCGTCGATCCAGAACCCAAGTTCCAGGTCCAGGCTGCTGTCGCCGAAGCGCAGAAGGGCAACGCCGGGAGAAGGATCGGCGAGCACCCGAGGGTGGGCGCGGGCGACCTCCACCAGGACTTCCCGCACGCGGTCGAGATCGCTCCCGTAGGCGACGCCTACAGCGGTGGCGACGCGCACCTTGGAATCCGAATAGGTCTGGTTCTGGACAATATTGCTGACCAGCATTTCGTTGGGAACGATGTACTCGACGCCCCCGCCGCTGCGCAGCACGGTATAGCGGGTGGTGATCTGGGTCACCACGCCTGAAGTATTGGCGTCGGCCTGAACCGGATTGCCGATACGGATCGAACGGTCGAGCAGGATGATGAAGCCCGCCACGTAATTGCTGGCGATCTTCTGCAGCCCGAGGCCGAGCCCGACCCCAAGCGCACCGGTGAACACCGACAGGGCGGTCATGTCTATGCCCACCAAAGTCAGGCTGACGAGCAGGGCGAAGACCGTGAGCAGGGCCTTCACCACCCGGACGGCGACGATGCGCAGGCTGGTATCGAGGTGGGGCAGGCCCATCAGACGGCCCTCGACCAGGCCCCCGAACCAGAGGGCGGCGACCACGGTGAGGAAGACGGTGACCAGCCCGTGCAGGATCATCCACAGGTCTAGGGATTGTTTGCCCACCGAAAAGCTGACCTGCTCCAGGGCCTGGATGACGGTGGGAGCCAAGTCGGTGATATAGAGCGCCAGCCAGCCCCAGACGACGAAGGCGAGCAATCTTTCCCAGGTGGCCAGCCAACCGGCCTCGGGAAAACTGCGTCGAAGGACATAGACGACACTGCGCACGAGGGCCATGGAGCCCAGCAGCGGCATCGCCACCTTGAGCAGATTGATGTGGGTGAAGTTCCGCAGGACAAGCTGGGCAACGCCCACCAGGGCCATGGCGGTGAGCGGAAAGGCGAGACGGGAACCGGCGGCATGGATCGTGTCCCGCCGCTCGCCGCCACGATTGCGCCACGCCCGGGCAACGAGGGCCGCCAGCCCGATACTGATCAGCAGGGCCAGCACTTGCCAGACGAAATCCGGGTCCCGCAAATCGGACCACAGTTCGGACAGCAGCTTCAGAGTTTGTTTGTCGTTCATGACGCCCTCTCGAGGACCGCTGCGAAGAAGCCATCACAGCCATGACGGTGGGGGAGGAGCCGCAGGCGGTCGCCTTCCAGGGCAATCTCCTGACGGGCGAGAATGTCTCCGGCGGAGAGCGGCTGGAAAGCGGGATGCTCGGCCAGGAAGCCATCGACCACGGCATCGTTCTCAGCCGCCAACAAACTGCAGGTCGCGTAGACCAAACGGCCGCCGGGGCGGACCAGGGTGGCCGCAGCGGTCAGGATCGCCCCCTGCTTGGCGGTCAGTTCGGCGATCGCCGCTTCTCCCTGGCGCCACTTGAGATCGGGATTGCGGCGCAGGGTGCCGAGGCCCGAACAGGGAGCATCCACCAGCACCCGGTCAGCCTTACCGGCCAGGCGCCGCACGCGCGGGTCGCGCTCATGCTCGATGCGGACCGGATGGACGTTGGACAGGCCCGAGCGGGCAAGCCGCGGCTTCAGATTGGCGAGGCGCCGGTCGGAAACATCGAAGGCATAAAGCCTGCCTGTGTTCTTCATGAGGGCACCGAGGAGGAGGGTCTTGCCACCGGCTCCGGCACAGAAATCCACCACCATTTCGCCCCGTCGTGGCGCCAACAGGAGCCCGAGGAGCTGGCTTCCCTCATCCTGGACCTCCACCGCGCCTTCGAGAAAGAGGGGATGCCGGGCCACGGCCGGCTTGCCGTCGAGGCGGATCGCCCAGGGGGAAAACTCCCCTGCCAACGCGCCGAGACCGTCGGCAGCAAAGCGGGCGATGACGGCTGCGCGTTCGGCCTTGAGAGCATTGACCCGCAGATCCAGGGGCGCCGGCTGATTGAGCGCAGCGGCCAAGGCAAGCGTTTCTTCCACGCCGTATTGCCGCACCAGCGACTCGAACAGCCAATCGGGCATATCGGCGCGCTCTGCCGGGGTCATAGTCGCCGGATCGAATCCCTTGACCTCTCCCAGCCAGTCCGCCTCGCTCGCCCGCAAGACGGGTTCGAGCTGGCGACGGTTCCAGCCGAAGACGACGACCAGCGCCGCGAGCAGCATCCGCCGGGACGAGACATCGGCACCGCAGCGGGCTGCCAGGCTGCGCCGGCGCCTGAGGACGGCAAACACCGATTCGGCGACGAAGCCACGGTCTCCGTGGCCCAGCTCCCGATGTTCGCGAAAATACCGGGAGACGACGCCATCGGCGGGATGCTCGAAGCGCAGGAGCTCGCCCACCAGGCGTTCGGCGTGGGCAAAAAGAGCAGGGGTAAAACGGGTTTTCATGGGCGTCCCAGTTCGACGGCGTGTTCTTCGAAGGCCTCGCCCTTCTTGTCGGAATGGCGAATTTTCACCGGGAGCAAACCGCGGTCGGGCGCCAACCACAGTTCGGTCACCGAATCGGTCTGCACGCGCAGGTGCAGGGTGCGGAAGGTACCGGCGGGAACGGTCACCTCCTCTTCGCCGAGGGAATCGAAGCGGTAACGCTCGACCTTGCGACCGCTCACGACGGTCAAGGCGACGCCTTCGTCGAGGCGAGGCAGATAGGCGAGCTGGTAATAGAAGGAGGCCAAGTCCTGGGCGCCCGCGGCGATGGCGCGCCGGCTGCCATCCCGAGCCAGGACTGCCTCGCCGGCGGACCAGTCGAATTCGGCAGTTTCCCGGGTTTCCGCACCGTTGCGCCGGGTGATGAAACGATCCGGACGCAAACCCCGGGCCGTGAGCGTTCCACTGCTCTCCAATTCGACCCGGACGGACTTGAACAGCGCGACCAGGCCGGACGTCTCGGTCAGGGTGGTGACGCGGTAATTTCCATCGGCAAATTCCCAAGCGTGCTCGGCCCGTCCGACTTCGAATCCCCGGTCACCCCGATAGACCGCATAACGCACGCGGCCGCTGGCCGCCAGGACCGGAGTGGCCGGAAGTGCGGGTGCTGAAGGCGCGGTCTTTGCGGCTGAGCCCACGGGTTCGACTGCGGGTTCGGGCTGTGGATGAACCGGCTGCGGTTCGGAATTCACCGGCGTTGCAGGCGTCTGGGCCGCGGCCACCGGCGCGGCGGCCGGCCGCCGCGGAACCGGCCGGGGTTTCGGCGGCGGCTCCGCCGGCTTGACCGGAGGCGCCTCGGGCAACTGGGGCGGCGGGATCAGTTCGGCAGTCAGCGGCGGTGGCTCAGGCGCCGGAGAAAGATCGACCTCGGGCAGAAAGAGCGCTGCCGCGTGGATCGACAGAGAACCCAGCAGAGCCGCCACAAGCGCTATGGGCATGACCGTCAGGCAAGCTCCGGCGCCGTCAGGCTGGCGCCTCCCTGCTGGCCGCCGGCAACGGAAACCCGGCCGGAAAGGAGAGATAGGCGGTCCTCGACAAACCAGCGTACCGCCCGCGGAAAGATTCGGTGCTCCTGGACGAGAACGCGTGCGGCGAGGGATGCCTCATCGTCGCCGTCGAGGACCGGGACGGCGGCCTGGATGACGACCGGTCCATGGTCGAGGGCCGGTGTCACGAAATGGACCGTGCAGCCATGGATGCGGACCCCCTCCTCGAGAGCCCGGCGATGGGTATGGAGTCCAGGGAAGGCCGGGAGCAGCGAGGGATGGATATTGAGGAGCCGCCCCTCGTAGCGCCGGACGAAAGCCTCGCCGAGAATGCGCATGAAACCCGCCAGGATGACCAGATCCGGTGCGTGACGGTCGATGGTCTCGGCCAGGGCGGCGTCGAATCGATCACGGTCGGCGAAGCTACGATGATCCAGAACGCTGGTAGCGATCCCTGCCGCGGCGGCCGTTGCCAACCCCGCTGCATCCGGGCGGTTGCTGATCACGGCAGCAATGTTCGCCGGAAGTTGGCCCTGGTCCCGCGCCCGAATCAGCGCCTCCATATTGCTGCCCCGACCGGAGATGAGGATGACGATCTGTTTCATTTGAGCAAGCCTACGGGAAGAAAGAGGGCCGTCGCGAGGGACTGGGTGAAGCGGGTGACGGTACGTCCGTTTTTATCCGCCATGACCCGCGAGAAAAAATCCAGGATGCCGATCAGGCGCCCGAATTCGCGCTCGAACGACAGATTGCGGTTGGCTGGGTCGAGTTCGTTGGAGAGCAGGAGGGGCTCGCCGGATCCATCCCGCGTGGCGGACAGTTTCCAGACCGCGATTTCCACGTTGCGGGCGAAATTGTAGAACTTCTGCTCGTCCAGGCTATCGAGCAGAAAGAATTCTTCCTTGTATTCGAAAGCCGCATCAGCCATGGTCAGCAAACCGAGCATCAGCGCTGCGACGCGATCACCGCCGTAATCCTCGCGGAAGGCGAGCAAGGCGGCCGGCCCTTCGCGCCGACCTTCCAACTCGGCCGGCAGAACCGCCCGCCACTTGAGCCGCTCGATCGCTTCCTCGCGGCTGGCCAATCCAACCTTCTTCCATTCCCGCGGATTGCGGCGATAGAGCTTGTCGGCCAGCAGCATGAGGCTGCCATAGACCTCGGTTCGGGTGGTATCGGCAATCCGGTCGATTTCGCTCTTGGCGAGATACTTGGCGTCGAAGGCAGTATCCCGGTGACCGTCGCGACCGATCTTGGTCGCGCATCCGGCCAGGGTGAGCGCCAACAGGAAGACGAGGTAGCGCATCGAATGACGGCGCACAGGAGCAGCCTCGTGGGCGACTTAGCCGGGAGCCTTGGCTTGGCGCGCCTTGACGTATCCGACGATGAGCGGCACCAGGGAGAGCACGATGATGCCCACGATGACTACCGACAGGTTGCGCTTGATCCAGGGGAAGTTCCCGAACCAGTAGCCGAGCAGGCAGAGCGAGACCACCCAGCTCACGGCACCGATGACGTTGAAGACGGTAAAGCGCGCATAGGTCATTTCGCCGATTCCCGCCACGAAAGGAGCGAAGGTCCGGAATAACGGCAGGAAGCGGGAAATCACCAAGGTCTTGCCGCCGTGCCGCTCGTAAAAGGCATGGGTCTTGACCAAAGCGTCGCGGTTGAAAAACCTCGACCCCTCCCAGTGGAACACCTTGGGCCCAAGAATGCGGCCGATCTGATAATTCACCGTATTGCCGGAAACCGCCGCCACCGCGAGCACCGCCATCAATACGCCGATGTCCATCCCTCCCTCGCCGATCGCTGCCAGGGCCCCGGCGACGAACAGGAGCGAATCCCCGGGCAGGAAGGGAAAGACGACAAAGCCGGTCTCGGAAAAAATGATGATGAAAAGGATGGCATAGATCCAAAGCCCGTACTGCTGGACCATCACGGCGAGATGCTTGTCGAGGTGAAGCACGATATCGAGAAACTGGGCGAGGAATTCCATGGCCTACGCGGGAAGGGAAACAACAGAGGCGGACAATCCAGGACCGAAAGCGGTGGAGACGCGCCCCGTCTTTCTTCGCCTGAAAATGCGCCATTCTACCCCAAGGTATAATCCCGCCATGCCCTCCATCCGCCCCCTGCCCGACCTGCTGGTCAGCCAGATCGCAGCCGGCGAAGTCGTCGAGCGGCCGGCATCGGTCCTCAAGGAACTGCTGGAGAACAGCCTCGACGCCGGGGCTACGGTCATCCAGGTCGCCCTCGAAGAGGGAGGCGTCAAGGGCATCCGCGTCACCGACGACGGCGTAGGCATCGCCAAGGACGAACTGGCCCTGGCCCTGACCCGCCATGCCACCTCCAAGATCGCCTCCTTGGAGGATCTCGAGCGGGTGGGCACCCTGGGTTTTCGCGGCGAGGCTCTGGCCTCGGTGGCCTCCGTCGCGCGCCTCACCCTCACCAGCCGCGAGCGCGGCGCCTCCCACGCCTGGAAGCTCTCCGGAAATCCCGCTGCCGCCCCGGAACCCGCCGCGTTGATGGCGGGCACCGTGGTGGAAATGCGCGACCTCTATTTCAACACCCCGGCCCGGCGCAAATTCCTCAAAGCCGAAGGCACGGAATTCGCCCACTGCGCGGAAGCAGTCAAACGCATCGCCCTGACTCGCCCGGATGTGGCCTTCAGTCTCAGCCACAATGGCCGCACCAACCTGCAGCTCCCTCCCGCCGATTTCGAACGCCGCATCGCCGACATCCTGGGCCGGGAATTCGTCGCGGCCGCACGCCCTCTGGCAACCGGGGCCGGAGACCACCTCGCCCTCGCGGGCTTGATCATCGACCCCACCCGCGCCTCGGAAGCCAAGGATGGCCAGTACCTTTTCGTCAATGGCCGATTCGTACGCGACCGGGTCCTCACCCATGCTGTACGGGAGGCCTATCAGGATGTCCTGCACGGCCACCGCCAGCCCCAGATCTGTCTCTTCCTAAGACTTGATCCCGGCCTGGTTGACGTCAACGTCCATCCCGCCAAGACCGAGGTGCGCTTCCGGGATTCCCGGGCGGTGCATCAGTTTGTCTATCACGCCGTCGGGCGCACCCTGGCAAATCCCCTAGCGACGGCCCAGGCGGCTTCGCCGACCCCCGCCGACCTGGGCGAAGGCGCCCCGCCCGCAAGCCACCTGCCGCCACCGGGCTACCGCGGACCGTCCTACGGGCCATCGCGACAGGGCAGTCTCGCGGTCAACGAACCTGCAGCAGCAGCGTACCTGGCCTTCGCCCGCGCCTCCGTCGAAGCGGCTTCCCTCTCCACGCCAGCCGTTCAACCGCCCGCTCTCCCCACCACGGAAAGCGCTGGTCCGCCCCCGCTGGGATATGCCCTCGGCCAGCTCCACGGCATCTACATCCTGGCCCAGAACGCCGCCGGGCTCATCGTCGTCGACATGCACGCCGCCCACGAACGCATACTTTACGAAAAACTCAAGACCGCCTTCGACTCCCGTCAGGTCGCCACTCAAGCCCTGCTCATCCCGGCAGTTTTTTCCGCCGATCCTCTGGACATCGCTGCGGTGGAGGAGCACGGAGAAGCCCTGGCCGAACTCGGATTTGCCATCGCCCCGCTAGGTCCCGGCCAGCTTGGCGTGCGCTCGGTCCCCGCTCTCCTCCAGGCCGGCGACCCGGCCGCACTGGCCCGCTCACTCATCGCCGAATTGCGCGAGCACGGGATCACTCAGCTCGCCGCCGCCCGACGCAACGAATTGCTCGCCACCATGGCCTGTCACGGCGCCGTCCGCGCCCACCGCCCGCTCACCCTGCCGGAGATGAACGCCCTCCTCCGCCAGATGGAAGAGACCGAAAGAGCCGGGCAGTGCAATCACGGTCGGCCTACCTGGCTGGCATGGTCGATGGCGGAGCTGGACGGATTCTTCCTGCGGGGAAAATGAACACGCAAACGCTTTTCCCGCCCTTCGCCCGGCTAAGCGTGTCGCGTCGACCCCAGCAATAGAATCACCCCAACTGAGCGCGGGGTCCCCTTCGTGAAGAATTTCGCAACCCACGGGATGCCAAACGGCTATCATTGACCCGCTGTTGATACAAAATGGGTATCAATAAGACATACGGCCCATGGACTGGCGATCCCATGCGTACGGGACGCCAGCCCGCCGAGACCGAGACTTTCTTAAAACAAGCAAAATCAGGGTGGGACTGTGACCGCGGCATTGGAGAGGTGGGAAATCCGCGCAGCGTCGGATATCGTTCGAGATTTGCCCGTCACGCAGGCGTGGGACGGACTCAACGCCGAAGGGGCAAACCTTCCCTTCCTCGATGCCCGCGCAGTCGGGGCGGCGCTCGAGATATTTGGCAAGGGGACCGAGAAGCTTCTGATCGGTCTTGCGGGCAAGCAACCGGTGGTGATGATCATTGCGTGTCCGACGGGACATTTCCGGTGGCGCACGTTCCAACCTTCGCAAATCCCATTGGGCGCCTGGGTGGGGAAGGCCGGCGGAGACCTGAGCGCCCTGGCCCACGCGATCTGCACCCAGGCCCTGCCCTATTGTGGCGCCTTCTCGTTCACCCAGGTAGACCCGTTGTTTCTTGAACGTCCCGAGGATGATTCCACAAGTCGTACCGTCGATTACATCGACACCGGCTGGATCGACCTCAGCGTAAGCTTCGATGAATACTGGAGCAGCCGCGGCAAGAACCTGCGCCAAAACATGCGCAAGCAGCGCAACAAGCTTCAAGCCGACGGCATCACCGGCCGCATGATTCGCTATCTTGACCCAAAGGAAATGGCGGGCCTGATCACCCGTTACGGCGCTCTGGAAAGCGCGGGCTGGAAGGCAGATTCCGGAACGGCAATTCGTGCCGACAATGCCCAGGGAAGGTTCTACGCGAAATTGCTTACTGAAGCCGCGGCACAAGGAGAGGCCAGCGCCTACGAGTACTATTTCGACGACCGCCTGGTCGCCGTCGACTTCTGCCTCTGCCGGAGCGGAACCATCACGATCCTGAAGACAACCTACGACGAGTCCGTGCATCCCTATTCGCCCGCTTTCCTGCTGCTTCAGGATGTCCTCGAGGAAATGCATCGCGAGCAGAAGTGGACCCGCGTCGAGTTCTACGGTCGCATGATGGAGTGGCACACGCGTTGGACCGACAAGAAGCGGACTTTGTACCATCTGACCGTCTATCGCTGGCCGTGGCTGAAGAAACTCGCATCCCTGAGGAAGCGTAGGGCAAGCGATGTAGTTGGCGACTGCAGCGGCGGTTTTCCGGAGCCCGCAACCTCAGCGACGACTCACCGGTAGGTCCGCCCGCAGGTGTCGAGCCGCGAACGGCTGATTCCGGCGAATCAGGATTCCCGCGGTGGCAGCTCCCTCGGCCAGCGATTGGCTGGTCGCAGTCGCAAGGTGAATGATGAGTGGATGCCCGCGCCGCCCAACTCTTCCCTCTACCGGCACGGACCTCGCGTCGTACAATATGCATCTCTCACGGCACATGCCGAACTCGTTTCCTGCGCGATCGGCGGCGAGCCCTTGAACCTGCCATGATTACTTCGTTTCGGGTCTTCGATCCCACCCCCTGCCGTTTTCCTGCACCCAACGTGCCCCTGCTGCCCACGCCGGGCACCACGTCGTTCTCCCGTCGAACGGCGAGTCGGTACCACTTTCTCGGGGAGGGGCTCCCGGGAATCTTTTTCAGCCGCGGCCGATACGCCCTCCGCGCCGCCTATCTTCGAGCCGGCGTCGGTCCGGGAAAAGTGCTGCTGGCTCCGGCCTACCACTGCCGCACTATGCTGGACCCGGCAATCCGCATCGGTGCGGACATCATGCTCTATCCGGTCACGCCGACGCTGGAACCTGACTGGGAAGCGATGAAGTCCTTGTTGGACAACCCCTCCGTCCAGCCTTCCGCCTTACTGATCACGCACTATTTCGGCATTCGCCAGAACATGCAACAGGCTGCCCAGTTCTGCGGGAAATTTGGCTTGGCGCTCATCGAGGACTGCTCCCACGCCTACATCTGTCGGCGGAACTCGCCGCCCCCCGGCAGCTTCAGCGACCATGTCGTGGCCAGCCCATACAAGTTCGTCCCTTCCGCCGACGGCGGTCTTCTGATCAGTCGAGGGACCCCCGTCGATGAAGGTCCCGTGCTCAGTTCGCAGGGTTTGGTACCGGAAATCAAATCGGTCTGGAGAATTATTGAACGCTGCTCGCGTCCAGCGAGGCAGCTTCCGGAGTTTCAGGAAACCGGCGATAGCGGCGCTCTGGGCAGGGAATATCGTCAACCCGGCGACGCACTCTCAGCCATGTATGACCCCAAGCTGGAATCACTTGCCGGATTTCGGTCTTCCAAGCTGGCGATCAAGCTCAGCAGCCCAGACCGGATCGCCGATGCTCGCTTGGCCAATTACGCCATGTGGTTGAAGGCCCTTGCGGGCGTCCCCCATTGCCGCCCCCTATTCCCCAATCTTCCAGAAGATTGCGTTCCCTACATGTTTCCTCTCCACATCGATTTCCCTGAACCCCATTTCTACCGCCTCAAGCGCCTTGGCGTACCCATCTGGCGATGGGACGAAATGGCCGAATCCGAGTGTTCAGTCTCGATGGAATATCGTGATCATCTTCTCCACCTGCCCTGCCACCAAAGTCTCGACGCCAAGGCCATGGACTGGATGACGCGCATGGTCGCAGGTGTTCTGCGCGGGGAAGCCAATCGCGCAAGCTAGCGCGCGTCCGGAACCAACACTGCGAACCAACGGCCGACGCCCTCGGTCTAGCCGGAAACTGACAGGCGCCAGAGGACGAGGGATGTCCTGGCAGACCTTCGACCCCCATCCGGTGCGCCGAGGTGGAGTCCGGTCGTCGAATCTTGCTCTGGTCCCAGGGTCCGAAAGGCGCAGGTCGCGTGCCGCGGGTAGCGTCTTGAAGCTTGCGCCTGTCCCCTTAACCAACGCAGAATGGAAGTGACCGTCCAGTTCGGTAACGCGGGATCATTCTTCAATTTCCGGATTCTATCCATGCAGGTTCGATTCACCTTGGGCCTCGCGCCGAACGCCATCGCTGTCCTGACCTCGCTTGGCCTTGCCGCTTGCGGGGCCTTGCACGGATCGCCTTGTTCGCCCGACCAGCAGCGTCTGACCAGCGAAACGCTCTATTTCGGTACCGCCACCCCGACCGGTACCGTCACCGCAGAGGAGTGGTCGGCCTTCCTGGGCGAATCGGTCACTGCTCGATTTCCGCAGGGCCTCAGCGTCTGGCCGGCGGCCGGCCAATGGCGCTCAGCCGATGGTTCGCTCACCCGGGAAAGCTCCTTCGTGCTCAACCTCGTCCATCCGGGAGACCCGGCGATCGACGAGGCCATTCGATCGATCGTCGCCGAATACAAGGCGCGCTTCCGGCAGGAAGCGGTCATGCGGGTCAAGACCGATGCCTGCGTGTCCTTCTAGTACCTACCCGTCCAGGAAGCGCTCCCTGTCATGAACGTCGGACCGGTCTTTCCCTCTCCGGACGGCCGCTTTCGGGTCGTCGTCGAACCTTGGGAGGCACGCATGTCCCTGTGGGTCGAGTGCCCGATCATCGAATCAGCCCGGAATGGCGAGGTATTGTTTCGCTTTCCCAATCACCTGTGGTCTCTCGATCAAGCCGAATGGTTGAATGACGCCCGCGTCCTGCTGGGCTTGCGCAAGTATCCCGGCAATCATCTGCCCCCCACCCTCTGGGTCGAGGTCGATTGCGCAGCCGGCCACGCCACCGTCGGGAACCGCCAGGTCAAGCTCGCCGAATTGGCTGCTCTCGCAGAAGCAAGCCTCACTTGGCAGCGGGCCGGCCCGCCTCACCGCCTCCCAGGGTAAGCGACGCCAACCGGACCGCGCTTGCCTTGCTCGGGTCTGGTGAGCGCTACCGGCGATCCAGACGGGCAAATCCGCCTTCAATCCGAATTGCGCACATAGACGAACCCGAGCAACCCGATGGACACGACGCGGTCTCCCACCTTGGTATAGGAGGCGACGCCGAGGCTGTGGTAATTGGAAACGAAAGAGGTCAAGCGACCGATCCCCAGGAGCGCCGCGAGTTCGCTCCTCTCGGCGATGGCATCGGAAATGCGTTGCCGATGGCGCTCGGGAGAAGGATTTAGAACGACCGCCGCGACAAGCAGGAGCCCAGCGACAAGCACAATGCGGAGGGTCCGCGTCATGGTTTTCTCCTTGAAATATCAGGCCTTCGCAGGGTGTCCCGCGAGTCCTGACCGTTTCCAAAAGCGTACCCGAGCCCCGAACGTCGCTCCAGACGGGCTCGGCACGACGCCCGGCGCGGCGGCTGGGAACGGCGGGGCCGGCCCGGATCGGCCACTTTCCCGAGAATGCGATCAGCGCCCCCGACTACCGCTCCGATGCCTCGCTGCCGGCCCTGGCGGGCGGCGGGAATCCTCCCGTGCCCCGGGCCGCCGGGGGGCAGGTTTGGCCGCAGGGGCCGCCGGAGCGGGGCGCGGCCCCGGGTGCAGCGATGGCTCGAATCCCGCGAGGCGTTCTCGAGGAAGTTCGCGTCGGATGAGTTTTTCGATGTCCTTCAGATTGTCCCGCTCGTCGTGGCAGACCAGGGAAATGGCCTCGCCTTCCTGGCCGGCGCGCCCGGTACGGCCGATGCGGTGCACGTAATCCTCGGCAACGCTGGGCAACTCGTAATTGATCACGTAAGGCAGTGCATCAATGTCTATGCCCCGGGCAGCGATGTCGGTAGCCACCAGAGCGGCGAGCTTGCCCGCCTTGAAATCGCCCAAGGCCCGGGTGCGGGCCCCCTGCGTCTTGTCGCCGTGAATGGCAGCGGCGCTGATGCCGGCCTTGTCGAGCCTCCTTGCCAGGGCGTCGGCGCCGTATTTGGTCCGGGTGAAAACCAGCACCTGATGCCAGCCGCGGGTCTCGAAGAGGTGCAGCAGCAGATCCCGCTTCTTTTCCCGGTCGACCTCGATGACGCGCTGGCTGACCGTTTCTGCAGCGGTGTTGCGCGGTGCGACATCGACCGACTGGGGCTTGTCGAGCAGCCCAGCAGCCAGCTCACGTATCTCCGGCGAGAAGGTAGCGGAGAAGAGCAGGTTTTGCCGTTTTGCCGGCAGCAGGGCGATGATTTTCTTGATGTCGCGGATGAAGCCCATGTCCAGCATGCGGTCCGCCTCGTCGAGCACGAAAACTTCGATCGCCGAGAGATCGACGGTGTGCTGCTGCACATGATCCAGGAGCCGCCCTGGCGTGGCGACGACGATATCGACCCCGCGGCGCAGGGCGGCGATCTGCGGATTGATGCCGACGCCACCGAAGACCACGGTAGAGCTGACCGGCACGTACTTGCCGTAAGTGCGCACACTTTCTTCGACCTGCATCGCCAATTCCCGGGTGGGAACCAGGACCAGCACCCGCGGCGCGCGGGCGACGCGGCTCAGGCGGTCGCGATTTCCAGCGATCAGCCGTTGCAGGATAGGCAGGGTGAAACCGGCCGTCTTGCCGGTGCCGGTCTGGGCGGTGGCCATCAGATCGCGGCCCGCGAGCACTGCCGGAATGGCCTGGCTCTGGATGGGGGTCGGCGTGTCGTAGCCCTGTTCGGCAACGGCGCGCAGCAGTTCGGCCGAGAGGCCAAGTTGATTGAAATGCATGGAAACTCCAGGGGCGCCGCCGGGGCGCCCCGTCAGGGGATTTAGGGTCGAGCGTTGCGGCTTTGGGTAGAGACCGGAACGCCCAATCAGAGAAGGGAAAGACCGCGCTCGAGATCGGCCTGCAGGTCCTCGACGGCCTCGAGTCCAACGGCGATCCGCAGCAGACCTTCGCCGATGCCTGCCGCTGCCCGGGCTTCCGGGGTGATGCGGCCGTGGGTCGTGGACGCAGGATGAGTGATGGTGGTCTTGGTGTCGCCGAGATTAGCGGTGATGGAAAGAAGGTGGCAGTTATCCACCACTTTCCAGGCTTCCTCCCGGCCGCCCTTGACCTCGAAGGACACGATGCCGCCGCCAGTCCGCTGCTGGCGCTTGGCCAGTTCGTGCTGGGGATGGGACGGGAGACCGGGATAGAACACCCGGGCGACTTTGGGGTGAGCCTCCAGCCAGGAGGCCATCAGCGCCGCATGAACGGCATGGGCCTCGACGCGGAGCTTCAGGGTTTCCAGGCCCTTGAGCAATACCCAGGCATTGAAGGCGGAAAGGGTAGGACCGGCGGTACGCAGGTACTTGAATACCTCCTCCGTGAGGGCCTTGGGCCCGCACACGGCGCCGCCCAGGACGCGGCCCTGGCCGTCGATGTACTTGGTGGCGGAATGGATCACCAGATCGGCACCCAGTGCCAGGGGCTGCTGCAGGATGGGGGTGCAGAAGCAGTTATCCACCGCCACCAGGATGTTCTTGCGGTGGGCAATCTCGGCCAGCAGACGGATGTCGGCGATCTCGGTCAGCGGATTGGAGGGCGTCTCGAGAAAGAAGAGCCGGGTTTCTGGGCGGATGGCCGCCTCCCACGCTGCCGCATCGGTCTGCGGAACGAAGGTGGTGGCAATGCCGGCGCGGGTCAGAATGGCGCTGAAAAGCTGCACCGTCGCGCCGAACAGGCCGCTGGACGCGACGATGTGGTCGCCGGCCTTGAGGTGGGCCATGACCGTGCCCATGATGGCGGCCATGCCGCTGGCGAAGGCGACGCAGTCTTCGGCGCCTTCGAGGGCAGCCAGGCGTTCCTCGAACATCGTCACCGTGGGGTTGGAAAAGCGGGCATAGACGTTGCCCGGCTCCTCGCCGGAAAATCGGCGGGCGGCCTCGGCGGCGCTCTTGAAGACGAAGCTGGAGGTCAGGTAGAGAGCCTCGGCATGCTCGCCGAACTGGCTGCGTTCCTGGCCGGCGCGAATGGCCAGGGTTTCGGGGCGGTAATCCTTGGGATCGATCATCAGTCCTGGGCTCCGGCAGCCAGTTGGAGGACAAGTTGCTGGGAGGCCTTGCCGTCGCCATCCTCGTCGCTCTTGCCGCTCCTGCCGCCGCCGCGGCGATTTTCGACGGCGTCGAGATAATGTTCGTCCACGTCGCCGGTGATATAGCAGCCGTCGAAACACGAAGCGTCGAATTCGGTCAGGGCGGGATTGATGGCAGTCACCGACTGTTTGAGGGCCGCGATGTCCTGATAGACCAGGGCGTCGGCCCCAATCTCGGCGGCGATGCCGGCATCGGTACGGCCCGTTGCGATGAGTTCGCCCCGGGTTGGCATATCGATGCCATAGACATTGGGAAAGCGCACCGGCGGGGCAGCCGAAGCGAAATAGACCTTCTGCGCTCCGGCCGCCCGGGCCATGTCGACGATTTCCCGGCTGGTGGTGCCACGGACGATGGAGTCATCGACGAGCAGCACTTTCTTGCCCTTGAATTCCTGGCCGCAGGTATTGAGCTTCTGGCGCACGGACTTCCGGCGCATGGACTGGCCAGGCATGATGAAGGTGCGGCCGACGTAGCGGTTCTTGACGAAGCCCTCGCGGTAGGGAATGCCGAGGACCTGAGCCAGTTGCATGGCCGCCGGACGGCTGGAATCGGGAATGGGAATCACCACGTCGATCTCGTCGACCGGGATGATCCGCCTGACCTTCTCGGCCAGAAACTCGCCCATCTTCAAGCGGGATTCGTATACCGAAACCCCGTCGATGACCGAGTCGGGCCGGGCCAGATAGACGTATTCGAAAATGCACGGCGAGTAAATCGGCTGCTGGGCGCACTGCCGGCTGTGCAGATTGTGGTTGAGGTCGATGAACACGGCTTCGCCGGGCTCGATGTCGCGCACCATCTCGAATCCCAGCGTATCCAGGGCGACAGACTCGGAAGCGATGAGAAACTCGGGGCCCGCCTCGGTCTCGTTCTTGCCATAGACCAGGGGCCGGATGCCGTAGGGGTCGCGGAAGGCCAGCAGCCCGTAGCCGGCAATCAGGACGACGACCGCGTAGGCGCCGCGACAGCGGCGATGGACCCCCGCTACCGCATTGAAGATGCTGTCCACGTCCAACTCGTAGCCGTGGGCAGCCGCCTGCAACTCGTGGGCCAGGACGTTCAGGAGCACTTCCGAGTCGGAATTGGTGTTGATGTGCCGCCGGTCGAGACGGAACATCTCCTCCTTCAGCTGATCCGCATTGGTGAGGTTGCCGTTATGGCCAAGAACGATGCCGAAGGGAGAATTGACGTAGAAAGGCTGGGCCTCGGCAAAATTCCAGGCGGAACCGGCCGTCGGGTAGCGGACGTGACCGATGCCCCAGTTGCCCGGCAGGGCCCGCATATTGCGGGTGCGGAAAACGTCGCGCACGAGTCCAGGCCCCTTGTGCAGATGGAAGGTGTTGCCCTCCACGGTGGCGATACCCGCCGCATCCTGGCCGCGGTGCTGCAGCACCATCAATCCGTCGTAGAGGAGCTGGTTCACCGGCGTTGTCGCCATTACTCCAAGAATCCCGCACATAGTGTTCTGCCTAAGAAAATCGAATTCTTTTCGCCACGTCCGCCGGCAGCCAGGGCTTCAGCGCCAGCACCGCGGTCTCCAGGGGAACCGCCAGGGTCGCCTGCCGCCACCAGGGCTGGCGCGGAGCCGAAGTCATTCCCCCTACCGCCACGCCCAACAACACGATCAACATCCCGCGCGCCACGCCGAACACCATGCCCAGCAGACGGTCGGACAGCCCCAAGCCCAGGGCTTTTATCAGTCCTCGCACCGCCAGCCTCAACAAGGCCATGGCCACCAGCACCCCGACGAACAGCGCCGCGCAGCCGGCCAGGGTGCGCAACGTGGCATCGCCGATGCCTGCAAACACACTGTGGCCCAATGCGGGGCCAAATTCCAGTGCTGCGACGATGGCCAACACCCAGGCCGCCAAAGCGATCAGTTCCCCCACCACGCCACGCCACAGGCCGAGCAGCAGGGACGCCGCAATGATCGCGACGATCACCCAGTCGAACAGGGTCATGGCTTGGCCGCCACCACTCCCGAAACGCCGATGCGCTTCATCTTTTCCAAAGCCTTGTCCGCCGCCTCCCGATTGGGAAAGGGGCCGGCCCGCACACGAATCTTCCTGCCCTGCGGGGAATCGAGCGGTTCGGTATAGACGCGGATCCCCAGTTCCGTCAGCTTGGTCTTGAGCACTTTCACATTGCCCTCATTGGCAAAGGCGCCGATCAGGATGACCTGCTCCCCGCCGGCTGCGGCCGGCGGATTGGCCGGCTTGCCTTCGAGAATTGCCGCGGCCCGGCGCGCCTCGTTTTCGGGCGCCGGTTTGGTCGCAGGCTTTTCCGCTGCCTTGTCCATCGGCTTCTCGGCGGGCTTGACCGCTGCCTTCTCCGGCAGAGCTGGCGGCTTGACCGGTTCAGTCGGCTTGACCTCTGCGGGTTTCGCGTCGGCCGGCTTGGAACTCGCACCGGCGGCTGGCGCCGGCGGTCGGATTTCGGGGGCCGGAGCGGCCGCCGGCTTCTCCGCCGGACCGGCGAATCGGGGCGCAAACGCCTTCTCGTCCTGGCCGGGAATGCGAATTTCAACATCCTGGCTGGGCTGGCGCGGTTCGTGATCCATGATCATGGGCAAGACCACCGCCACCAGGGTGACGAAGGCGATGGCGCCGACCAGGCGGCGACGGGCTCGTTTCTTCAGGGGGAGTTGGGGGTCTGCTTCTTCCATGCGCTAACGGCGAACTCTGAGTGCCTCGAGGAGGCCGGCCACCGTATAGAACGATCCAAAGGCGACGATTCTATCACTTTCCCCCGCCCTGCCCCGGGCGGCTTCCAGGGCAGCAGCCGGCGAGGGGTGGCAGGAAATCTCGCCGCCCAGCTCCCCGGCAGCGATGAGGGCGGCCAGGGATTCGGCGGAGGCGCCCCGCGCCCCCCCCAGGGTGGCCGCGTACCAGGCGTCTACCTTGCCCTTGAGCGGCGCCAGGGTCCCCGCGATATCCTTGTCGGCCAGCATGCCGACGATGGCATGGGTACGGTCGAAGAAACCCATGGTCCCGAGATTGTCGGCCAGAACCCGCAGCGCCTGCGGATTGTGACCGACGTCGAGTACGATGGCCGGCCGGCCCGGGACTACCTGGAAGCGTCCCGGCAACTCGGTCTCGATGAGGCCGGGTCGAATGGCCTGCATGGTTACCGGCAATCGGTCGGCAAGGCTTTCCAGGGCGGCGAGGGCGACGGCGGCATTGGCGAGCTGGGTCGGCCCGCGCAGTCCGGGATAGGCCAGGGCGCGCTTCGTCGTCTTCCCGCGGGAGACGCCCCACCAGCGCCACTGCAGACGGTTTTCCGGATCGCGCTCGTATCCGAACTCGCGGCCGATGCAACGGAGGTCGGCACCGATGACTGCTGCGTGGTCGACGAGCGACTGCGGCGGCCGGGGATCGGCGCAGAAGGCCGGCCGCCCGGAGCGGAAAATGCCCGCCTTCTCGAAACCGATGGCTTCCCGGTCCGGGCCCAGCCACTCGGTATGGTCGAGATCGACGGTCGTGACGATGGCAACGTCGGGTTCGTAGGCATTGACGGCATCCAGGCGACCGCCCAGGCCGACTTCGAGAATCGCCGCCTCGACCCGGGACGCCGCAAACACTTCCCACGCCGCCAGGGTGCCGAATTCGAAATAGGTCAGGGCGACGCCCCCGGCCGCCTGACGGGCTGCCTCGACCCGGCCGAAGGCGTCGCAGAGGGCTTCGTCCGACGCGGGAATTCCGCCCACGCGCACCCGCTCGTTGTAGTCCAGCAGGTGGGGCGACGTGTAGCAGCCGACGCGATAACCGCCGCGCTGCAGAATGTTTTCCAGAAAGGCGCAGGTGGACCCCTTGCCATTGGTGCCCCCGACGACGATCACCGGACAGTGCTGCTCCTGGCCGAGGACCGCCTTGACCCGGTGGATGCGCTCCAGCCCCAGCTCGATTCCGGCCTGCCCCCGGGGATGCAGCCCCTCTAGGTGGGCAAGCCAGCGCGAGATCGGTGAGGAGCGAGGAGTGAGGAGCGAGGAGGAAGCCCCTGCCGCTACCGTCCGAACGGGGTCACTGCTCACCCTTCGCTCCCGACGCCACTCCCGTCACGCTGTTGCCGGCAGCTTTTGCAGGAGCGCGAGAAGTTGGGCGAGTTTGTCGCGCAGTTCGCGGCGGTCGATCACCAGGTCGACGGCGCCCTTGTCGAGCAGGAATTCGGACCGCTGAAAGCCTTCGGGGAGCGTCTCGCGCACGGTCTGCTCGATGACCCGCGGACCGGCGAAGCCGATCAGCGCTCCCGGCTCGGCCAGGACAACGTCGCCGACGAAGGCGAAGGACGCAGACACACCGCCCATGGTGGGGTCGGTGAGGACTGAAAGGAAGGGTAGGCCCTTTTCCGAGAGTTTGGTCAGGGCGGCGGTGGTCTTGGCCATCTGCATGAGAGAAAAGAGTCCTTCCTGCATGCGGGCGCCACCAGACGCGGTGACGCAGATGAAGGGCATGTCGCCTTCCACTGCAATCTGGACGCCGCGCACGAAACGCTCGCCGAGGACGGACCCCATGGAGCCGCCCATGAATTCGAATTCGAAAGCGGCGATCACCGCAGGCAAGGTCTTGATCGCACCCTGCATAACCACCAGGGAATCGCTTTCATCGGTGGCCTGATTGGCCTCCATGAGGCGTTCGGGGTAGCGCTTGCTGTCCTTGAATTTGAGGCTGTCCACCGGGATGACCTCGGCGCCGATTTCGAAGCGTCCCTCGGGATCGAGGAGCATGTCGAGGCGCTGCCGGGCTCGCAGCCGGTTGTGGTAGCCGCACTTGGGGCAGACCTGGAGATTGTTTTCGAGGTCGGTGGCGTAGAGCACCGCCTCGCAGGAGGGACACTTGCTCCACAGACCCTCGGGCAGGGTCGACCGGCGGGCGTTGCCCTGCTCGCGCTTGATCTTGGGGGGAAGCAGCTTATTGAGCCAGCTCATGAATCATCCTCCGGCAGCGTCGACACCGCGACGCAGATTGGCAACGAGCGCTTTGACCTGGGCGCAGGCGGTTTCCGGGGTGGATCTTTCCAGTTCCTCGATGATCCGGCTGCCGACCACGACGGCATCCGCGAGGGCGGCAATGCGCCCCGCGGATTCGGCGTCGCGAATGCCGAATCCGACGCCCACGGGAAGGCCGGTCTTCTCGCGGATTTGCGGGATCCGCCGGGCGACGGCATCGATGTCCAGGTGTCCGGCCCCGGTGACCCCGGCGAGGGAGACGTAATACACGTAACCGCTGGCAACCTGGCCTGCCTGAACGATACGGGCATCGGTCGAGGTCGGCGCCAGCAGGAAAATGGGGTCCATGCCTCGCGCCCGCATGGCCGCACCGAAGGTCGATGCCTCTTCGGGTGGATAATCGACGACCAGAACGCCGTCGACACCGGCTGCCGCGGCAGCATCGGCGAACTTGTCCAAGCCCATGGCCTCGATGGGATTGGCGTAGCCCATGAGGACGATGGGCGTGGCGCTGTCGGCGGCGCGGAAGGCGACCACCAGTTCAAGCACCTTCCTCAGAGTCATGCCCCGCGCCAGAGCCCGCTCGGAAGCGCGCTGGATGGTCGGCCCGTCGGCCATTGGATCGGAGAAAGGCACGCCCAATTCGATGATGTCGGCGCCCGCCTCGACCAGGGAATGCATGAGGGGCACGGTGAGGGCCGCATCGGGATCGCCCGCCGTGATGAAGGGAATCAGCGCCTTGCGGCGAGCGGCCTGGAGGCGCTCGAAGGTCGGTTGGATGCGTGACATCAGAATTGGATCCCGGACTTTTCGGCCACGGTGTGCATGTCCTTGTCACCCCGGCCGGAGAGGTTGACCAGCAGAATCTTGTCCTTGGGCAGGGTCGGGGCCAGTTTGGCGGCGTAGGCCAGGGCGTGGGACGACTCCAGGGCGGGGATGATGCCCTCCAGGCGGCAGAGGTCGTGGAAGGCCTGCAAGGCCTCGGCATCGGTGATCGGCACGTATTCGGCGCGCCCGGTATCCTTGAGGTAGGCATGCTCGGGGCCGACGCCAGGGTAGTCCAGACCGGCGGAGACGGAATGGGTGTCGATGATCTGGCCGTCCTCGTCCTGCAGCAGATAAGTGCGATTCCCGTGCAGTACGCCGGGCACGCCGGCAGTCAGGGAAGCCGCGTGGCGTCCGGTTTCGACGCCTTCGCCCGCCGCCTCGACGCCAATCAGGCGGACGCCTGCGGCAGGGATGTAGGGATAGAAGATCCCCATGGCGTTGGAGCCGCCGCCGACGCAGGCAATGACCGCATCGGGCTGGCGGCCGGTCATTTCCGGCATCTGGACGAGGCACTCCTCGCCGATGACCGATTGGAAATCCCTCACCAGCATGGGGTAGGGGTGGGGACCGGCGACGGTGCCGATGATGTAGAAGGTGTTGTGCACATGGGTGACCCAGTCGCGCATCGCCTCGTTGAGGGCATCCTTGAGCGTCTTGGAACCGGATTCGACGGGCACGACGGTGGCCCCCAGAAGCTTCATGCGATAGACGTTGGCCGCCTGACGCTTGACGTCCTCGCTCCCCATGTAGACCACGCATTCCATCCCGTAACGGGCGGCGACGGTGGCCGTGGCGACGCCGTGCTGCCCGGCGCCGGTCTCGGCGATGACCCGCGGCTTGCCCATGCGCCTGGCCAGCAAGGCCTGGCCGATGCAGTTGTTCACCTTGTGCGCGCCGGTGTGGTTGAGGTCCTCGCGCTTCAGGTAGATCTGGGCGCCGCCGAGAATCCGGGACCAGCGCCGCGCATGGTAGATGGGGGAAGGACGGCCGACGTAGTGCTTGAGTTCGTCGTTGAACTCGGCCATAAAGGCCGCGTCGTTGCGAGCCGCCGCATAGGCGGCCTTGAGTTCGTCGAGGGCCGCGATCAGGGTCTCGGAAACGAAAACGCCGCCGTAGGAACCGAAATGCCCCGTGGCGTCGGGGAGGGTGTAAGGCATTGCCAACATGGAAATTCTCCGGAAAGGGTCAAGAAACTGCGGGCAGGCAGGAAATTGCCCTCTCAGGGATGATTGGCCGAATGGTGCCGCCAGAAGGTACGGGTGAGACCACCCGGATGTTTGCGCATGTGTTCGAAATCCTAATTCGTTTCCGCCGCCCGGACAGCGGCGACGAAAGCGGCGATCTTCGCGGGGTCCTTGATGCCCTTGGCCGCCTCGACGCCGGACGAAACATCGACCGCCGCCGGGCGTACCCGCCGCACGGCTTCGCCGACGTTTCCGGGGTCCAACCCGCCGGAGAGCACGATCGGCAGCGTAAGGTTCCCGGGGATCAGCGACCAGTCGAAGGTCTTACCCCCTCCTCCGTAGCCGTCGACAAAAGCATCCAGAAGCAAGGCCGAGGCCGTCGGATAGCGAGCCGCGTATTGTACCAAATCCAGATCAGACGTTACCCGGGCAGCCTTGAGGTAGGGACGTCGCGGGTGCCGGCAGGCCTCCTCACCCTCGTCGCCGTGGAATTGCAGGAGGGACAGGGGTACCACTGCCAGAGTCGCCTCGATCTCGGCCCTGGGCGCATTCACGAACAGGCCCACGGCGGTAACGAAGGGAGGCAGGCGCCGCACCAGTTCCGCCGCCCGCTGGGGCGTCACGTAGCGCGGACTAGGCGGGTAGAAAACGAAACCCAGAGCATCGGCACCGGCAGCCACGGCGGCGTCTACGTCGGACTCCCGGGTCAGGCCGCAAATCTTGATACGGGTGCGATCGGATCGGGTCATGGCGTCACTCCTGGGGCAAGGTCGTCTTCGATTTCCGGGATTTGCCAGTGAGACTCGTAGACGGGGCCGCGAAAATACAGGCCGGCCGGCGAAAAGGTCGGCGCAGCGAGGCGTCGGTCGGCCGAGGCGATAAGTCGGGCGATCCATTCCGGATCCTGGGCGCCCTTGCCGACATAGACCAGGCTGCCAACCAGATTGCGCACCATGTGGTGCAGGAAGGCGCTGGCTTCGAAATCGAATATCAGCCATTCGCCCGAACGCCGGACTTCGGCACGCGAGAGGGTCTTGACTGGCGTCTTGGCCTGACACTCGGCGGCCCGGAAGGCGGAAAAATCGTGCTCCCCCAGCAAATGGGCAGCACCGCGGACCATGGCGGCGCAATCCAGAGGCAGGTGGAACCACCCCGCCCTTCCTTGCCAGAGCCCCGGGCGCTGGGGGCGATTGAGCAGCAGATAGCGATAGCGGCGGCCGCGGGCGCTGAATCGCGCATGGAAGGCCGCGTCCACCGGACACGCCCAACGCACCGCCACTCCCTCGGGCAGATGGGAATTGACCCCGCGGACCCACGCGCTGTCCGGGCGCTGCGCCACCGTATCGAAATGGACCACCTGCCCCGTGGCATGGACGCCGGCATCGGTCCGGCCGGCACAGACCACCGGCGTCGGCTCGCCAGCAATGGCAGCAATCGCAGCTTCCAGGGCATCCTGGACGGTCCTGCCGTCGGGCTGGCTTTGCCATCCGTGGAAGTCCGCACCGCAGTATTCGAGGCCAAGAGCAATTCTCATGGCAAGGCGCCCAGGAGGCCCAGCATGGCCAGCGCGGCCAGAATCAGGACGACGTCCCGGGGCGACCAGGCCAAGCGCTCCAAGCGGATCGTGTCGGGCCCGGGAATCCCCTCCCCGTCGAAATCGAGAAAATGCCGCCAGGTTCCGCGGGGCGGAGCGTGTTCCAGGTAGTCGAAGACCAGGGCCAGGCGGACGACCCCGCGATCCAAACCCACCCCCAGGTGACGCAAGGGACTGGCCACCGCCCACAAGCCGGCCACCAGCCGGTTCTGATCGAGGAGGTCGAAGAGCAGGGCGAGGAAGCCGAGGAGCAGAACCAGGCGCAGGACGTGGAGTCCCGCCAGGTCGACCCCGGCATCGGTAGGCGTCCATGGAACGGGCAGGAGGGCCTCCCCCGGCGTGCCGAAAGCCAGGATGATCCAGAGGGTAAGGAGCAGCCAGCGCGCGCGCCGGACCTGCTTCCACCAGCGCGCGAGAACCTTCGGCCGGGCCAGGGCGATGCCCCCAGCGGCCACGGCGATGGCGAGCCAGCCAAAACTCGGCAGCGCCAGGGTAGCGGCAAGCCAAATGACAATCACGGTAGCAGGTTTAGCCATCGCGGCATTTTATCCCGCCCGCGCCGCCGACACCGCGCCGCCCCTGTTCAAGGCGTTTCCGGCGGGGACGAACGCCGCGTCTCCCGCAATGAAAAAGCCCCCGTGCGGGGGCTTTTTCGCTGCCGCGGGCGCTTATCCGCCGATGCGGGCAAGTATGGCCTGGGCTTGCTCGGCCAAGGCCGGCGATCCTTCGCTGAGCACTTCCTGCAGGAGTTCCCGGGCTCCTTCCAGGTCACCCATTTCTTCGTACGCCTTGGCCAGATCGAGCTTGGTACTCACCGCTTCCCATTGGGTGCCGACACCGATGCTATCGTCCGCCGCTGCGGGAGCGGGTGCCGCCGCCGGTGCAGCCGGAGCTGCGGCGGGCGCAGCTTCCGCCGCCAGATCGAGATTGATCGAACCCATGTCGAAGCTCGGCGCCTGGAGGGGCTGACCGAGTATGGTCGAATCGGTCAGCTGGACGTCGAATTCGAGGGCATCGGCATCCACGGCTCCGATGTCGACAATCTCGTCGTCAACCTTGGCCCCCTCATCCTGGGTCAAGGCCATAGGATTGACCACGGTATCCTCGGCCCGCATCGCCGCGCCCATGTCGATATCGAGGGCTTGCGGGGCGACGACGGTCGCCGCCGCCGCCGGAAGGTCCAGGCTGAAATCATCGACCTTGGGCGCTGCCGCCGTTGCGGGCGCATCGACCATCATCTTGTGGGTTGCCTGATGATCATCCGCGGGAGCGCCAGAACCCGGCCCGAATCCCAGATCGAAGTCGAGCATCTCGGGTTCCGGCGGAGGCGGTTCGGCGGTGGCCACCGGACCGTGCTCCAGATTGAAATCGACGACATTGGCCTCGGCCTTGGTCACCGTGTCGATAAAGGCATCCTCTTCCTCGTCAGCCGCAGGCGCGGCTGCGGGCTGCGCAGCAGGCGGTCCCAGATCGAAATCGAGACTCATCAGTTCGTCCCCGGCGGCGGCCGCCGGAGGAGCCACTTCCTGGAGCGGCTTGACCACCGTGGCCTCCGCCCCGGCGTACATCGCCGAAGTCGGCAGGGGCGCCGTTTCGGAACCCGCCTTCTCCGCCATCTGCCCCAAGGCGCCGACCGGCAGGGTGAGCGTCGACCGCATGACATCGGCGGACTTGGCAGAGGCCACCATGGTGGCGTCGGCATCGAACTCGGCGGCTCCGCCCACCGAAGCGCGTCCGGTGGTGTAAAGCGGATTGCCCGGATCGAGCTTGGCCCCCAGGCCAGCGACCTTCTCCCATTCGGGACCGGCGCCGCCGGTCTGGGCGTACAACTCGCTGGCGAGAGTTTCGAACTGCTTGACGCTCTTGCGATTGGCGTAGATCTCAAGCAGTTTGGCGTGGATAGCCAGGCGCTGGGGATCCTTCTGCATGGCTTCGAGCAGGATTTCCTCGGCCTGGGCGTCCCGGCCATAAGCCATGTACACGTCCGCTTCGGCCACCGGATCGACTTCGTCCGTATCGATCGTGCCCGGTCCAGTCTGACTGAAATCCGCCGTCTGAGGCGCAGCTTGGCCGGTATCCACGCTCTGGCCGCCGGTGGCTCGGAAGACGGAATTGGGTCCCAGACTGGAAGGGCTGGGAACCGCCGTCGTCGGAACCGAAGGCAAGGGAGAGCGACGGCGACGATAGAAGAAGAATCCTGCCAACAGGGCAGCGATCACTCCACCACCGGCCACCGGCAACAGCAGACTGGCCTCGTCTTCTTCGGGCTCGGGCGGCGGGGGCGGGATGGGTTTCTTGGGAGGCGGCTTGGGTGCCTCGGCCGGCTTGGGCGGCTCGACAGGTTTGGGCGGCTCGACCGGGGGTGCGGGCTCGGCCGCCTTGGGGGGTTCGGCGGGCTTGGCCGCTTCCTCGGCCTTCTTGGCTTCTTCAGCCTTCTTGGCTTCCTCGGCCTTCTTGGCCTCTTCGGCCTTCTTGGCTT
>DAORDK010000007.1:0-24111 GCA_035345935.1 Rhodocyclaceae bacterium | reverse complement strand
CCTCGGCCTTCTTGGCTTCCTCGGCCTTCTTGGCTTCCTCGGCCTTCTTGGCTTCCTCGGCCTTCTTGGCTTCTTCGGCCTTGCGCGCTTCTGCCGCCTTCTTCGCCTCTTCCGCGAGCCGGGCTTCTTCGGCCCGCTTGGCAGCCTCCGCAGCCTTGGGGTCATCCGCTTTCTTACCGGAGGACTGTTTCTGCAGTTCCGCCAGGCTCTGATTCTTCAGTTCAACCAGTTTCTGCAATTCGGCCACGTTCTTTTCGAGCATGGCCATGCGCTCATTGGCTTCCTTGAGCGCCTTGTCCTTGGCCACGGTATCCTCTTCGCTTCCGGCCTTACCCTTGGCGCCCTTGCCGCCCGCCTCGGTCTTGGATACCTTGACCTGATCCTTCGCCGACTCCGCGGGGGCGGCTTTTTCCTCAACCTTGGGGGTGATCTTCCCCGCTGCCGCCTGGCCCCCTCCGTCCGATTGAGCGGGTCCTTCGGCGGTCGCCGCAGCAAGCTTCTTGCGATAGGCATTCCAGTCGGCGGTCTGGGAAACGTAGACCTGCTTCGCTTCGGATTCCGGAATCGCGGCAACCGCATCGCGGTCCGGGACGTTGAGGATCACGCCGGACTTGAGCCGATGCATGTTCCCGCCGATGAAGGCTTCGGAATTGGACTTGAACAGGCCGACCAGCATCTGTTCCAGGGATACCCCTTCGTGACGGGTCTCGCGGGCGATCTTGCCGAGGGTATCGCCGGACTTGACCTCGCGGGTCGCACCTCCGGCCGCTGGGGCGGGCGCAGGTTCAGCCGCCCTGGCCTTGCCATCGCGCCGGGATGGCGCCCGAGGGGATTCGTTTCCCCGGGTCGCGGGTTCAGCCCCACCGCCGCGAACAGCTTCGACCGGCTTCGCCTCGGCCACCGACACCGCTTGCCCGGCTCCTGCCATGGCAACTTCGGGTGGATCGAGGAGGAAAGTGTATTCGCGAACCAGTCGGCCCGCCGGCCAGTTCAGCTCGACAAGAAAATCGAGGAAGGGCTCGTTGATCGGCTTGGTCGAGGTGATCCGAACGACCGCCTTTCCGTTGGCCCGCCGATCAACGGCAAATTTGAGATCCAGCAGCCCCGAAGGGAACTCGACGCCCGCCTGACGAAACGCGTCCACCGGCGCCAAACGGGCTGCCATTCCGACGAGTTCGTCCCGGGTGCCGCTGAGTTCGACCTCGGCACGAAGCGGCTGACCCAGCCCGGAAAGGACCGTGATCTTACCGAGTCCGGCCGCCGTCGCAACGCCGGGCAGCAGGGTCAGACAGGAGGCCACGGCAGCAACCGCGGCGCGCATCTTGAATTGAGTTCCGAGATTTTTTGTCACGGCGCCACCCTGAGCGTCGAAATAGGGCTTTTAAAATAACATCATGAACTTAGCTATGCAAGCTAATCCCGCTTCTAGTTTTATGCCCTGTAGGCATATTCCCAACATAAAAAAACCGGGGTCACAGCCCCGGTTTCAGCACACTTAGGCGTGCGGATCAGGCGTCGAGGAGAATCCGCAGCATGCGGCGCAGCGGTTCGGCAGCACCCCACAGCAATTGGTCGCCGCACGTAAACGCGGCCAGATACTCCGGCCCCATGGCCATCTTATGCAGCCGCCCGACGGGAACCGTAAGCGTCCCGGTGACGGCGGCAGGCGTCAATTCCCGCTCGCTGATCTCGCGCTCGTTGGGGATGACCTTGGCCCAGGCATTGCCCTTGGCGATGATGTCGGACACTTCGTCCAGGGGCACATCCTTCTTGAGTTTGATGGTGAGCGCCTGGGAGTGGCAGCGCATGGCACCGATGCGGACGCAGAGTCCGTCGATGGGGATGGAACCCGGAGTGCGGAAGGCCGGGTTGCCGAGAATCTTGTTGCACTCGGCGCCGCCCTTCCATTCCTCCTTGGACTGACCGCCTTCCACCGGCACGTCGATCCACGGGATGAGGCTGCCGGCCAGAGGGGTGTTGCGGAAATTCTTCTTGGGGAAAGCGTCGGACCGGATGGTCTCGGCCACCTTGCGGTCGATGTCGAGGATGGCCGAGGCGGGGTCGGCCAGCAGATCGGCCACGGAGGCATGGACGGCTCCCATCTGGGCGATCAGTTCGCGCATGTTCTGGGCGCCGGCGCCAGACGCGGCCTGATAGGTCATGGAGGAAATCCACTCCACCAGATTCTGCTGGAAGAGGCCGCCGAGACCCATGAGCATCAGGGACACCGTGCAGTTGCCACCGATCCAGTTCTTGCCCCCCTTGGTCAGTGCATCCTTGATGACGTGCATATTGACCGGGTCGAGGATGATGACCGCGTCGTCGGCCATGCGCAGGGCCGATGCCGCATCGATCCAGTGGCCGTTCCAGCCGGCACCCCGCAACTTGGGGAAGACTTCCTTGGTGTAGTCACCGCCCTGACAGGTGACGATGATCGGGCATTGCTTGAGGGCGTCGATGGAAGACGCATCCTGCAGGGGCAGGGAAGCCTCCTTGCCGCCCAGCACCGGGGCCTTGCCGCCGGCGTTGGAGGTCGAGAAATAGACCGGATCGATATAGGCGAAATCGCCCTCTTCCACCATGCGCTGCATGAGGACGGAACCGACCATGCCGCGCCAACCAACCAGACCAACCTTTGTCATTGCAACTCTCTCCGTAAAAGGGTTTTAACGCGCCACAGCGCGTTTCGAATTACGCCAATGCGGCGAGAACGGCATCGCCCATTTCCCGCGTGCCCACTTTTTCCGTACCGCGCTCATAGATATCGCCGGTGCGATATCCCTGAGCGAGCACTTTTTTGACCGCATTTTCGATCCGCAGTGCCTCGTCCTCGAGTCCGAAGGTGTAGCGCAGCATCATGGCGGCGGACAGAATCGTCGCCAGAGGATTGGCCACGCCCTTGCCGGCAATGTCCGGGGCTGAACCGTGGGAGGGCTCGTAGAGGCCCTTGTTCTTCTCGTCCAGCGAAGCCGACGGCAGCATGCCGATGGAGCCGGTGAGCATGGAAGCTTCGTCGGAAAGGATGTCGCCGAACATGTTGCCGGTGACCATCACGTCGAACTGCTTGGGCGCCTTGACCAGTTGCATGGCGGCGTTGTCCACCAGCATGTGGGACAGTTCCACGTCCGGATAGTCCTTGGCCACCTCGATCATCACGTCGCGCCAGAGCTGGGTGCATTCGAGGACGTTCATCTTGTCTACCGAGCAGACCTTGCGGTGGCGTTTCCGCGCAGCCTGGAAGGCCACGTGGCCGATGCGCCGGATTTCCGACTCACTGTAGACCATGGTATTGAAACCGACCCGCTCGCCATTTTCTTCCCGCACGCCGCGGGGCTGGCCGAAGTAGATGTCGCCGGTCAGTTCCCGGACGATGAGGATGTCGAGGCCTGCGACCACTTCAGGTTTCAGGGTCGAGGCATTGGCCAGTTCGGGATAGAGGATGGCCGGACGCAGATTGGCAAAGAGGTTGAGATCCTTGCGGATCCCCAGCAATCCGCGCTCAGGGCGCTGCTCGCGGGGAAGGCTGTCCCACTGGGGGCCACCGACGGCGCCGAGGAGCACCGCGTCGGCCGCGCGCGCCAGATTCTGGGTGGCCTCGGGATAGGGCGCACCGGTTGCATCGACCGCACTGCCGCCCAGCAGCGCCTCCTCCATCTCGAACTTGAGATCAAGCGCTTTCAGCACGCGCACGGCTTCGGTCGTGATTTCGGGACCGATGCCGTCGCCGGGAAGTACACAAATCTTCATGGATTTTCCTTGTTACGCGAACAACCAGGGTTGCTCGATACGACGCTTCTCTTCGAATTCGCGGATCTTGTCGGCGTGGCGCAGCGTCAGGCCGATGTCGTCCCAGCCGTTGATGAGGCATTCCTTGCGGAAGGCGTCGATCTGGAACGGGATGCCGTAGCCATCCGGCCGCAGCACCACCTGGGCGGGCAGATCCACCACCAGCCTGTAACCCGGGCTCCCCTGAACCTGCTGGAAGAGGGCCTCGACTTCGGCGGCCGGCAGGACGATAGGCAGAATGCCGTTCTTGAAGCAGTTATTGAAGAAAATGTCGGCGAAACTCTCGGCGATGATGGCCTTGAAGCCGAAATCCAGCAGCGCCCAGGGCGCATGCTCCCGAGACGAGCCGCAACCGAAGTTTTGCCGGGTGATGAGGATTTCCGCCCCCTGGTAGCGCTCCTGGTTGAGCACGAAATTGGGGTTCTTCGGCCGCCGGGAGTTATCCTGCCCGGGCTGACCGACGTCCATGTAGCGCCACTCGTCGAAGGCGTTGGGGCCGAAGCCGGACCGCTTGATGGACTTCAGGAATTGCTTGGGGATGATGGCGTCGGTATCGACGTTGTTGCGATCCAGGGGTGCGGCGAGCCCTTCGAGGCGAACGAATTTTTCCATGTCAGACCGGGCAAAAATTGAATCCATGCAAAGGAGAAAAAAGGCGCGGGGCGCGCAGAGCGTACATCGCTATCCTTATTTGGTCGCGCGCTGGATGGCTTCCCCACCCTTTTCGATGTCTTGTCCGATGCCGCGAACCGTATTGCATCCGGTAGCGGCGACAAGAGCGGAAAAAGCCAGAAGGGCGAGCGTGAGTTTCTTCATGAAAGTCTCCGGGTCAAAGCAGGTCACGGACGTCGGCAAAATGGCCGGCGACGGAAGCCGCCGCGGCCATCGCCGGACTGAGCAGGTGAGTGCGGCCGCCGGGTCCCTGGCGGCCCTCGAAATTGCGGTTTGAAGTGGAAGCGCAGCGCTCGCCCGGCTCCAGTCGGTCGGCATTCATGGCCAGACACATCGAGCACCCCGGTTCCCGCCACTCGAAACCGGCGGCGACGAAGACCTTGTCCAGTCCTTCGGCTTCGGCCTGACGCTTGACCAGACCCGATCCCGGCACGGCGAGAGCCAGCTTGACGTTGGCGGCGACATGGCGACCCTTGAGAACGGCGGCGGCCTCGCGGAGATCCTCGATACGGGAATTGGTGCACGAACCGATAAAGACCTTGTCGATCGCGATCTTCTTGATCGGCGTATTGGGCGTCAGCCCCATGTACTGCAGGGCACGTTCCATCCCTTCCCGCTTGACCGGATCAGACTGTTTCGCCGGATCGGGGACGAAGGCATCGATGGCAACGACCATCTCCGGTGAAGTGCCCCAGGTCACCAGGGGTTTGATGTCCTCGGCCCGCAAGGCGACCACATGGTCGAAGCGGGCGCCGGCATCGGATGTCAGGGTGCGCCAGTAGGCCACCGCCTTGTCCCAGGTTTCCCCCTTGGGCGAGAACGGACGACCCCTGAGGTAATCGATGGTGGTGTCGTCGACGGCGACGAATCCCATGCGGGCACCGGCCTCGATGGCCATGTTGCAGAGGGTCATGCGCCCTTCCATGGACAGACTACGGATGGCGCTGCCGCCGAACTCGATGGCATAGCCCGTCCCGCCGGCGGTGCCGATGGTGCCGATCACCGCCAGGGCGATGTCCTTGCCGCCGACACCCTTACCGAGACGGCCCTCGACGGACACGAGCATGGACTTGGATTTCTTCTGCACCAGGCATTGCGTGGCCAACACGTGCTCGACCTCGGAAGTGCCGATGCCATGGGCCATGCAGGCAAAGGCGCCGTGGGTCGAGGTATGGGAATCCCCACAGACCACGGTCATTCCCGGCAAGGTGGCGCCGTTCTCGGGACCGACCACGTGGACTATGCCCTGCTTCGGATCCTTGAACGGAAAATACGCCAGGGCACCGACCTCGCGGATATTGGCGTCCAGAGTCTCGACCTGGAGCCGGGACACCGGGTCCTTGATACCCTCGTCCCAGTGATCGGTGGGCGTATTGTGGTCGGCCGTGGCGACGATGGATGAAATCCGCCAGGGCTTGCGCTGGGCCAGCTTGAGGCCCTCGAAGGCCTGCGGGCTGGTCACCTCGTGCACCAGATGGCGGTCGATGTAAATGAGCGCCGTGCCGTCCTCTTCCTGATGGACGACGTGGTTCTCCCAAAGCTTGTCGTAAAGCGTCTTCGGCATGATTCCGGAAATGGGCCGTAAAGCATTGAATTATTGCATAGCTCCAGCGCTTTCCGAAGCTGCTGGCGAACCCGGACCCCGCGGAGCAGCGCGCATCCCCGCCAGGACGAGAAGGAGCCCGACCAAGGCGAACGCGGCGCTCAGGGTATAAGTCCAGCCCGCCCCGACCCGGTCCCAGCTCCAGCCGCTGATCAATCCCCCGAGGAGACCTCCGGCGCCAAAGGAGAGGCTGGAATAGAGAGCCTGGCCACGCCCCTGGGCGCGACCGGGAAACCAGCGATTCACCGCGGCGATGGCCGCCGCGTGGAAAACGCCGAAAGTCACTCCGTGCATGAGTTGGGCGATGAACGCCAGCAATCCGGAATCGGCTCCCCAGCCGATGAGCAGAAAACGGACCACGGCCACCGCGAAACTGAAGGCGAGCAGCGATTGGCTGGCGTAGCGCCTCATCAGACGCGGCATGGCGATGAAGATGCCGATCTCCGCCACCACCCCCAGGGACCACAGGATGCCCACTTCGGTCCTGCTGTAGCCGAGATTGGCGAGGTGGATGGAGTAGAAGACATAGAGGGCGCCGTGGGCCGCCGACATGGCGAGGCAAGCGGCGAAGAGGGCCTGGACCCGGGGTTCCCGCAGGATCGCCCGCACCCCCGGCGCTTCCGGATGATGGACCGCGGCCGGCGCCTCCGGCAGGGCCAAGGCGAAGACCACGATGCCCGCCAGGACGCCCCAGCAGATCCACAGAATGCCCGCCGCGGGAACATGGTCGAGAACTCCTCCGGCCCCCAGGACGGCAACGATGAAGCCGATGGATCCCCACAGGCGGACACGGCTGTAGCCCGCCCCTTCCTCCCGCAGATGGTCGAAAGTCAGCGCCTCGACCAGCGGCAGCGCGGCACTCCAGAAGAAGGCCAGAACCGCCATGGCCCCGAGCATACCGGGCAGTCGGTCGAGCCAGAAGAAAGCGGTGAATCCCAGCAGGCTGAGCAGGGAGGCGAGTCGGACGATGGGCACCCGACGCCCGCTGCGGTCGGCGAGCCAACCCCACAGGTTGGGGCCGAAAACCCGCATGAGCTGCATCTGGGACATCAGGAGGCCGATGTCCCAGGCGGAGAATTTCAGGGACTGCAGGTAGAGCCCGAAGTAGGGCGAAAAGGCGCCAATGAAGGCGAAGTAGAAGAAGTAGTACCCGGAGAGGCGCCAGTAGGGCAGACCATGCATCCCCGGATTCTACCCGGGGATGCCGTCAGGCCGAATGCTTCTGCCCGGTGCGGAAGGCGAGCAGCAGATGGTAGAGATCGTCCTTGAGCTTGACCCGCTGCTTCTTCATGTCTTCCAGAGTGAAGTCGGAAACCGGCATGTCGTGCTCCTCCAGATCCTCGACTTTTCCGGTCAGCCGATGGTACGTCGCAAGCAACCTGGCAAACTGCGCATTGGACGTCTTGAGAATGTCGATGGCGTCCCGCATGTCCGGAAATTCGGCGTGGAGATCGTGGTGATCGACTTGCATTTCTGGCCCCCTCCTGAGCAGCTTCCGCAAATTGGGCGGAAAAATTTGAATACTACGCGATTTTCCCCGGGATTCGCGGCGTGGTACGGACCACGTCACCGCACTGGGCACGGTGACGCAGGGCGTGGTCGATCAGCACCAGGGCCAGCATGGCCTCGGCGATGGGTGTCGCCCGAATTCCGACGCAGGGATCGTGGCGCCCCTCGGTCGCCACCTCTACCGGCTCACCCCGCAGATTGACCGAGCGCCGCGGCTGGGCGATGGACGAAGTCGGCTTGATGGCGACGTTGACGACGATGTCCTGACCCGTGGAAATCCCGCCCAGGATCCCGCCGGCGTGATTGCTGAGGAAACCCTCGGGGCGCATCTCGTCGCCGTGCTGGCTGCCCCGCTGGGCCACCGACGCAAATCCGGCGCCGATCTCGACCCCTTTGACCGCGTTGATCCCCATCATGGCATAGGCGATCTCCGCATCGAGGCGGTCATAGACCGGCTCCCCCCAACCCGGCGGCACCTCGCGGGCCACGACGGTGATGCGGGCCCCCACCGAATCGAGATCGCGACGCAGCCCGTCCATATAGGCTTCCAATTGCGGCACGAGGGCCGCGTTGGGGGCGAAGAAGGCATTGCCGTCGATGTCGGCTTCGCTGATGAAGGGAATATCGATCGGCCCCAGCGCGCTCATCCAGCCGCGAATCTCGACCCCGTAACGCTCCCGCAGCCACTTGCGGGCGATGGCTCCGGCCGCCACCCGGACGGCCGTCTCGCGCGCCGATGAGCGGCCACCGCCGCGGTAGTCGCGAAAGCCGTATTTCTGGGTATAGGTGTAGTCGGCATGGCCGGGCCGGAAAGTTTCGGCAATGTTGCCGTAATCCTTGCTGCGCTGGTCCTGATTGCGGATCAGGAGGGCGATGGGCGTCCCCGTCGTGCGCCCCTCGAAGACGCCGGAGAGGATTTCCACCGTGTCCGGCTCCCGCCGCTGGGTCACATGGCGCGACGTGCCCGGCCGGCGGCGGTCGAGTTCGGCCTGGATATCGGCCTCGCAGAGCGCGAGTCCCGGCGGGCAGCCGTCCACCACGCAGCCGATGCCAGGCCCATGGGATTCGCCGAAGGAAGTGACCGCAAACAGGTTACCGAAGGTGTTGCCGGACATCGGGGTGCCAAATCGCTAGAATGGAGAGGCGAGTTTACCATGCCGATCCGCAAGCCTCCCGCCGCCCCTGCCACCCCGGCCCAGCCCCGGAAACCGTCGACCGACCCCAGGAGCCGGACGATTGCCGGCAAGGACAACCCCCGCCTGCAGGCCGACCTGCGCTGGCAGAGAACCAAACGCTACGGCTGGAACAGCCGCTGAACCGTTCAGCCCTTGGTCTCGTCGGGCCAGTTCTTGATGTAGTTCTTGAGCATCTTGTTCTCGAAATTCTGCTCTTCGAGAACCGCCTTGGCCACGTCCAGGAAGGAAATCACCCCCAGCAGGGTGTCGCCGTCCATGATCGGAAGATAGCGCGAATGGGAGTTGACCATGAGCCGCCGCAGATCGTTGGTTTCCATGGACGGCGGAGCCGTCACCGGATCGGGGACCATGACCGCGCCGACGGTCACCCCCTCCAGATTGCCCCGGTGGTTCTTGAACGCCTTCAGCACCTGGTGAAAGGTCAACATGCCGACCATGCGCCCCGCGTCCATGACCACGAGGGAACCGACGTCGAATTCGGCCATGGTATCCACCGCCACCGAAAGCGCCTGCTGCGGCGTCGTGGTGTAGAGGGTGGCCCCCTTGATACGCATGATTTCCCTGACTTGCATGGTGCACTCCCATAGGCTTTTCGCCGGATGTTAGAGCATCCGGCGGTTTTCCGAAAGCCATTCGCGGCGTAAGGGCCGTTTCAGGGCAGTCCGCATTCTTCAATGCGAAGAAGCACTTGCCTGAAAAAAAATCCCAAAAAAATCTCCTGATGCCACTTGCAAAATGGAAAACTCTCTATACAATTCGTCGTATGACCTTGGTCATACATAAAAAGTATATCGGGCTATCCTTACAACGTCGGCGTATGGAGAAATCATCATGAGCGCTACCAAAACCATTGAAAAGATCGAACCGCGGGAAATCCGTCGTAAGCTTGGTCTCAATCAGCAGCAATTCTGGTCTACCATCGGCGTCACCCAAAGCGGTGGCTCCCGTTACGAGAGCGGCCGCAACATGCCCAAGCCCGTGCGCGAACTCCTGCGCCTCGTTCATGTCGAGCAGATCGACATCAAGGCCATCAAGCGCGAAGACTGGGAAGTGATCGAATATCTGCGCGCCAACGAATCGGAACTCTTCAAGTCCCTGAAGAAGTCCGCCCGGTCAAAGGCCAAGAAGGCCGCCTGACTCCGCCTGCCCCCAGGCCCCGCGGGCGTCACGGACTGACCAAGGTCCGGACGCCCGTTTTCATTTCGATCTCCGCCGCAAAGGCCTCGAGATCCCCGACGTCCAACCGGGCGAGCCGGGGAGCCGCGGGCTGCTGGGAAGACCGCGCCAAACCATAGAGATGGACCCCGCGGACGCAGTCCGCCGCCTGGGCGATCAGTTCGCAATAGGCTTGCCGCGCGGCGGCGTCGGGCGCCGCTCCGTCGAAGGCAAACCAACAGGTCTGCACCCAGGTGGGCGCCAGGTTGCCGCAACGGCGAAGATTGGCGAGGACCCGTCCCGGGTCGAGGGGAACGCCATTGACGGCTGCCGCGTCCGCCGCACCGACCCGATCGACTTTGAACCAGACTTCGCCCCCCGACGATCCGAGATCTCGGATCGCCGCCTGGACCTTGGTCCGATGGAGCAGGCTGCCGTTGGTAATCAGGCGCAGGAGGATCGTTCCGGCCAGACCCCGCGCAGCGAGGACCTTGCGCACGGCGGCGACCGCTGCGGGAAACTCGGGACTGGACGTCGGCTCGCCGTTCCCGGAAAACGCTACATCCACGAGCTTGCGAGATTCCTGGGGGACTTCCCGGGCGAAGAAATCGCCGTCGGCGATGCGGGCCAGGAAACCGTCCAGTTCTTCGCTCAGCAGCGCCACATCCACCGGCGGCGGCCCGCCCCGAGTCAAGCCCTCGACCTGGCAATAGACGCATGCCCAATTGCACGCGTTATTGACGTTGAGGTTGATTCCGACCGACACGCCGCCCGCCCGGCGGGAAACGACCGGGTAGACATAGGTGAGGCCGGCGATGTCGCGGCGATGGTCGGCGATAGTCAGCACGGCCCCATTGTATAATCCGCGCCTCCCATCGCCACCGCCAAATTCCATGCTGATCACCCGCCGCCTCGAATTCGATGCCGGCCACCGCATTCCCGACCATCGCAGCCAGTGCCGGCACCTGCACGGCCATCGCTACGCCCTGGAGATCACCCTTGCGGGCGAAGTGATCGAACGCGCCGGCGATGCGGCCAACGGCATGGTGATGGACTTCTCCGAGGTCAAAGCCCTGGCCCGCAAGCACGTCGTCGACGTCTGGGACCACGCCTTCCTGGCCTACTCCGGCGATCGGCCGGTGGTGGATTTTCTCGCGTCCCTGCCGGATCACAAGACAGTGCTGCTCGACCGCGTCCCCACCGCCGAGAATCTGGCCCGCCTCGCATTCGCCATCCTGGACCCGGTCTATCGCGACACTTACGGCAACCAGCTGCGCCTCGCCCGCGTCCGCCTGTTCGAGACTCCCAACTGTTGGGCGGATGCCGACCGCGATACGGCCAGCCCGGTAAACGTCGGCTGCGATTGAGAGAGGCAGGCGAGTCCCCTATACTCGCAACTGTCGAAGATCGGCGCCCCTAGGGCGCCGGGGGGAACAATAAAAATGTCGAGGGCATTTCTTCGGGATGACGTCATGGGCATCGCCCACGAATCCCGTTTATGGCCATCGCGTTCCGGAGTCCGGCGATGACTTCGCGACCCCGCACCGCCCTCATCCTGACCGGCGGCGGCGCCCGGGCGGCCTACCAGGTCGGCGTGCTGATCGCGGTGGCGGAGTTGCTGCCCAATCCCCGCGTGAATCCCTTTCCCATCCTGTGCGGGACATCGGCCGGCGCCATCAATGCCGCCAGCGTCGCCTGCCTGGCGGACAATTTCGGCAAGGCGGTGGAGATGGTGGCCCACGTCTGGCGCAGCATGCATGCCAGCCACATCTATCGCGCCGACACCGCGGGAATCCTTCGTTCCGGAGCCCACTGGCTTTCCATGCTCGTCGCCGGCTGGGTGATCCGCACCCGTCCCCGCTCCCTGCTCGACAATTCGCCCCTGCGGGATTTGCTGAATCGATACCTGGATTTCCGCGGCGTCGACCACGCCATCCGATCCGGCGCCCTCCATGCGCTGTCCATCACCGCCTCCGGATACGAATCCGGCGAAAGCATCACTTTCTTCCAGGGCCACGCGACGGCCGAACCCTGGCGCCGCGTCCAGCGCCTCGGCATTCGTTGCAAGATCAACGTCAATCACCTGCTGGCGTCGAGCGCCATCCCCTTCATCTTTCCCGCCACCCATATCAATCGCGAATTCTTCGGCGACGGGTCGATGCGTCAGCTGGCTCCGATCTCCCCCGCCATCCACCTGGGCGCCGAACGCATCCTGGTCATCGGCGCCGGGCGCATGAACGAACCCAAGGAGCGCAGCGGCAGCACCCGGCACCCGTCGCTGGCCCAGATCGCCGGCCACGCCCTGGCCAGCATCTTCCTCGACAGCCTGGCGGTCGACATCGAGCGGCTGCAGCGCATCAACGAAACGGTCGCCTCCCTGCCCCCGGAAGTGCTCGCCCAATCCGACGTCCCCCTGCGCAAGATCCAGACCCTGGTCATCGCGCCCTCGGAACGTCTCGACGTCATCGCCGCCGAGCATGCCCGCGCCCTGCCGCGGCCGGTGCGCATCCTCCTGCGCGGCATCGGGGCCATGAATCAGCGCGGCGGCGCGTTGACCAGCTACCTGCTCTTCGAGCAGCCCTATACCCAGGCCCTCATGGATCTCGGCTACAAGGACACCATGGCCCGGGCCGAAGAAGTGCGCGCCTTCCTCGTCGATTGAGCCCCGAACTCGCCGCGGCCATCGGCACTGCTCTCGGCACCCCGCTCCGCGATGCCGTCGCGGCGGGAGGGGGCTTCAGCTGGAATTGGCGCGCCCTGGCCGGCGACCGCCCGGTATTCATCAAGGTCTGCCCGGACGGCGACCGTCTGGCTGCCGAAGCCGACGGACTCGCCGCCCTGGCCGCAGCGGACGGATTCCGCATCCCGGCAGTGCTGGCTTGCGGCGTTGCCGGCCGTCACGCTTTCCTGGTCCTGGAATGGCTGCCCCTGGAAAGTGGCGGCGACGACCGGGCCCTGGCCGACGCCCTGGCCCGGCTGCACGACTGCGGGGGTCCGCGCTTCGGCTGGCGCCGGGACAATTTCATCGGCGCCACGCCCCAGGAAAACGCGCCGTCGGACGATTGGGCCCAATTTTTCGCGCAGCGGCGTCTGGCGCCCCAATTGCGCCTCGCCGCCGCCCAAGGCCATGGCTGCGTGACCGCTCCCGGCAGCCAGCTGCTGACCCGCCTTCCTGAACTCCTGGCGGGACATACCCCCTTCCCCGCACTGCTCCACGGCGACCTCTGGCGCGGCAACGTCGGCTTCGTCGCCGGCCAGCCCTGCGTTTACGACCCGGCGGTCCATTACGGCGACCGGGAATGCGACCTTGCCATGGCGGACCTCTTTGGCGGCTTTTCGCCCGCCTTCTTCACGGCCTACTGCAAGGCGTCGCCCTTGCCCTCCGGGTGGCAGGAACGGCGCAGGCTCTACCAGCTCTATCATCTCCTCAACCACCTGAACCTCTTCGGCCGCGGTTACCTGCCGCAGGTCATGGACATTCTGGGAACCTATCGATGATCCTGCGCTCGCTCCAGGCCGACATCACCACCCTTGCCGTGGACGCCATCGTCAATGCCGCCAACCGCAGCCTCCTGGGCGGCGGCGGCGTCGATGGCGCCATACACCGCGCCGCCGGCCCCGGACTTCTGGACGAATGCCGCAAGCTCGGCGGCTGCCCGACCGGCGAAGCGCGGATCACCGGCGGCCATCGCCTGGCGGCCCGCTACGTCATCCACACCGTCGGTCCCGTCTGGCAGGGCGGAGGGATGGGCGAGGCCGCTCAGCTCGCGGCCTGCTACCGCAATGCCCTGGCCCTCGCGGCAGCCCACGGTCTGCGCTCGATCGCCTTTCCGGCCATCAGTACCGGAGTCTATGGCTATCCGCCCGAACCCGCCGCCGCCATCGCCGTGGCCACCGTACGCAGCCAATTGCGCCCCGCAGAGAGTGTCGAAGAAGTGGTTTTCTGCTGCTTCGGCGACCGCGATTTCGCCCTCTACCAATCGCTGCTGTAACCGAGCTTTTCGAGCAGTGCGGTCATGGCAACCGCCGCGCCCAAGGGCAGATGGACGTCCACGACGCCACTCAGCGCCGTCACCTCGGGATTGATCTCCACCGTCGGGATACCCGAGCGCGCCGCCCAAACCACGGGCTGAGCGATGTAGGGGAAGGCGCTCGACGTGCCGATCGAAAACACCGCGTCGAACCCCAGTTCCAGAGCATCGAGAAAGCGGTCCATGGCGCCGGCCGGCAACGCTTCCCCGAAAAGTACGACCTCGGGTCTCACGATGCCGCCGCATTCGGGGCAGCGGGGCGGAATCTCCCACCCCTCCAGCGTCTCGCTACGGACGCGAAAAGCGCAGGCGGTACAGGCGAGGCGCTGGAGATTGCCATGGATCTCGATCAGGCTGCGGGTCCCCGCCCGCCGATGCAATCCGTCGATGTTCTGAGTGAAGACGAGGGATTCGGGGCGCTCCCGCTCCAGGAGCGCGATCGCCCGATGGGCGGCATTGGGCGCCACGCCGCGGCAGGCCGCCTCGATCTGGGCGAGATACTTCCAGGTGATGTCCGGCCGCACCGAGAAGACGTCTCCCGAGAGGGCTTCCTCGATGCGCAGGCCTTCGTCGGTCAGTTCCCGGTCGTAGAGCCCCCCGATGCCGCGGTACGTGGGCAGACCCGAGTCGGCGGAAATGCCGGCTCCGGTGATGAAGAGCAGCCGCTCCGCCCTCTCGATCCAACCGGCCACCCGGTCGAGCTGAGCTTCCAATTTGCTGGCTTGATCCATGGCGGCTCCTTAGGCCGGTGCGGCTGGGCGAGGGGAAGAAGGCAAGGCAAACCGGGCCTTGGCGACCCGAATCACTCTAGCCGAATCGCCGCCGCAGGGAAATGCCGAATCGAATACCATGGCGCCATGAAAATTCTCATCGTCGACGACGAACCCGCCATAGCCGACACCCTCGCCTACGCCCTCCGGGCCGACGGCTTCGCCGCCGACTGCTGCACCCTGGGTGGCGAAGCCCTGGCGATCCTGGATGCCAGGGCACATGATCTGGTGGTTCTCGACGTGGGTCTGCCCGACATGAGCGGATTCGAGGTCTGCCGAAGCCTGCGCCGGTTTTCCGAAGTGCCGGTGCTCTTCCTGACCGCCCGCGCCGACGAGGTGGACCGCATCGTCGGACTCGAACTCGGTGCCGACGACTACGTGACCAAGCCCTTCAGCCCCCGGGAAGTGGTTTCCCGGGTGCGCGCCATCCTGCGCCGCCTGCGGCCGGAAAGGCAGGCGGCGCAGCCCTCCTCCACGGCCGGGCCGGCGCAGTTCAAGGTGGATGCCGAGGGCCTGCGCATCGCCTACCACGGCACCTGGCTGCCGCTGACCCGCTACGAATATCTGCTGCTCGCCCTGCTACTGGAACGCCCCGGACGGGTACTCTCCCGCGCCCAGATCATGGAAGCGGTCTGGCAGGATGGCGGCGAAAGCCTGGAGCGCACGGTGGACACCCATATCAAGACCCTGCGCGCCAAGCTGAAGGCAGTCCGCGCCGACGAAGACCCCATCGCCACCCATCGCGGGCTCGGCTACAGCATCGTCGGCCGATGAACGTCTCGGTCCGCCTCTTTGCCGGCTATTTCCTGATGCTGGGGCTGGCTGCCTGGTTCGTCCTCAACATTTTCTCCCACGAAGCGGAGCCGGGAATCCGCCAGGCCACCGAGGAGACCCTGGTCGATACGGCCCACGTCCTGGCCGAATTGGCGGCACCGGAACTTGCCGCCGGACGCATCGCTCGGGGCGATTTCGCCGCCGCCTTCGCCGCCGCCCAGGGCCGCACGCCCCGGGCCGACATCTGGGGCGTCAAGAAGGACAGCGTCGATTTCCGCGTCTATGTCACCGACACCGCCGGGACCGTCGTCTTCGATTCCGAGGGCAGCGCAGTGGGCGCCGATTATTCCCAGTGGCGGGACGTCGCCCGCGTGCTCAAGGGCGAATACGGCGCCCGCAGCACCCGGGAGAATCCGGACGATCCCAGTTCATCCGTGATGTACGTGGCCGCCCCCATCGTCGCCGACGGCAAACTCATCGGCGTCCTCTCAGTGGCCAAACCCCTCGCCAAGATGCTGCCCTACATCGATCGCGCCGAGCAGCGCGTGCGCCGCGCCGGCTACTGGCTGCTGGCGGCTTCGGCCCTGATCGGGATCTCCTTTTCCTTCTGGCTGACCTGGACCGTCAATCGCCTGCGCACCTACGCCCGGGACGTCGCGGAAGGCCGCAAGGCCGAACCCCCCACCGGCGGCGGCCGCCAGTTTTCGGAACTCGCCCGGGCCCTGGCCGTGATGCGGGAAAAGCTGGAAGGCAAGCAGTACGTCGAGCGTTACGTCCAGAACCTCGCCCATGAAATGAAGAGCCCGCTGACCGCCGTCCTCGGCGCCGCCGAAATCCTCGAAGGCGATCCGCCCGCGGAGGATCGCAAACGCTTCGCGGGGAACATCGCCGAACAGGGGGGGCGGCTGCGGGCCATCATCGAGCGCATGCTCCAGCTCGCCCGGCTGGAGCAATTGCAGGCCCCGGAAGGCGCCGTCGCCGTAGACCTGCCCGCCCTGCTCGCCCGCAGCCGGGAAGAGCGGGCTCTGGCCCTGGCGACGCGCCGCCTCACCTGCCGGATCGACGCTCCCGCTCCGGCCACGGTGAAGGGCGACCCCCTCCTCCTCCAGCAGGCGATCCTCAATCTCTTCGACAACGCCCTCGAATTCTCGCCGGAGGGCGGCACCATCGAGATCGCCCTCACCACGGCCAACGGCCGCGCCGAAATCACCGTCCGCGACCACGGCACCGGCGCCCCCGACTACGCCCTGCCCCAGCTCTTCGAGCGCTTTTATTCCCTGCCCCGCCCGGCCACCGGCAAGAAGAGCACCGGCCTGGGCCTCGCCCTGGTGCGGGAAGTGGCGCGGCTGCACGGCGGCGAAGCAGGGTTTGCCAACCATCCGCAGGGCGGTGGCATAGCCACCCTCGTCCTGCCCACCTCCTGACATGTCGGGGCAGCGAGATGCCAACCGCAATTGAACGGGCGAATTGGTCGTGAGCAGCGTTGCTTCGGGCAATGGCCCCGTCGCTCCCCGGCTAGAATAGCAACCCAGTCCATTCAGCTGCCGGAGATACCGCCGTGTCCGCAATTCCCCAACTGCTCACCCCCGTCGAAGCCCGCATTATCGGGGTCCTCGTCGAGAAGGAAAAAACCACGCCGGACGTCTATCCCCTCAGCGTCAATAGCCTCACGAACGGGTGCAATCAAAAGACCTCGCGTGATCCGGTGATGAACCTTTCCGAAGGCGAAGTCGAGGCTGCCCTGCAGGAATTGCACAGTCGGCTCCTGGTTTTGCAGACCTCCGGCCGGGTCATGCGCTATGCCCACAATTTCGGCAAGAGCTATCAACTCCCCGGCGCAGCCGTAGTCCTGCTTGCCGTGCTGATGCTGCGGGGGCCCCAGACGGTGGGCGAACTACGCGCCAACTGCGACCGCCTCTATCACTTCGCCGATTCATCTTCCGTGGAAGGCTATCTAGAGGAACTTGCCGTAAGGCAGGATGGGGCCATGGCAGTCCGCCTGCCGAAGCAACCGGGGTCCCGGGAGCACCGCTGGGCCCACCTGCTCTGCGGCGAACTCCCTGCCTGCCTGACTTCCCTTCAGGAAACGACATCCTCGGCGGGCGCATTGGATTTGGCGAACCGAGTGGCGCGGCTGGAGGAGGAAGTAGCGGAACTGCGATCCATGGTGACGAAGCTACTGCCGCCCGCGGTCTGATTCTCATTGCTGGGCTCCCCGCCGCCGGAACTGCCCACCGTCAGCAATTGGCCGTGTTGTTGACGTAGTCGGGGAGGTTTCCCGGCGGCAGGATAGGCCGAATTGCGTGAATTCGCACGCCGGCAGCGTGCTGAGTCGCGCGTCCGGCCAGAAGCGGCCATTCAGCTCCCCCAAGGATGCAACGCGTGGGAGGCCATGAGCACCGCCACCACCGCCGCCAGCACTGCGAACCCTTTCTGCAGCCGATGCCCTGCGATATGAGGCGTCGCGATCCTGCCCAGATACATCCCGACGATGGCTCCACCCACGAAGGGCAGTGCGGTCAGCCACTGGGCATGCCGGCCTTGCATCAGGCCGCTGAAGAATGCGCCCTGGCTGATGAGCGCGATGGTCATCAACGAGGTGGCCACCGCGGAATGCATCGACAGGGGCAAGCTTGCCCGTAGTGCCGGAACGATGACAAACCCGCCGCCGACGCCCAGAAATCCGGAGAGAAAGCCGGCAGCGGCGCCGATGACGCATAACAGGGAGGCTACCGGCAAGGTCCAGACCAGACGTCCGGTGGCCGGGTCGACTGCGCCGAACGTCGCCGTGGACGCCCGGCCCTCTCCCGAGACCGCGGCGCGCACCACAGCGGAATCCTCCCTGGCAGCACCCGACTGGAGGTACATCCTCATTGCGACAAAGGCCAGCACGGCGCAAAAGATGAGTTGCAGCGCAGCGGGTTGCGATCTGTCGGCCGCGTAGACGCCCAGGGGGGAAACCAGCATGCCGACGACGCCCATCAGGCTCGCGGCGCGGTAGCGTACATAGGCATGCTTCCAGGCGAGTGCCGTTCCGACGGTGGCGGCAACGGATACGGCCAAGAGGGATGTGCTTGCGGCTTGGGTGATCGACCAGCCCAACCCGGCCATGAGCAAAGGCACAGCGAGAACCGAGCCGCCGGCACCGGTCAGGCCGAGAAGAATGCCTACGACAATGCCGATGAGGACAATCATGGGGTCCCTCAGGTGGGTTCGGGAGCAGATCCAGAGCTGCCGATTCTCCCACAGCCCGATATATCAGTAAATTCTAATTCACCGGTTGCCCCGCCCACACCGGCCCTTCCGAAGGCGGCGTTGCGGAAGATCGAGCCCGGGCAATCGGCCGAATCACGCCGGACTTCACCCCGGCTTCATACAACTTCACCGCCGCCCCCTCCTCCCCTCACCCGCCGCCGCGACACTGCTCCCGTCATCCATCACAGGGAGTTCATCATGGACAGGAAACTGTTCTTCAAGCTCGTCGCCATCGGCTTCATGTCGCTCTTGCTGCTCATCCCGCTGGCCCTCATCGAGGATCAGGTCCGCCAGCGCAGCAGCCGCCAGTTCGAGGTCCAACAAAGCATCGCCAATAGCGCCGCCGGACCGCAGACCCTGGTGGGGCCGGTGCTGGCGATCACCTACCGGGAGATGCTGGAACCCGAGAGCAAGCGCGACCCGGAAACGGGCCGGGTGACCACCACCCCCCGCTATCGCGACGGCGCCTTCTATCTGCCGCCGGAGGCGCTGGTCCTGGACGGCGACGCCCGGGTGGAAACCCGCAAGCGCGGCATCTACCAGGCGCGGCTGTTCAATCTGAACCTTGCCGCAAGCGGGCGCTTCGTCATCCCGGCCCACCTGGGTCTGGATGCCAAGCGCGACATCGTCAGCGCCGAAGCCTCGCTGGTCCTGGGCATTTCCGACCCGCGCGGCGTCGGCAACGACCCCGAAGTCACCATCGCAGGGAAACGCCATCGCTTTGCCACCCCCAAGGGGCGGCCGGCGGAAGGGGACGCCCTGGCCGGGCCGCGCCTCGCGATCCCGCTGGGCCCGATCAACCTTGCCGCCGCCACGCCTCTGGAATTCAGTTTTCCCCTCGCGCTCACCGGTACCGAGCGCCTGGCCATCGCCCCCACCGGCGAAGCCAACACGGTCAGCCTGCGGTCGGACTGGCGCCATCCCAGCTTCGGCGGCCGCTTCCTGCCCCGGGAGCGGGAGGTGGGCGACGGCGGCTTCACCGCCCGCTGGGAGGTTTCGCACCTGGCCCGCAATTTCGCCAACGCCTTAGGGGCCACGACCACCCCGGCGCCCGAGGTGATCGAAGTGTCGTTCATGGACCCGGTGAATATCTATCTGCAATCCGAACGGGCGGTGAAGTACGGCATCCTCTTCATCGCGCTGACTTTCGCCGGTTTCTTCCTGACCGAAATCCTGCGCCGCGCGCCCATCCATCCGCTGCAATACCTGCTGGTGGGACTGGCCCTGGCCCTCTTCTTCCTGCTCTTGATCGCCCTTTCCGAGCACCTGCCCTTCGTCGCCGCCTACGGCATCGCAGCGGCGGGCTGTATCGCCCTCATCGGCACCTATCTGGCCGGCGCCCTGGGCGGAACGCGGCCGGCGCTGGCCTTCGCCGGCGGACTCACCGGCCTTTACGGCGTGCTCTACGGCGTCCTGCTCTCCGAGGACAACTCCTTGCTCATGGGCAGCCTGCTGCTCTTCCTCGCCCTGGGCGCCGTCATGATCACCACCCGCCGGGTGGACTGGTACCGGATCGATCCCCGGTCCGTTCCCCAGCGGGCCGATTGATCATGGGCCGCTTTCTCTTCCGCTGGCGTTCCCTGCTCGCCTGGGGGGCCGCCGCCGGTCTGGCCGCCCTGGCCTGGTATCTCAAGCACCCGCTCATGCTCTGGTTGCGGGCCTGGGAAACGCCCATCCTGCTTTTCGTCGGCATGGCCGGCGGCGGCGCCGGTCTGGCAAAGGGCAGGCGCAGCGCCCGGCTGCTGGGACTCGTCTTCCTGGCGATAGCGACGGCGACCGTCTATCGGGAACTCGAATTCGCCGCTACCCGGGCCGAAGTCCACGCCGCCGGACCGGCGATGCGGGCGGTGGGCGGGCATTTCATCGTCGGCTTCCGGAGCATCTCGGAAATCGAGTCCCTGGCCGAAAAGGGACTGATCGGCGGACTCTACGTCACCCGGCGCAATCTGCAGAAGACGACGCCGCAGCGGCTGGCGGCGGAAATCGCCAGCCTGCAGGAGCGCCGATTGGCGGCCGGGCTGCCGCTGCTCATCGTCGCCGCCGACCAGGAGGGGGGCGAGGTCTCCCACCTCTCCCCCTGGCTCACCGCCATGCCGGCCCTGGCGACTCTGGCCGATGCGGGCCGGACGGCGGCAGGCCGGGCCCGCGACTACGGCCGCGACCAGGGACGGGAGCTGGCGGCGCTGGGGATCAATCTCAACTTCGGGCCGGTCGCCGATTTGCGTCCCACTGATGGGAGCTTCCCCGGCGACCGTCTGACCCGCATCCACCGGCGGGCGATCGCCGGCGACCCGGTCACCGTCGACCGCGTCGCCCGGGCCTACGCCGCCGGGCTCGCCGACCAAGGCGTCGGCGCCACCTTCAAGCACTTTCCCGGCCTGGGACGGGTGCGGGCCGACACCCATTTTCAGCCTGCCGTGCTTCGCCTTCCCGTCGCCAGCCTGGAGCCGGACTGGCTCCCCTATCGCGCCCTGCCGCCATCGGCAGCGGTGATGGTCGGCCATGTGACCCTGGCCGCCGAGGACCCGGCCCGCGCCGCCTCCCACTCCCGAAAAGTGATCGCCGGGTTGTTGCGGGAACGGCTGGGCCACAACGGGCTGGTCATCACCGACGACCTCGACATGGGAGCCGTCTACGGCCGCGGCATCGGCACTGTGGCGGGCGAAGCCCTGGCCGCCGGCGCCGATTTCGTCCTGGTCTCCTACGATCCGGATCAGCTCTTCCGCGCCCTGACGGGCGCCGCCGCAGCGTTGCAGCGGGGCGAAATTCCCCCGGACGCGCTGGCCGACAGCCGGGAGCGCATCGCCGCATTTTTCGAAGCGCTGGCCCAAGGGCGGCAGACGGCTCCCGGAGCGGCCGGAATCTGGTAAATTTGTCTGACCCTCACACCGTCGCGCCATCGGCGCCCTGCCGCCATGCACCGGGTCGTCACCCAATACAAGGATCGTCGTCGCAACATCGTCATCGAACGAGGCCCCTGGCATCCCCAGCGGGCCGAAGCCGAGCGCTGGGCCGATCTCTTGCGCAGCGCGGGGTACAAGGTCGAGGTCGAATCCCGGGGCGACACCGCCGGGGGCGGCGACAGCAATGCCGACCTCGCCAACGCTCTCGCCAGCATGGCCTGAGCCGGCGGACGCCACCGCCTCGCGCCCGAACCCCTCCCCCTTTTTCCGTTTCTCCCGCTCCCGTTTCCCCTCGCCCGTTTCCCCTCGCCCGATGCGCCTCGCCCAGCTTCGCCAGCGCCTCGCCGATCTCGGCGCCAAACCCTGCCATCAGGATCGCGTGCTGCGCGCCTGGTGCGGGAACGGCGCCCTCGACAATCGGCGCAGCCGGGCCGAGGATTTCCTGCCGGCGGCCGTGCGCGCCGCCCTGCCCGAATTCCTGACTGAAGCCGACGGCCTCGCCCGCGCAGTCTCAGAACACCCCGGCGGCGACGGCTCCGCCCGCCTGCTGGTGGCCCTGGCCGACGGCGCGACGGTGGAAAGCGTCCTCCTCCTGCGCGAGGGCCTCTGCGTGTCGACCCAGGTGGGTTGCGCAGTGGGCTGTCGCTTCTGCATGACCGGCCGCGATGGTCTCCTGCGCCAATTGGGCAGCGCGGAAATCGTCGCCCAGGTGGCCCTGGCCCGGCGGCGACGCCCCCTGCGGCGGGTAGTGTTCATGGGCATGGGCGAGCCGGCCCACAACCTGGACAACGTCCTGGAGGCCATCGAATTCCTTGGCACCGTCGGCGGCATCGGCCACAAGAACCTGGTCTTCTCCACCGTCGGCGACCGCCGCGTCTTCGACCGCCTGCCGGCCGGGCCGGTCAAGCCGGCGCTGGCGCTGTCCCTCCACTCGACCCGGGCCGACTTGCGCGCCGCACTGCTCCCCAAGGCTGCCCCCATCGACCCCGCCGAACTGGTCGAAGAGGGGGAAATCTATGCCCGCGCCACCGGCTACCCCATCCAGTACCAATGGACGCTGCTCGCCGGGGTAAACGACGGCGACGACGAGGCAGATGCCATCGTCCGCCTGCTCAAGGGCCGCTACGCGATGATGAATTTCATCCCCTATAACGCCAACGAGGGCCTCGGCTACGCGCGCCCCTCCCCGGAGCGCTGCGCCGCCCTGGTGGCCACCCTGATGCGCCACGGCATCCTCGCCAAGCTGCGCAATTCGGCCGGCCAAGACATCGAAGGCGGCTGCGGCCAGTTGCGGGCGCGGGCCCTGGCGGGCGCCGCCGCGCCCCTGCGCAGGGTCAGCGGAAGCGCACGCTGACGCGCGGATTTCCCGGCAGGCCGTCGTACACCACGGCGAAGCCGCCCCCGGGGACCGGCGACTGGAGCCGGGAATAGGCGCCCAGGCTGAGGAGATCGCCTTTCCTCAGGGCCACGCCGGAGGCGGCGAGATCCCGAGCCAGCCACAGCGCTGCGGCCAGCGGGTGCCCGAGGATCGCCGTCCCCGGCGCCGCTTCGATCTCGCGCCCGGAGCCGTCGAAAAGGCGCACCGTCATCGCCGCCAGGGCCTCCTCGGAAGGCAGAGGCAATGGCGCCCCCAGCACCCCGAGCCGGGCGCCGGCGTTGACCAGGACGATCCCCGCAGCGGTCAGCCGGCCGGGATCGTCCACCAGCAGATCGGCAAGCTCGATGAAGGGAAACAGGCGGCCCAGGTGGCGGCGGGCTTCGCCCGGCGTGCGGGCCCGGGCGAGCGCGGGATCGGCCACTTCCACCACCAGGTCCGCTTCCACCATCGGCCGCGCGCCATAGGCGGCCGGCACCTCGACGCCGTCGGGGAGGAACATCGAGGCGAAGAGGACGCCGCGCACCGGACTCGCCGCCCCGAAGCGCCGCTGCACCGCCGGATTGGTCAGCGCCGCCTTGTATCCCGCCAGCGGTCCGTAAGCCTGCCCCAGGAAGCGGACCAGCTTTTCGCGGCCGCAGGCCGCGTCGTCCAGGGAGAGACCGGCCGCCGGCAGCGGCAGCGCTTCCCTGGCGACATACCGCGCCGCCAGGGCGGCCATCTCCAGATCGCTGGGGCAGGCGCCCTGGGCGGCGCTGGCGGACAACGCCGTTGCGAAGAGCAGCGCGGGTGTTTTCATCGCGACCGAAAAGAAGAATGACAGAGAGGGGCAAGAGTATTGCATTCGCCTTGGCGCCGCGAAATGCCTTTCCTTACCGGACCCCTCGCGCCCAGAGCCCGGAGGAGTTGAGAGCGCTCCGCATTTCCTTCACCCGCGGTACGCGCCAGCCCTGAAAAGCGCATGCGGGAACCCACCCACTCGACATAGGCGGTCCCGGTACGTATGCTTTGGTCTTACTCAATCGCGCCTTGCCTACCCGCTCCGGCAGAACGATGGTTTGCCTGGAACCTTTCAGTCATCG
>DAORDK010000006.1:0-54172 GCA_035345935.1 Rhodocyclaceae bacterium | reverse complement strand
AGGTCTTGCTCGTGGGCATCTGCCGATGACCACCCGGAGCGCCGGGGCAGGCGGGACCTGCCCGTGGTGACGACGCTGCGGCTTAAGAGCTACTCCCCCTTGGGACAGGGAGAGAATATGTTCTCCTACGGATTTAGTCAACTATAGGGGCGAAAAGGCTTCCTCCAGGTTTTCGGAAAGGGTTGATTTGGATCATAGGTTTGCGCCCGAGGCGCGCGCATGATGGCACCTGCGACGAGCCGATGCTCCCATCGGTTTGGTCTCCTTCACCATGGAATCATGTCTCGAATCGTACGAATCGGACATCTTTTAGCGGCAATTTCGATTGCCGCTATTTTATTTTCGGCCCACGCAGAGGAGTCCGTCGTGGAGCGCTATGCGCGGGCTCTGGCAATCCCTGGTGTTGGAGAGCGGGTGGCCGATTCTCGGGTCGAAGTGGAAGTCGATTTCGCCGCGGGGTCGGAGTCGATCGCCATGCCGGATCGGGACGTGGTCGAGATTCGCTATCCCATGGCATTCAATGACATCGCCGAAGGGTGGAGCTGGAACCCCCAGGCCGATCGCGCGCTCCAGGATTACTACATTTACAAGTACCTTCCCCTGCTTTCGGTCGTCGAAGAGCGCGGGGAGTACGAGGGCGAGGACAAGATCGGCGAAATCGAGCACCGGCGAATCACTTGGCGCTACGACTACTACCTCGCTTTCGCCAATCACTATGATTTCTACCCCCGCAGCACCGACGATGCGGCCGGTTTTGCGGTTCAGGTACCGGCAGCTCGGGCCGGGCACGTGGCAATGCGGGCTGTTGCCCGGTTGGTGGAGCCCTTCACTCGGGAGAGCAGCACCTTCTGGAAAGCGACCTACCGGAAACCGGTAGATTTCACGCTCAAGAAGCGTTACCTGATGGTGGAACTCTTGGAAATCCGCTTCGTAGACCGTGAGAGCGGGGTAACCCTGGCCACCCTGCTCCCTTCGCGTCAGCGATAGACGAGTACCGGGATGGTCGAGTGGGTGAGCACTTTGTTGGTTTCGCTGCCCAGTAGAAAGCCGCTCAGTCCGCGTCGTCCGTGGGAAGCCATGAAAATCAGGTCGCAGCCGGCCTGTTCGGCGGCGTCGATGATGGCCTGGTAGGGAACGTCGCTGGTCGAGGCGATGGCACCGCACTCGACTCCGGCTTCAGCGCACAGATTCTGAACTTCACCGAGGTATTCGCTGGCCTGCTGCTCAGCCAGTTCGGCGAATTTCTCCGGCGTGGTGGGGTCGATCAGGGCGCCTTCCCCGAAGTACGCGATGGGATATTCGGGCTTGGCGAAAAAGGCGGTGATCCGGGCGCCCGCTTCGCGGGCGAAGGATACTGCGCGGCGTACGGTTTGCCGGGAAAGATCGGAACCGTCGGTGGGAACCAGAATATGCTTGAACATGGATTGCCTCCGCTGCGAACGAGATTCTTGTAGGGACGGCCTTGTCAGGTGCTTCGCTAAGGCTCATGCTACGCCAAGCGGGGAGGAATTCAACCGGCCTGATGGACGCGCCCTGGGAAGCGAGTCCGCCAGCGCGGATACCGGCATAACCTTCATCGAAATCGTCAGCGAATAGAAAGGCCGTCATGAGCAACGGGTCCAGCAGCCACCACCATGGGTTCAACGTCGATGCCGCGAGTCCGGCCGAGGCGGCCTTCAGGGCGATGAGCAAGGTCCTCGATCCCTTCGGAGTTACCACCTCTCTCGTCAATGCTCAGGTGGCGTGGCTGACGCACCCCCAGGAATTCATGCGGGCGGCCCATGCCTTGTCCGGGGACATGGCGGCACTCCAGAGTCACGTTTTCTATCGCGCGCTGGGAATACCGTCGGAAGATTTCGTCAAGCCCAACGTCGACGATGCCCGTTTTGCCGATCCCATCTGGAAGCAGTCGGCAACCTGGGACATCGTCAAGGAATATTACCTGGCGTTCACCCATAGGCTTGAAGATCTGCTCTACGAAACTCCGGGACTCTCAGACCGAGAGCGCAGCCGGGCCGCCTTCTGGTTGCGCAAGTGGCTCAACATGACGGCGCCGACCAATTTCTTCTTTGGCAATCCGGTAGCCCTCCAGCGCTTCGTAGACACTGGCGGGGAAAGCCTCATGCGGGGAATTGCCAACTTCTTTCGCGACCTTGAGGCGCGCAACATCCAGATGGTCGAGCCCGACGCCTTCGATGTGGGCAAGGATCTGGCGACCACGCCGGGCAAGGTCGTCTTTCGCAATCGGCTCTTGGAATTGATCCATTACGCACCCGTCACCGAGAAGGTTCGGGCGACGCCCATCGTTGTGATCACGCCCTGGATCAACAAGTTTTATATCCTGGACCTCACCAGCAAGAAGAGCCTGGTCAAGTATTTGGTGGACCAGGGATTTTCCGTTTACATCACCAGTTGGAAAAATCCCGATCGCGATATGGCGGAGGTTCGCTTCGACGACTACCTCACGGAAGGTGTCGGCGAGGCAGTGCGTGTAGTGCGGGACTTCTGCAAGGTACCCCAGGTGCACCTTGCGGGCTACTGCATCGGCGGGACTCTTGTTGCCAGTTACATGGCCTGGGCCAATCGCCATTACGCCGCAGCGGACGTTCCGGTCGCTCATTGGACGTTGTTTACCACCCTCACGGATTTCTCCCACCCCGGCGACATCGATGTCTTTATCGACGAAGCCTGCGTCGATGCGCTCGAGGATATGATGGCCCGCAAGGGTTACCTCGACGGGAACGAAATGGCTTCGGCGTTCCGGATGCTGCGGTCGAACCCGTTGATCTGGCACTACTGGGTGCACAGCTACCTCCTCGGCGAGCCGCTGCCGCCCTTCGACGTCCTGTTCTGGAACATGGACACCACCCGCATGCCCAGGGCCATGCATTCCTGGTATCTGCGCGAGTTGTATCTGGCGAACAACCTGGTGAAGCGCGACCACTTGACTATTGCCGGCGAGTCGATCGACCTCGATCGCATTGTCCAGCCTCTCTATGTGGTGACCGCCGAGGACGATCACATCGCTCCTTGGAAGCAGTGCTACCGGATCAGGAAGTATGTAAATGTCAAAGCACCGGTTCGGTTCGTCCTGTCCACGTCGGGTCACATCCTGGGTATCGTCAATCCACCGGTTTCCCCACCCAAGCGGGCCTACCGCGTTGCCGATCCCGAGCGCAACGAGCATTGGGAGCAGTGGGAGGACAGGGCGCAAAGTCGGCCGGGTACCTGGTGGGAGGACTGGATCGCCTGGCTGGGCGACCGGTCCGGCGAGCTTGTGCCGGCGTACCCGGCGGCCCAACGGCGCTATCCGTCGCTGGCCGACGCGCCGGGAACCTACGTCCTGGAAAAGTGACCCGGTTGCGGCGAAGATGACAGTTTTTCCTGCACGCACCGGGCTGTTGGGCGATAATGGCGCCCTTGGATGATTTGCGCGAACCGGCGCTAACAGCCGGCGCCACGGGGAAGAGTTACTGATGAAGTGTGTGGACGATTTCCGCCTCAAGCTGGGCGGGCGCGAGTTGGTGCCCATCGTGATCGGCGGAATGGGAGTCGATATCTCGACGGTGGATCTTGCCCTGGAGGCGGCCCGCCTGGGCGGCATCGGCCACATTTCCGACGCCATGGTCAAAACGGTGGCCGATCGCCGCTACAACACCAAGTACGTCAAGGAAAAGCTCCAGCTCTACAAGTACAACGTGTCCAATCCGGACAAGTCGGCGGTCCAGTTCGACCTCGCGCGGCTAGCCGAGGCAACGCGCTTGCACGTCGATGCCGCGATGAGCGCCAAGCAGGGCACGGGCATGGTCTTCATCAACTGCATGGAAAAGCTGACCATGAACGCGCCCAAGGAAACCCTGCGGGTGCGCATGCGGGCGGCGCTGGATGCGGGAATCGATGGCATCACCCTGGCGGCCGGATTGCATCTGGGTTCGTTCGCCCTGATCGAGGATCACCCCAGGTTTCGTGATGCCCAGTTGGGAATCATCGTTTCGTCGCTAAGGGCATTGCAACTCTTTCTCAAGAAGTCGGCCCGTACTGAAAGGCTGCCCGACTTCATCGTGGTCGAGGGACCGCTGGCGGGCGGACATTTGGGCTTCGGCCTCGATTGGGCCGATTACGATCTCGCCGCCATCGTGGCCGAAATCCATGAGTTCATGAAGGCCGAAAAACTCGACATTCCGCTGATTCCAGCCGGTGGCATCTTCAGTGGCAGCGATGCAGTCAATTTTCTTGAACGGGGTGCCGGTGCGGTCCAGGTGGCGACCCGCTTCACGGTGACCCGGGAGTGCGGACTGCCCGATCCGGTCAAGCAGGAATACTTCAAAGCCAGCGAGGAGCAGATCGTGGTCAATATGATCTCTCCTACCGGCTACCCCATGCGCATGCTGTCCAACAGCCCGGCGATCGGCGACGGCATACGTCCCAATTGCGAAGCTTACGGCTACCTTCTCGACGCCAAGGGCAACTGCGCCTATGTGACCGCCTACAATCGGGAGGTCGCTGCCCACCCCGGGGCGCGGCGGGTGTCGGTCATGGACAAGACTTGCCTGTGCACTCAGATGCGCAATTTCGAACTGTGGACCTGCGGCCACATGGCTTATCGGCTAAAAGACACGACGCGGCGTGACGCGGACGGCACTTATCGCCTGCTCACCGCCGAACATGTCTTCAAAGATTACCTCTACAGCAAGGACAACACGATTCTCCTGCCGGAGGATATTTCATTGCCATAGTCCCGCGGGACTTGCGTTCGGGATTTGACCGGGGTCAAGGAGCCGGACCCGGATCGCCCCCGAAAATGGGCGATCCCAACCGCGAAACCGATCATGTCATCCATACGCCATTTCATGACAGAAGACCATCGTCGTTGCGACGATCTCTTCGCCGAGGCCGAGCAGGCCGTTTCCAAGAAGAACCTGGTTGCCGCCAGGGCCGCATTCGAGCATTTCCGCGCCTCTACCCTGGCCCATTTCGATGGCGAGGAGAAGACGCTCTTTCCCGCCTTCGAAGCCCGCACCGGTATGACCATGGGTCCGACCCAGGTCATGCGCCAGGAGCATGCGCAAATGCGGGCGCTACTCGACGACGCCCTGGTTGCCCTCGTCGAAGGCGATGTGGAAAGCTATCTTGGGCAAGCGGACACCCTGTTGATCATGATGCAGCAGCACAATCTGAAGGAAGAAAACGTGCTTTATCCCATGTGCGATCAGCAGTTGGCGGGGGAGGCCGAGGACCTGGTGAACCAGCTCGAGACCGAACTCACCGAAGCATGAGCCACCCCAAGTCTTCCTACGTCCTAGACGCCCGCTTTCTCGAACCCCCCGAGCCTTTCGTCAAGACCATGGAGGCTCTGGACTCCTTGCCGGAGGGGGCTCGACTGCTTCTGCTCCTCTATCGCGAGCCCCATCCTCTTTACCGGGTCTTGGACCAGAACGGTTACCGCTACGAAACCGAGCAGGTCGCCGATGGCACATTTGAAATCCTGATCTGGCCGGCCTGAACGCCCCACTCCAGCCGACGTGCAGGCGCTGCTCTCCTTCGATCAGGCTCCACCCATTGCGGCGCCCGTGCGCTTTTTGGTCACGGCGCCCTTGTTTCTGGCTGGCCTCGGTGTATTGCTGGTGCTGCGGGGACCGGAGGTCTTCGTCTCCCGCTGGACTGGCGCTGCGCTCGCGGCCACCCATCTGGTGACAGTAGGGTTTCTCTTGCAGGTGATGCTGGGCGCCCTGATTCAGATTCTGCCGGTGGTTGCGGGAGCCCATGTCGCGCGACCACTCGCTTTGGCTGCCGTCGTTCATGGTGGACTCTCCCTGGGTGGAGTTGCCCTGGCGACCGCATTCCTCATTGGCGAACCCCTGCTATACGGGTTGGCAGCGGTGCTTCTCGGAGGCAGTGTGGCCGTTTTTCTCGGCGTCGCGGGGCGTACGCTCTACGCGGTACCGACGACCAGTCCCACCATCGGCGGGCTCAAGCTCGCTTTTTTCGCATTGGCGGTGGTCGCGGGCCTGGGAGTGATGCTCGCGGGTGGTTTGGGCTTTGGATGGGCTTTGCCGCTCGCTGATCTGGCCGATCTCCATGGAGGTTGGGGGCTGGGCGCCTGGGCAGGGATTCTGCTCGCTGCGCTGGCGTACGTCGTCGTGCCCATGTTCCAGCTGACGCCCGGCTATCCTCTGCAGCCCAGCAAGCTGTTTCCCAGGGTGCTCGTCGCCGCGATGTTGTCGTGGACCGTCGCCGTCGCCGGGGCAATGCCTGTCGTGTCCCGCCTGGCCGAAGGGGTGGCCGCCGCCACGGGCATCGCCTTTGCCGTCTACACGTTGAATCTTCAACGCAAGCGTCGTCGGGCGCGATCCGATGCCACCTTCCGATTGTGGCAACTGGGCCTCGTATCGATGGTCGTCGCCTTGGCCATGGCCGTAGCGACGGCGCTCTTCCCCAATCTGAGTGACAGGCCGGGCTGGACGCCCCTCTTTGCGGTGCTGGTCGGCGTGGGAGGTTACATGTCCTTGGTCGTGGGCATGATGTACAAGATCGTTCCCTTTCTCGCCTGGCTGCACCTGCAGAATCTTGCCCCGGGGAAATCGGCACCTCCGATCAACAGGTTTCTGCCCGAGCATCAGGCGCAACGCCAAGCCGCCGTCCATGGGTTGGCGGTATTGCTACTCGCCGTTGCCGCTTTCTTTCCCGAGGCAGGCGCGCTTCCCGCCGGACTGGCGGTGTTGGCGGCGGCGTCTTGGCTCGAATTGAACCTGCTCACCGTACTCGCGCGCTATCGACAGTACCGGAAAGACTTGGTCGGCCAATGAGTCACCCATTTTTTTCGGCTCCGCATCGGGTGATGTTTGCCGCCGGAAGTCTGCAACTCCTGGCGTCGATGGCGTTCTGGCTGGTCGAGTTGGTGAGTAGGACGGGTGTGATGGGGACGCCATCCGTACCGGCGGTTCCACCCCTCTGGCTCCATGCCGGAACCATGATATTCGGAATCTTTCCCTTCTTCATCTTCGGCTTTCTGATGACGGCCTTGCCCAAATGGATGGCTGCGGAACCCCTGGCACCCGGCGCCTATCTACCGAGCTTCGTCATATTGACTGCGGGGTGGGGCGGATTCTATTGCAGTTTGGCGTATCCCGTTCTCCAGGCCCCATCGCTGGTCCTTGCGGCGGCCGGGCAGGCCTTGGGGGCGGCCAAACTCGCCGCCATTCTGCGCTCCTCGGCGGCGGATCGACGTCACGGTCTTCTGGTGGTGGTCGCACTCGCCCTGGGGGCTGGCGCCGAGGTGCTCTACGCCTACGCCCTTGCTGTGGGATCCGAAGGCGCATTCCGTTGGGCTATCGAGCTCGGATTGTGGGCTTGCGTTGCACCGGTTTTTGCGGCGGTTCTCCATCGCATGCTGCCGTTCTTCACGGCCGCCGTGGTTCGCGGATACCGTTGCGATGCCTCCTTTTCCCTGCTGCTCGTTCTCGCGGCAGGATTTGTCGGCCACGCCGTCGGGCAGGCCGTGGGCACCCCCTGGCGCGGCATCTTCGATGCATTGGCCACCGCGGCGGCGCTGCGCCTGTCTTGGCAATGGAATCCGCGGGCGGGATTGGCAGCGCCCATGCTCGCCATGTTGCACCTGGGGGCACTCTGGTTGGCCGTTGGGATGAGCCTGTTTGCGGTGCAGGCCGCCTTGGGCGCTGCGGGAATCGCCTGGGGCGGGCTCTTGCCGCTCCATGCCGTCGGAGCGGGATTTTTCGCTTCGGTGCTGATCGGCATGGCCACCCGCGTCACGCTCGGGCATTCCGGGCGGCCCATTGGCGATGATCGTTGGGCCTGGCCGCTCTTCTGGATTTTCCAGGGTGTGGTCGCGCTGCGGCTGGCCGGAGAGTTTTTCCCGGCTGCCAGCATCGCGGCCGCAATGGGCTGGTTGGCCGTTTTTGGACTCTGGTCGGTGAAGCATTTGCCGATGTACTTCAGGCCTCGCCCTGACGGACAGCCAGGATGATTTCCTATTCCTTCGTCAAGCACCTGCACATCCTCTGCGTCACCCTGAGCTTCACCGGGTTTTGCATGCGCGGATGGTGGATGGCTACCGGATCTCCTCGCTTGACCGAACGCTGGGTGCGGGTCCTGCCCCATGCCATCGACACGCTGCTGCTCGCCAGTGCCCTGACCTTGGCGGTGTGGAGCGGCCAGTATCCTTTCGTCGAGGGATGGCTTACGGGCAAGGTGGTCGGTTTGCTGGCCTATATCGGCTGCGGCACCGTCGCCTTGAATCGCGGTTCTACGCCACGAATCCGGCTGGCATTTCTGCTGATTGCCTTGGGCTGTTTCGCCTATATCGTCGGGGTCGCCCTGACCCGAAGTCCCTACTTGGCCTGGTGATTCATCAGACGCTTGAGGCCGGGAATGTCCAGAATGCGTATGTGCTTCTGCTGAACGGCAATGAAGCCCTCTTCCTGAAACCTGGAAAAAGCCCGGGATACGGTTTCGAGCTTCAGGCCCAGATAGCTGCCGATCTCCTCCCGCGTCATGCGCAGATAGAACTCGGAATGGGAGAAGCCGCGGGACGTAAAGCGCTGGGAAAGGTTGAGGAGGAAGGCAGCCAGCCTTTCTTCGGCGCGCATGGTGCCCAGCAGCATCATGACGCCATGGTCGCGGACGATTTCCCGGCTCATCACCTTATGGAAATGGTGCTGGAGATTGTGGATTTCCCGGGAAAGCCCTTCCAGGCGGGAGAAAGGGATGGCACAGACCTCGCTGTCTTCGAGGGCGATGGCATTACAGGTATGGTGTTCCGTACTGATCCCGTCTAACCCTAGCAACTCGCCGGCCATCTGGAAGCCGGTCACCTGGTCGCGGCCATCTTCGAGCAGCACGTCGGTCTTGAAGAAGCCGCTTCTGACCGCGAAGATGGCATCGAAGCCCTGGCCGGCCCGGTACAGATAGTCGCCGCGCTTGACCCGACGGCGAGTTGACACAAGGTCGTCGAGGCGCTGCATTTCGTCTTCCGTCAAACCTACCGGAAGACAGAGCTCGCGCAGATTGCAGTTTGAGCAGGCTGTCTTGAGCACCGTGAGGGAAACTTCCTGGACCGCTGTCTGGAGGCGCATTTTCAACCCGTAATCGCTTGATCCAAGTCAACCGTGTTACTGTGCCATCTGAACATAATCCGCCTACCCAGTGGTGACGTGCTTGATGAACATCGCAACAGAAAACTTCGTATTTGACGCCCAAATTATCCGCAGATTTGACGTCAACGGACCGCGTTATACCTCTTACCCGACCGCCGACCGCTTTGTTGAAGCGTTTGGGGCCGACGCCGCTCGTGCCTGGTTGGGCAAGCGCAATATCGGGGCCTTCACTCGACCGCTGTCATTATACTTCCACATTCCGTTCTGCAATACGATTTGCTACTACTGCGCCTGCAACAAGATCATCACCAAGGATCACGGGCGGAGCGCCAAGTATCTGAAGTATCTGGCCAAGGAACTGGCGCTGCAGAGCGAGTATCTGGATGGCGAGCACGAAGTCATTCAACTGCACTGGGGCGGCGGTACGCCGACTTTCCTCTCGCACGACGAGATGCGCCAATTGATGGATGCCACGCGGCGCCATTTCAAGCTCCTTGAAGGCGGGGAGTATTCCATCGAAGTCGATCCCCGCAAGGTGGACGGTGCGACGGTCGCCTTGCTGGGCGAACTGGGCTTCAATCGCATGAGCGTCGGCGTCCAGGATTTCGACGAGCGGGTACAGCAAGCGGTGAACCGGATCCAGACGGAAGAAGAGACCGCCGATGTCATCCGCAACGCGCGGGCGAACGGCTTCCAGTCCATTTCCATCGATCTCATCTACGGGCTGCCCAAGCAGACCGTCATGGGCTTCAATCGGACGCTGGAACGGGTTCTGGCGATGGATCCGGATCGCCTTTCGATTTACAACTACGCCCATCTGCCCACGCTGTTCAAGCCCCAGCGCCGTATTGCCGAGCCCGACCTGCCTTCTCCCGATGCCAAGATGCAGATACTTTCCCTGGCGATCAAGAAATTGACCGACGCGGGCTACGTCTTCATCGGCATGGACCACTTCGCCAAACCGGACGACGAGCTTGCGGTAGCCCAGCGGCAGGGGCGCCTCCATCGGAATTTCCAGGGCTATTCGACCTATGCGGATTGCGACATGCTGTCCTTCGGCATCTCCTCGATCAGCAAGGTGGGGCCTACCTACGCCCAGAACGTCAAGACTCTGGACGAGTACTACGATAGCCTCGATCGCCAGGTTCTGCCGGTCTTCCGAGGGATAGAGCTGAATGCCGACGACGTTCTGCGGCGCTCCATCATTCAGGCCCTGATGTGCCACTTCGAGTTGTCCATCGAATCGATAGAATCGGCTCATCTGATCGACTTCCGGCAGTACTTTGCCGACGAACTCGACGATCTCAAAGAGATGGAGCGCGCCGGGCTCGTCCGGGTGGATAGGGACTGGATCACGGTCCTGCCGCCGGGCCGTATGCTCGTGCGGGTGATCTCCATGGTCTTCGATCGCTATCTCCGGGCCGATCGGCAGCGGACTCGATACTCCAAGGTCATCTGAGTCCGCCCAAGGGGGTGAAGGAGGCGGGGGCAAAAGCCGCTAGAATGCCCACTCCTTATTTCCTGGTCGGCACCTGAATGTCCGATTCCGCCTTCCTGGCCTTGTTCCTCGTCGGGCTTTTGGGCGGGACCCATTGTTTCGGCATGTGCGGCGGTATCGTCGGCGCGCTCTCCCTTGGGGCCCCTCCGCGCTGGAGCCTGCACTTGGGTTACAGCGCCGGACGCATCGCCTCCTACGCGGCGGCTGGAGCATTGGCCGGGGCGCTTGGCAGCGCAAGCCTGGTGCTTGAGGGACAATTGCCGGTCAGGCTCGTCCTCTACGTCTTGGCGAATCTGATGCTGGTGGCGCTTGGACTCTATCTGACGGGCTTCACGGGTGTGCTGGTACCGCTGGAATCCGCCGGAGCGGGACTCTGGCGCCGCCTCCAGCCCTTGACGACGCGATTTCTACCTGTCCGGACCGTCGCCCAGGCCATACCTCTGGGCGCCTTGTGGGGTTGGCTTCCATGCGGCCTGGTCTACAGTGCGTTGGCCAGCGCACTGACCGCCGGATCTGCCGGGCGGGGAGCTCTCATGATGGCGGCCTTTGGCATGGGAACTCTGCCCAATCTACTCCTCGCCGGATTCTTCGTCGGGCGACTTGGCGGTTTCATGAGGCTGCGGTCCGTACGCTTGGGCTCGGGCATCCTGGTGATGGGATTCGGATTGTGGGGGCTTGCTAGCGCTCTGCGTACTGCCATGATCTTGGATTGAGCGAGAAAGAGGGAAGCCAGATGGTTGAGCAGGAAAATACCCGGGTCGTCGAATTCGCCGTCAGCGGAATGACTTGCGCAGCATGTTCGGCGCGATTGGAGAAAGTGCTCAACAAGCAACCCGGGATCGAGGCGGTGGTCAATCTGGCCAGCGAGCGGGCACGGGTCCGCCTTTCGGGCGCCAGCGACGAGGCGACCGTAATCGCGGCCGTCGAAAGGGCGGGTTTCGCAGCGGTACCGGTCGACGCCGGAACGCGGGAAGCAGAACGGAAGCGCAAGGGCGCAGCGTACCGCCTGGAGTTTCGTCGATTCTGGATATCTGCCGCATTGACCGTGCCCCTGGTAGCCCAGATGGTCCTGATGTTTTCCGCGGGCCATGGTGTCGAGTTGCCCCGCTGGATCCAGCTCCTGCTGGCGACTCCCGTGCAGTTCTGGATCGGCTGGCGATTTTATGCGGGTGCCTGGAAATCCCTGCGGGGCGGCGGCGCGAATATGGACGTTCTGGTCGCCCTGGGAACTTCCATGGCCTGGGGCTATTCGGCGGTCTTGACGGTCGCCGATCTGCCGGGCCACGTTTACTTCGAGGCGGGGGCTGCGGTGATCACCCTGGTGCTTCTGGGCAAGCTTCTCGAAGCACGGGCCAAGGCACGCACCTCGGAAGCCATCGAGGCTCTGGTTCGGCTTCAGCCGAAGACCGCCCGGGTCGAGCGGGACGGTAGCCTGGTGGACGTTCCGGTGGACGCCCTGATGCCTGGCGACGTGTTCATCGTCCGTCCCGGGGAGAGCATTCCGGTGGACGGCGAGGTGGTCGAGGGGGGGTCGGCAGTGAACGAGGCCATGCTGACCGGCGAGAGCCTGCCGGTGGCCAAGGCGGCAGGGGATAGGGTCTTCGCCGCGACGGCCAATGGTTCGGGTATGTTGCGCTGCCGGGCTACCGGGGTAGGCGAGCATACCTTGCTGGCGGGGATCATCCGCCTCGTGGCCGAAGCCCAGGGGTCGAAGGCGCCGGTGCAGCGGCTCGCGGACCGTATTTCCGCCATCTTCGTCCCTGCAGTGTGCGCCGTCGCGGCGCTCACCTTCGCCGGCTGGCTGTTGGCCGCTGCCCCTCTCTCCGAGGCCTTGGTCAATGCGGTGGCGGTCTTGGTCATTGCCTGTCCCTGTGCCCTCGGACTCGCGACCCCGACGGCGGTCATGGTCGGTACGGGTCAGGGCGCCCGCGCCGGCATCCTGGTGAAAAATGCCGAGGCCCTTGAGCGGGCCGAGCGGGTGTCCGTCATCGCCCTCGACAAAACCGGAACTCTGACCCTGGGCGAGCCGTGCGTCACCGATGTGGTGCCGCTCGCCGTGTCGGAGGAGGAGGCGGTGGCGCTGGCGGCTGCGCTGGAGCAGGGTTCGGAGCATCCTCTGGCGCGAGCTATCCTGGCGCGCCATGGAGCGGAGCAACCGGTGCCGGTGGGTGACTTTACAGCTCATCCCGGCAAAGGGGTCACGGGTACGGTGGGCGGGCGTGTCCTGCGCCTCGGGGTGCCGGGCTGGGCGGGAACCGACGACGCGACCGCGGCTCGCCTGCGGGGCGAGGGCAAGACCGTGGTCGTCCTTGCCGAAGGCAGTACCATGCTCGCCCTGCTGGCGATCGCCGATCCTCTGCGGCCGACCTCGCGAGAGGCCGTCGAGCGACTCAAGCGCCGCGGCATCCGGCTGGTCATGCTGACGGGCGACCATGCCGAGACCGCGGCGGCGATCGCCCGGGAGGTGGGTATTGACGAGTACCGGGCCGGTATCCTTCCCGGTGACAAGGCAACTGCCGTGGCTGAACTGCGGGGCGAGGGGGTGGTGGCCATGGTCGGTGACGGCATCAACGATGCACCGGCACTCGCGGCGGCGGACGTAAGCTTTGCCCTCGGGGCGGGTTCGGATGCCGCAATCGAAGCAGCCGATCTCACTCTGGTCCGCAACGACCTGCGCGGGGTCGACGCCGCCATCGATCTGTCCGCCGCGACCCTGAGTAAAATCCGCGCCAATCTTTTCTTCGCCTTCATCTACAATGTCCTGGGGATCCCCCTCGCAGCGCTGGGCTGGCTCAATCCGGTCATCGCCGGCGCGGCGATGGCCATGAGTTCGGTTTCGGTGGTTTCCAATTCCCTTCTTTTGCGGTCCTGGCGGCCAAGAGAATGATCTGGTGCGGGTTTGACGCGAGCGAGCAGAACACGGACAAAGCGGCCTGAAGCGGCTGCCGCATTGCCTCTCGACGAGGTTCTCGCCAACGTCGACCACTTTGTCTATCGCATCGATTTCCAGAGCGGCCGCTTCGATTACCTGAGTCCCGCTGTGGCGCCCATGCTGGGCACCTCTCTTGACGATCTGCTCGCCCGGGGGCACGAGGCTCTGGGGCAGTTCATGGACGGCGAGGACCGTCGTCGGTGCTGGGCAGACATCACCGGTGCCTGCTCCGCGCATCCGGGGGAGACGGTGGTCTTGCGCTTCGAATATGGAGTCACCGATGCCGCAGGCCGACGCCGGCGCTATTCGGATTCCATCAAGGTGGTCTCCGACGACGACGGATCGCCACTTTGGGGATACGGCATCGCGAGTGACGTGACCTCCCGCTGGGAGGCGGAGAAAGCCCTAAGGGAGAGCGAGGCGCTGTTTCGATCCACCATGGGTGCTTCCCAGGTCGGCATCTTTGTCCTTCAAGACGGCAAATTTCGTTACGTCAATCCCTGGCTACTGCGGCAGTTTGGCTATGCCGAGGAGGAAATCGTCGATCGCCTGGGGCCGGTAGACCTGGTGGCCCCCGAGCACCGCGACTACGTTGCCGAACAGGTGCGCCGCCGTGCTGCGGGGGAACCGGGAAAAGGCTACGAGGTGCTTGCTCTGCGCAAGGATGGCAGCGTGTTTCCGGCCATGGTGCTGGGAGCCCCGAGCGTCTATCTGGATAGGCCGGCATCGGTCGGAACGCTGCTCGATATCAGCGAGCGCAAATGGGCGGAAGAGCAGTTGCGCGAGTTGGCCTACTACGATTCCCTCACCGGACTGCCGAATCGCCGCCTCCTCGAAGATCGCCTTCGGCAAGCCTTGGGAGTTGCGGAACGGGATGGCGCTACCCTGGCCCTCTTCTTTATCGACATCGACCATTTCAAGCGGGTCAACGATTCCCTCGGCCATACCGCGGGGGATGAATTGCTCTGCGCAGTCGCCGAGCGGCTGGGGACGGTGGTGCGGAAAATCGACTCTCTGGGGCGCTTGGGCGGGGACGAATTCATTGCCCTCTTGCCCGGGGTGTCCGCCGCCGAAGCGGCAGAAGTGGCGAGTCGGATGATCAAGGCGTTCGCCGAACCTTTCCGCCTGGGGGAGCATGATCTCACCGTCACGCCTTCTTTCGGGATCAGTCTCTATCCTGGCGACGGCAAGGACTTCGAAACCCTGCTGAAGAATTCGGATACGGCGATGTATCGGGCCAAGGAGGCAGGACGCAACGGCTTTCAGTTCTATTCCCGGGACATGAACGTCGCCACGCTCGAACACCTGATGCTCGAAAGCAGTCTGCGCAATGCCCTACCCAATGGCGAACTGACGCTTCACTACCAGCCCCTGGTCGCCCTTGAAACGGGACGTATCGTCGGCGTCGAGGCCCTGATCCGTTGGCGTCACCCCCAGATCGGTATGATCTCGCCGGCCCGGTTCATACCGGTGGCCGAGGATACGGGAATTATCAACGCCATCGGCGACTGGGTACTCTTCGAAGTCTGTCGGCAGGCCATGGCGTGGCAGGCCGCGGGCATTCCCCCTTTGACCGTGGCAGTGAACGTGTCGCCGGTGCAGTTTCGCCAGACCGGCTTCGTGGACGTGGTGGCTGGAGCCCTGGCCTACTCGGGGCTCGAGCCGGCGTTTCTCGAACTGGAACTGACCGAGCGCACGGTCATGCACGATGCCGAGGTAAATCTTGGGACTTTGTCGGCATTGCATCGCATGGGAGTGGAACTGGCGGTGGACGACTTCGGCACCGGCTATTCGTCGCTCGCCTATCTGAAGCGCTTTCCGGTGAACAAGCTGAAGATCGATCAATCCTTCGTCCGCCATGTGGTCGAGGATACCGACGATCAAGCCATTGCATCGACCATCGTCAGCATAGGCAAGAGTTTGCGGCTTACCGTGCTGGCCGAGGGGGTCGAAACCAAGGCGCAGTTGGCTTGGCTTTGCGCCCAGCGCTGCGATTTTGCCCAGGGGTATCATTTCAGCCCGCCCCTGCCGCCCGAGGACATGGCGGCCATGCTGCGGCGGCAACCGTTTTTGACTGGAGAGTGAAGTGAACGAGGTGACCATCCAAGTTGGCGGCATGAGCTGCCAAGGCTGTGTGCGCAACGTGACCGGCGTGCTGTCCGTATTGCCCGGTGTTGCGACGGCGGAAGTAAGTCTTGAGCAAGGGATCGCCCGGGTGACCTATGATCCCGAACGGGTGACCAGGGAAGTGCTGGTCGGCGCGATCGAGGATGCGGGATTCGACGCGCAATGAGTGAACTCGCCGTTCCCCGCCTGACCCAACTTGCCCATGGGGGCGGCTGCGGCTGCAAGATCGCCCCCGGCGTCCTCGAATCCATACTCGCTCAGAATGTCCGGGGCTTCGTTCCGCCCCAACTGCTGGTCGGTATCGAGACTTCCGACGATGCGGCGGTCTACCAGATCAACGAACGGCAGGCCATCGTCGCCACGACCGATTTCTTTATGCCCATCGTCGACGATCCCTTCGACTTTGGCCGCATCGCCGCCACCAACGCCATTTCCGACGTGTACGCCATGGGGGGGACGCCGATCTTTGCTCTGGCTCTGGTCGGCATGCCGATCAATAAACTCCCGGTGGAGACTATCGGCCGCATTCTCGCGGGGGGCGAGGCCATTTGCCGGGAGGCCAGGATTCCGGTGGCCGGTGGACATACCATCGATTCGGTGGAACCGATCTACGGACTGGTGGCCATCGGTCTGGTGGACCCGGCACGGGTCAAACGCAACAGCGGGGCTCGTCCGGGGGATCGCTTGATCCTCGGAAAACCCCTAGGGGTTGGAATTTACAGTGCGGCCTATAAGAAAGGCCGGCTTACGCCTGCACAATACGAGTCGCTAATCGCCAGCACCACCCAACTCAACACACCAGGCCCCTTGCTCGCTTGCCTGGAGGGGGTCCATGCCGTCACTGACGTCACCGGCTTCGGCTTCTTGGGGCACCTGCTCGAAGTCTGCAAGGGATCGGGTGTCGCCGCCAGCCTGCGCTTTGGCGATCTGCCACTGCTTCCGCATGTGCGCGAACTGGCGGGCGCCGGGAACGTCACCGGTGCTTCGGGGCGTAACTGGGCTGGATACGGCAGTCACGTCAAGCTCCCGGAACGGTTGGCGGAGGCTGACCGCGCGCTCCTTTGCGACCCCCAGACTTCGGGGGGGTTGTTGGTGGCCTGCGCGCCCGAGACGGCGACGGAAGTGCTGTCGATTTTTCTGCAAGAGGGCTTTGCCCATGCCTCGATCGTCGGCGAGGTGGTGGAGGGGGCACCGGCAATTCAGGTGGAGTGAGCTTCGGGAATGCCCGGAGCACGGCGCCAGCGCGCCGCTCTCAAACGCAGACGAGGGCGCAGTGGTGACCTTTGGCGGAGGTGGCGTGGGCGTCCTTGAGGCACTGGCGGGCACACGAGGTACAGCGCCCGCAATCGCTCGCGACGCCCAAGTCCCGGCGCAAATCCTTGAGCGTCTTCGCACCTGCTGCGGCGGCTTCGTGAATCTGGCGTTCGGTGACGGCGTGGCAGACGCAAACGTACATGGTGGCAGTCGAAGGGTTTGTTGCGAATAATTCTCAATCCAGAAGAATGCTTTGTCAAGACCGAAATGCGCTGACTGAGCGTTCGCTCCGGTAAGATTTCACGACCCGCTCCATCGGATGGGAACGATTGCCGGGCCGCCGCCTCGAACTTGTGTGATCCCGGATGGAAGGGGCGTCGATGAACCTTGCCGATCTCCTTGCTGAGCTTCTGAGCGTTGCCGCCGCGTTGTCAGGCTATGAGCCCATTCCCGTCTCCGCTCTTCCCCCGGTGGAGGTGGTCGAGCCGGCCAATCTGGCCAACGAGGCTTGTCCTATGGAAGCGGGGCGCTGCGGAGGCATCGTCGCCTATTTCGATACTGACCGGCGGCGGATCTTGCTCAGTACGCGGCTCGATCTTGATAACGTCGGCGACAATTCCTTTGTCGTGCACGAATTGGTTCATGTCCTCGAGCAGCACTACAACGGCGGCAAAGCCTTCGTCGGCTGCGAGGCCAATCTGCGTTCCGAAAGGCGAGCCTATCGTGTGCAGAACGCCTATTTGCGACAGTTGGGACGGAGTGAGCGCCATGGTCGCGTTCTGACCGGATTGGTGTGCGCTCGGGAGCAGCCCAGCGAGAGCAGCATGGTGCTGGTTCCGGCAGCGGCCGCGGCGCGTGAGCGAATGGCCCTGGAGGATTTCATGGCCGACCTGGAAACCGGCGGACCTGCGGAAGCAAAAGCTTCGCCGGCACCCGATGGCCGGATGTAGTCTGGCGTACCAGCGGGCGCGCAGCCGGATCCTTCGGCTTACGGCTCCATGTGGGACTGCAGGTAGTTGGCGACCCCGACGTCTTTGACGAGGCTGTGTTGAGTCTCCAGCCAATCGATGGCTTCCTCGCAATGCTCTAGAAGATCTTCGAGCAATTCGCGGCTGACGTAGTCCTGGAGCACCTCGCATTGGGCGATGGCGTCTACCAGGAGGGGGCGCTGGATATCCTTCTCGTAGGTCAGATCGGCGGCCAGGCATTCGACGGGGTTCTCGCCGATGAGCAGCTTGCCCAGGCTTTGGAGATTGGGCAGTCCTTCGAGGAACAGTACCCGCTCGATGAGTTCGTCCGCTTCCTTCATGACCCGTATCGATTGACGGTACTGGTAGTCGTTGAGTTTCTCCAGGCCCCAATTGCGGAACATGCGCGCATGGAGGAAATACTGGTTGATCGCAGTCAGCTCGTTCTTGAGGACTTGATTGAGCAGGGTGATGACTTTCTTGTCGCCTTTCATGGCCGTGACTCCTTAGGCGCCTTCGCCGGGTTTCATCTGGCTCTGCTGGTAATTCTGCAGGCCAACGAGATCGATGAGACCGATCTGCTTTTCCAGATAGTAGGCGTGGTCCATTTCGGTATCTTCGAGCTGGACGTTGAGCATGTCCCGGGTGACGTAGTCCTGGGCCTTCTCACAAGCGGCGATCGCCTTCTTCAGCTCGCCCACGACGTGGTACTCCAGCTCCAGATCGGCCTTGAGCATGGCGGGAACCGTCTTGCCAATCTTGAGGGCGTCGCGCTTGCCCAGATTGGGCGTCCCTTCCAGAAAAAGGATGCGCTGGATCAGCGCCCGGGCGTGCTGGCGTTCGTGGTCCGATTCGTGAAGAGCCTTGTCGGCGAGGTGGGGAAAGCCCATGTCGGCGTACATCTCGCCGTGAATCAGGTATTGGTCGATGGCGGTCAACTCGCCGGCCAGGAGACCGTTAAGAATCTCGAGAATTTTTTTGTCGCCCTTCATGACGATCTCCGTTGGGGGTTGGGATTCCCAAGGATGGCATGGGAAATCCTGTAAATCAAGGCGTGGCGGGCGATACGACGCGTCACGAGGAAAACCAGCTTGGATCGACGATGTCAAGCAATTCGCCGCTCAGGACCTTCTGCAAGGCATAAATGCTTTGCGGGCGGGCCATGATGGGTAGACGCAGGCACCAGTCGATGAGTTCGAGCAGTTGGGGTGAGTATTGCCGTGCCCAGCGCACCTCCGCGGGCGGAAGGACTTCGCCTTTGAGGCGACGGTCGGCGGCCAGAGGCGTGACGCCTCCGGACAAGCAGGAATAAAGCGTGGCTCCGATGGCATAGATGTCGGTCCAGGGACCCAGTTCGCCGTCGGCCTGCTGTTGTTCCGGGGCGGCGAACCCCAGAGTGTAGATATTGCCCAGATTGACCTGGGCCTCCCCGAGACCCCAGCGGGCCGCCCCGAAGTCCAGGAGCACCGGATTCCCGTCCCGGCGCAGAAAGATATTGGCGGGCTTGAGATCCAGGTGCAGGAGTTTCTGCTTGTGTACTTCGCGCAGGCCGGCGAGGAGACGGACGAAGACGCCGCGCAGGAATTCCTCCCGGATGGGCGCGCCGGCCTTGGCTTTGCGGACGATGTGTTCATGCAGGCTACACCCCTCTTCATGGCGCATGACCAGATAGGCGGTCCCATGGGCCTTGGAGAAATTGAGCACGCTTACGACATTGGGGTGACGGATGCGGGCCAGGAGCTTGGCTTCCTCCAGGAAGGAGCGCATGCCGGTATTGAACTTGCCCTGGCCTTCGGGATTCACTTGGGGTTCGAGACTTCCGGCGGCCCGAGTGGCGAGGGCATCCGGAAGATACTCTTTGATGACCACGAGCCCCTCTTCGGAATCGCGGGCGAGGTAGACCAGGGAGTAACCGCCGCGGGAAATGAGTTTCTCGACGCGATAGGTGTCGATAACGGTACCGGGAGGCAGCGGCTGGCAATGGGCGGGGGGCATGGCCGGGAAGGAAAGACCAGAGGCGGGCCTTCATTCTAACCCTGCTCCCTGTTTCGATCAGCCCATCAGAGCCCAATGGTTATCTACCGCCATCGGTTCGGGCCAGGCCAGGAAGGCAGGAGCGCCCGTCGGAAGCCAGCGTATCAAGCCATAGGCGGTGGACACCAGCAGTCCTCCCGAGCCGCCACCAGGAGCCAGAGTCAGGGCGTAGGACTCCTTGAATTGCACAACCGGGGCCAGGCGTGCTGGCGCATCCGGCTGCCAGGCCAGCACCAGGCCGGCCTGATGGCTGGAGACGGCAAATCCGCCCTGGGCGGCGGGGGCGATGTCGCCGGTGTAGCCGATGCCGTCATTGTCTAGCGCCGGGAGTTCGAGGGCATCGTTGCGCAGGATGGCGAGCAGAGGGGCCGCCGCGCGATCCCCGGCGTCGTCGTGTTCGGCCTGGAGGGCGATGCCCAGGAGGGCTGCGCCGGAAGCGTCGCGGCTCCAGGCCAGGTGGCGCAGGCTGAGCCGGCGGTCGGCAAGCTGCCAGCGTCCTGACAAGCGGCCATCGGAACCTAGGCGCACCAGGGACGAGTCCATGCGCTCCAGGCTGTGCTTCCGATCGCCGGGGATGGTGCGGAAAACCCCCCCGTTGGCGATGAAGAGATGGCCTTCCTCGTCGGTGACCACCTGGTGAGGGTCGATTCCGTGGCTGTCCCATTCGTCCAACTTGGTCAGAGTGCGCAAATCGCGGACGCCGACGCGCCCCTGTCCCGAAGCGATGTCGGTTTCAGTGGTGTATAGGACATCCCCCATGGTGACCGAGTGGCCGCCGAGGCGGGTGCGGGTGCCCTCCAGATCCTCGCGCCGGACGACGTGGCCCTCACCGTCGCAGCGCAGCAGCCAGGCCCCAGGACGGACCCCGATGACGAGCAAGCCGCCGCCGGCCTCCGGGACGATGCCGTGGGGCCGGGTAGGCAACGGGACGGCGTAAGCGATCGAGAGCCGGCCCGCCGCCCAGTCGGCTTCCAGCACCCCGGCAAAATAGGAGTCGGTCGGCTTCGGGCCCCGCCACGCGGCTCCGATCCGGGACAGCGGGGCGACGGCGACGGCCGTTGCCGCGCGCGGCACGCAGGCGGTGGCAACGAGAGAAAGCAGCATCTGGCGTCGATTCATGGATTTTCTCCCTTAAAACTTGTATTCGAGCGACAGTTGGGCCGTCCGTTTGGTGCCGGGAACCACGTGACCGCCGTTCTCATAGACCGATTCGTAGTAGCGCTTGTCGAGGAGGTTGAGGACATTGAGCTTGACGACGTATTTCGCCTGCTCGTAGGAGACCATGGCGTCCCAGCGGCGGTAGCCGGGGGCGACGTTGACGGTCGGCGTTGCCGTCCCGTTGGGGATCCCGTAGGCCAGACGCGAGCCCTTGCCCTCGACTCCCGCCCCGAGGCGCCATCCGGCTGGGAGGCGATACGTTGTCCATAAGCTGTAGGTAAACGGAGGCGTGTTGCGCGGCCGCAGGCCTTCCACCGCCGTGCTGCCGCCAGGCTTGGCTTCGTCGATGCGGGCGTGAAGCAGGGCCCAGCCGAGAAAGACCTCCCAGCGGGACGTAATGCGGCCGGCCGCTTCGAGTTCGAAGCCGTCGGTATGGCGCTTCCGGGTCAGCAGATTGGGAAAGGGGTTGGCGAGCGTGGGCGCCGCCGAGGCCGATTCGACGTCGGTGTTGCGCTCCCACTCCTTTTCCGCCCGGTAAAGGGAAGTGCGCAAGGAGAGATCGCCCTCGAGCAGCTCCCATTTGGCACCGAGTTCGAGGGTGCGACTGCGTTCCGGGGGTGCCGGAGAGGTCGCCGTGGTGAACTGGTAGAGGTCGGCAGTCGGATTGAACGAGTCGCTGAAAGCGAGATAGTAGTGTTGAAGTTCAGTGGGCTGCCACGATAACCCGCTGCGGTAGCTCCACTCGCTGAACCTGACGTCGGCCGGCGTGTCGGCGGTTTGGGTATTGTTGCGGTACTGGGCGTCCATGCGGTCGTGGCGCAGACCCAGGAGAATCTTCCAGCCGGGCAGGAATTCAATACTGTCCTGGGCATAGGTGCCCACGGTATCGCCGACGTAGCGGCTGATGGCGAAGCGGGTCCGGCTCCCGTAGCCGTCGGGCAATGGGGGCGTGGCGTCGGGATTTCCGACCGTGGTGTTGGCCAGATTGGCGATTGCAGGGTTGTTGTACGACCAGCGCCCGGCGTTTTCGTGCAGGAGTTCCAGCCCGGCGAGCAATTCGTGCTTCAAGGGGCCGGTGGCCAAGCGGGTCGTGAAATCGGTCTGGCTGGTCCAGGTCCGTTCGTGGCCACCCCGGGCCTGGCGGGCGCGGCGGATAGCCGTGTCGTCGGTGATGGCGGTGGTTCCCGCGAGAAGGCGGGGCGCCACGCCCCACAGGTCGCGGGTGTAGTCGGCTTGGCGCAGCACCGTGCGAATTTCGGTATCGCTCGAGTATCGGTGGAGATAACTCCCGGTGTTGATGTGGGTCGTATTGTCCTCGTAATCCGAGGTGGTCCCGTAAAAGCGGCTGGCCGCAACGTCGAGGGGACGTTTGTTGAAGAACGGTACGCCGTAGTCGAGCGTATTGTGGGTCTTCAGGGTGTAGTGGCCGATCGAAAACTCGTCTGGCGTGCCGATCCCCCAGCGCAAGGTGGGGGCGAAACCGTCGCGTTCGCTTTCGACGTGGTCGCGGGAGCTTCCGGCGTCGGTCTTCATGGCATTGACCCGCAGCGCGGCGTTCTCACCGACGACCTGATTGACGTCCACCGTCACTCGCTTGTAGTCGTAACGGCCTACTGTGCCGGTCACGCTCCCTTTGTTGACCAGGCCGGGTTCTTTGCTCGCCTGGTTGATGACGCCGCCGGCCTGGCCGCGGCCGAAGAGCATGGCGGCGGAACCGCGCAGCACTTCCACTTGCTCGATGGTGAAGGTTTCCCGGTTGTATTGCGCAACGTCGCGGATGCCGTCGAGGTAGAGATCGCCGAAGGAAGAGAATCCCCGGAGCGTCATGTTGTCGCCGATGCGGCCGCCCTCGCCGGCGTTGAAGGAGAGGCCGGCGACGTTGCGCAGGGCTTCTTTCAAGGTGTCGGCGTTCTTGTCCTCGATCAGGGCCTCGCTGACCACAGTCAGCGCCTGGGGGACATCCTTGGGCAACTGGGGCAGCTTGCCGACGCGGGTGACGCCGCCCTGATAGCCCTTGCCCTCGTCGATGCGTTCATCCTGAACGGTGATCGGGGCCAGCGACTTTTCGCCTTCGGCGGCGGCCGCAGGCAGCAGGGAGGCAGCGGCGAGGGCGGCGCCAAAGAATGGCGCGGGATGGCACGGGCGTGCCGGACGGATTGGATTTTGCTTTTTCACCAGAAACTCCTGCAATTGTTGGGGGGCTGGCTGGCGAAAAAGGCTGGCTGGCTATGGGTTGGGGGAAAACGGTCAGTCGGGAGGCGAGGGATCGGTGACGAAGCCGATACGGCTCAGTCCCGCCCGGGCAGTGGTCGACAGAGTCTGAGCGACTCGCGCGTAGGGCGTACTGCGGTCGGCACGGAGTTGGACCTCGGGCTGCGGCGACTGGCGGGCGGCTGCGGCGAGTCGTTCGCCGAGGACGGGATCGTCTACCGGTTCACCGTTCCACAGCACTTGGCCAGCGGCGTCGACGGCCAATTGGATGTGGTCGGCTTTGGTCTGATTGGGGGCGGAACTCGCCCTGGGCAGCTCTACTTTGACGGCATGAGTGAGGAGCGGCGCGGTGACCATGAAGATGACCAGCAGTACCAGCATGACGTCGATCAATGGAATCATGTTGATCTCGGCCAGCGGGGCATCGTCGTCGGTGTCTAGGGAGGCGAAGGCCATGGCGTGGGTTCTCAGAGCGCGGCAAACCCGGCCTGGGAACGGGCCAGGGCGATGACCTTCTCGCTGGTGTCGCGGGCGTCGGAGAGCATGGGCGAGGTCTTGACGCCGGTGGCGAGGAAGGCGAAGACGTCGTAGGCGAAGGCGTTGAGGCGGGCGAGGAGATTGCGATTGGCGCGGGCGAAGGCGTTGTAGGCAATCGCGGCAGGAATGGCGACGGCCAGGCCGATGCCGGTCATGACCAGGGCTTCGCCCACCGGCCCCGCCACCTTGTCGAGGGTGCCCTGGCCGGCAACGCCGATGGCCAGCAGGGCGTGGTAAATGCCCCAGACCGTGCCGAAGAGTCCGACGAAGGGGGCCGACGAGGCCACGGTGGCAAGGAAGGTCTGGCCGAATTCGAGCCGGCTGCGATCCTCGTCGATGGCCCGCTTCAGGGCCCGGGTCAACAGTTCGTCGGGGGAGCCGCTGTCGATGAGGGCGCGTCGGCCGCCGCGGTTCTGCAACTCGATGGCGGTGAAGCCGTGGTGTACCAGATGGGAGAAAGGATCGGTGGTGCCCCGTTCGCGCAGGCGGCCGGCCACGGCCTCCAGGTTGGGAGCCTGCCAGAAGTCGGCGAGGAAGGCTTCGCTCCGGCGACGCAGGCGAAAGACTTGAATCCCCTTGGTGACGATCAGGGTCCAGGTGCCCAGGGAGGCGATCAGCAGCAGACCGAGGACCAAGCGGGCAATGCCGTCGGCGGCCACGAAGAAGTGGGCGAGGCCCAGGGAGGTTTCCATGTCTAGCCTTTCAGCGAAAAGATGATGGGGACGAGAACCCAGGCGCCCACGGACTCCTCGCCGCGCCGGGCGGGAACGAATTTCCACTGGGCGACGGCATCGGCAGCGGCCTGATCGAGGCGGGTCGAACCGCTGGCGGTCCGGATTTCCACCTGGGCGGCGCGGCCATTGGACTCGACGAAGACCCGTAGCACGACCTTGCCCTCTTCGCCCAGCCGGCGGGAGATGGGGGGATAGGCGGGGGCCGGGTTATGCAGGTAGTCGGCGTCGAAGCGCGCTTGGGTCAGCGTCGCGGGAACGGTTGCGGCAGACGGGGCGGCAGGCGCTGCCGAAGCTGGCGGAGCAGGGGGTGCGGGCGGGGCGCTTGCGTCGACCGGGGAAGGACCGGCGGTGGCCAGCAAGGGCGCGCGCGCTTGGGCCGCAGGTTGGGGGCGGGGAGAGGGCCGCTTTTCGACCCGGGTCGGCGGCGCGGGAGCCGCGACCGGAGCCATCGGCGCCGGTGGGGTCAGCAGATCGACGGTCAGGGTCGGTGCCTCGGGAAGCGAGGGTAGGCGATCCAGCCGGCTCAAGGTGATTAGCACTAGGCTGTGGGCGGCGACGACCAAGACCAAGCTGCGCCAGGGATAGGCGGGCCCAACGTAAGGAGGGTTCCGGGGCGGTGCGAGGACGGCGGACATCATCTACCAGCGAAAGAAGACCAGGGACCAGACGCCGACCATGAGCAGAACGGGCCAGGCCATGGCCAAAGTCGCGCCGAACCGGGCAGCGCTTGCCGTGCCGGATTGCCGCGCCAATCGAGCGGCGAGGACGAGGCAGCCAAGGCTTCCCGCTGCGAGCAAGGCGACGCGGAAGGCGGGCAGCCAACCGAGCCAGAGGTGTTCGGCTTTGAGATGGCTCACGGTGAGCATGGAGAGCCCGAGAATCACACTGGCGGCCGCCATGGGCGTCAACGCCAGGGTGAAGCGCTGCCACGAATAGGACGGGTGGCTAGTGAGGCGGGCGGCCAGGGCGGGGCCGAGCCAGAGCAGGCTGCCGAGGACGAAGCCGCCGCCCAGCAGGTAGGCGAGGATGAGGGCGCCGTCGAGCCAGGTGAACAGGTCGCTGGCTTCCGGGACGTGGGTGAGCAGCCACCAGGGGGCATCGTTGTCCAGCAGGGCAAAGTACTCGCGTTCCACCAGCCAGTCGGCCAGCGCCAGCTTCGCATCGCGGAACCAGGGGCTGACTGTCCACTGGAAGGCGGCGGTGGCGACGCCGAGGACGCCGAACAGCAGCGTCAGGGCCTCCGGCGTGCGGGCGGGGTTTTCCGGGTCGAGCACTTCGGCGAAGGGGGAACGCCAGGCGAGCGCCACGGCCTCCCGCTGGCCGGAGCAGCGCCCGCAGGCATGGCATTCGGAAGCGCTGGTCATGCGGCGCACATCCACCAGGGGGGCGCAATTCACCGGGGTGAAGTCGCCATCGTGGCGGTCCCAGGCGGCCCGGTCGACGCGGTAGTGGAGCGGCGCGATCTTGGCCAGGACGGCGAAGACGCCGGACGCGGGGCACAAGTAGCGGCACCAGATGCGCTTTTCACGGCCGTAGAGGAGGCCGATGGCGACGGCGGCCACGGTGGAGCCGCCCAGGACCAACAGCGCCGCCTGAGGGTATTCGTAGACACTCACCAATTGGCCATAGACCGTGGTGCAGACGAAGGCGACAAAGGGCCAGCCAGACCACTTCAGCCAGCGGGGCAGCGGGTGGCCGCGGCCGAAACGGCTGATCTGCTCGGAGATGAAGCCCTCGGGACAGAAGAGGCCGCACCAGACCCGGCCGAGGCTTACAGTGGCGATCATGACGCCCGGCCACCACAGGCCCCAGAAGCAGAACTGAGCGAAGAGCCGCAGGTTGTCCCAGATGTGGGCGCTTTCTGGGGGGAGGGGGAGAAAGGCGGGAACGATGACGAGGACGGCGTAGACGATGACCACCCCCCACTGAACGGCAATCACCGCCCGGCGATGGCGGCGCAGGAACAGCCCGAGCCGGGCGATTCGCCCTTGGGACGCCGTGCCCGGCCGGGTCGGATGAAAGGTCAGAACGTGTTCCCCCATGATTTCCCCCGGAGCGATTTACTTCGCCACCATCTGCCCCTGGGCGGTGTCCGGGTGGAATTCGCCGAAGAATTTGTAGCTACCGGGTTTCAGGGGCTGGAAAATGAGGTTGGAGGTGACCCCGGCGGCGATCACCTTTTCCTTGCGCAATTCGGTACTCTCGAATTCCTCCGGGCCGGGGCCCTGGTTGGTGATTTCCAGGCGGAACTTGGTATTGGCCGGGACTTCCAGGGTGGCCGGCTGAAAACGCCCATCCTTGATGAGCAGCTTGATCGTGGGTAGGTCATCGGCCCGGGTCGGCGGAGCTGCGGTGAGCAGCAAGGCGAGAGCCATTCCGGCGACGGAGACCGACATCCAGGTGCCCGGACGTAAGCAGGAGAGAAATAGCGGAGGCATGGTCGTGGGCGTTAGAAAGCGAGATTGGCTCGCAGGCCGAGTACGCGGGCCGAGCGGGCATCGGGATTGGCTCCCGGACGGGCGACCCACTGGAAGTCCGGCGTCAGGTCGAATTGGGGCGATACTCGGTAGCGATAGTAGATTTCGGCAACCCTTTCGGCCCCGGCGGGAGAGAAGCTAAAGGCTCCCAGGCAGTTGTCGGCGTCATCAACTCCCAGGCATCCACTGCCGCCGGCAGCCCGATAATCGTCGCTGGCCTTCAGCCAACTGCCCGCCAGGCCCAGGGTGTCGCCGCCGCGGCCCCAGTAGCTGCCGTTGAAGGCAGCCCCAAGGGCGAGTCCCTGGTCGAAGGGAGATTCGCCGCTGACCAGTTTGCCATAGCGGGCGAAGAGGCCGACGCCGTCCCCGACCTGCTGATCCAGCGAGAATCCAATGCCCGTGTGCCTTTCCCGATTGCCTGCAAGGTCGGCAGCCTTGGTGCGATTCCAGGCATAAAGGCGATAGCTTCCGGCCAGGCCGCCAAACAGGCGGACTTGCCGCTCGGCCTGCGCGATCACCAGGGGCGCGGCCAAGCTGCGCTGGTAATTGGCGCCCCTCTCCCCGGCGCCGAAGACGCCCAGGGACAGGCGCCAGGGCTGGCTCTTCTCCGAAGTATTGACGTAGGCGGCCACGAATCCCGGCTGGAATCCATTGGCGTCTACGGCGACCTCTCCCCCGGCATCGAGGAGCGGATTATGGACAAAGACGGAATTGAGGAATTGTTTGGATTCGTCGCCGGCCACCGCGTTCTGGTCGAAGAAGCCGAATATGTCCATCTTGCCGAAGGTCAGTTCCAGGGCTTCACGGGAATGGGGTTTGAATCCGCCGAAGGGCAGGGGAATCGACGCCTGATACCAGGCTTCGCCGAGGATGGCCACCGAATCGTCGGGATTCGAGCCGCTGGCGCGGAAGGCGACCGCATTGGGGGCGCTGGCGAAATGGCCGAGGTTGCCGAAGGGGGTGTTGAGGCCCAGACCCTGACCCATACGGAAGTGGGCGAAGAGCTTCTGGTCGATGTCGCCGATCGGATCCAAGGGCAGTTCGACCGTGACGTCGGCCCGGTAATTGAGTTGCCCGCCGTCGTCCCGGGTTCCCTTGGGCAGACCCCAGGCATGTTGGCCGACGGTGGTCAGGGTGGCGCCGGCCTTGAGACCGTCGAGGGCGTCGATCTTCTTTGCCGCCTTCCTCATGTCGAGGGCATCTTTCTCAACGGCCTTCAGGCGTGCGGTGAGTTCCGGTTCGTATTGGGAAATGCGGTCACTGTCGAGTCCCTGGGCAACCTTGTCGTTTTCGGTCTTGAGCGCCTTCACTTCCTTTTCCAGTTCGGCATTGCGGGCTTCCAGGCGCTCCATGCGGGCGATCAGTTTTTCCAGCAGCGCGGGGTCCGGCGGTGCAGCGATTGCGGGCGTGACCAAGCCCGCCGCGACGAGGGCGGCGATCAGCGGCGAAGCGTTCATGTCAGTACCCGCCCTTCTTGCCGATGCCGACGTAGGTGAACTCGTATTCCACGTCGAAGGGCTTGAACCAGGGACGGACGCCGGTGGCCCGGTCGGTGTGGCGGCCGAAGTGGGCGTGCTTGTTTTCCGAGGGTGGCAGGATGGTGAATTTCACCTTGTATTTGCCGGGACCGGCGAGCTTGACGTTGTCGCCGTAATGGGGGCCGTCATTGGCGACCATGGGCATGAAATCGCCGGAGACCTTGAAATCGCCTCCGATCTTGCTGACTTCGAACCTGACCAGGAGATAAGGCATCCAGGCGCCTTCTTCGAAGCCGTTGGGGTTGTTGGCCAGGGCGTGGATGTCGGCCTCCAGATGGATGTCCGATTCCGACGCCTTGCGCATCATCCCGTCCGGCTCCATTTCAACCGGCTGCAGATAGACTGCGGCGATTTCCATTCCCGCTTTCTGCTGCGGGGTTCCGATGGGATATTCGAGCGCTTGGGCGGATCCGCAGCAGGCGGCGGAGACAAGCAAAGTGGCAATGAATTGGCGTGCAGTCAGCATGGAAGACTCCTGGGGATCTCGTGCTGGCTGGCAGACTCGGCTGGCTTGCGGGAGAGCGGATTAACGGAATTTGGGCGAGGCAGGGAGAGGGGTTGCGGGCTCTATTTGGTGAGGATCAACTTGTTCTCGCGGGTGATGCGCAGTACATAGCGCTGACCCGCATGGTCGATTTCCAGCGCCTTGAGGGTGCCGAACAGGTCGCGGCTTGCAATGGTCGCCGAACCGATGCCCTGAGGCGCGGTGGAATCTTCAGGGGGCGGTGGCGTGGGGCAGAAGGGACTTTCCATGATCTCTATGATAGGAATGCGAATGGTTCTCATTGTATTCAGTAATGAGAATGATTGTCAATACGTAAAGTTGCCTGGACTCCCCTGGAGGGCGTCTCGCGGGCGTTGGCAAAAGGCATCCGACGCATCGGGGCTGGCGCTATAATCGTCGCTCTCACAACAACCCGAAGAGATCGTCATGGCCCTCAACAATGTTCCCTCCGGCAAGTCCCTCCCCAACGATTTCAACGTCGTCATCGAGATCTCGGCCCATGCCGACCCGATCAAATACGAAGTTGACAAAGAAAGCGGCGCCATCTTCGTCGATCGGTTCATGGGCACGTCGATGCACTATCCCTGCAACTACGGCTACATCCCCCATACCATCGCCGGCGACGGCGACCCGGTGGATGTGCTGGTCGTGACCCAGTTTCCCTTGCCGCCTGGAGTCGTGGTCCGTTGTCGCCCCATCGGCATGCTGTCCATGACCGACGAAGCGGGGGCCGACGCCAAGCTTCTCGCGGTTCCCGTGGACAAGCTCACCCCCATGTATCGCAGCGTCCAGACCCATGCCGACATCCCGACGATCATTCTCGACCAGATCGCCCACTTCTTTGCTCACTACAAGGATCTGGAACCGGGCAAGTTCGTCAAGGTGACCGGCTGGTGCGGTCCCGAGGAAGCGAAGAAGGAAATCATGGAAGGCGTGGCGCGCTATAACGACGCCAAGGAGAAACCCGCCTATTGAGCGCTCCTCGATGCTGAAGGTCGCCGTCGCCCAATTCAATGCCATCGTCGGCGATCTTGCAGGGAATGTGGGCCGTATCGCCGAATGCGCTGCCCGGGCAAGGGAAGCGGGAGCTCACCTCCTGCTGACGCCCGAACTGGCGCTCTGCGGTTATCCCCCAGAAGATTTGCTTCTGCGCCCGGAGTTCTACCGGGCGTGCTCGGCGGCGGTCGACGACCTCGCCGAGCGCACTCGGGGAATCGCCCTAGTGGTCGGATTCCCTGAGGAAGCGGCCGACGGCCGCCGCTACAACGCGGCGGCCGTGCTCGCCGATGGTCGTCGGATCGCTCTCTACCGCAAGCTCCGCCTGCCCAATTACGAAGTCTTTGACGAGGTCCGCTACTTTGAGGCTGGAACCGAGGCCTGCGTCGTCCGCATAGCAGGCGTCGCTTGCGGGATCAATATCTGTGCCGACGTGTGGGAACCGGGTGCGGCGGAATTGGCTCGGCAGGCAGGAGCAGAGCTGCTCCTGGTGCTGAACGCGTCTCCCCTGCATCTGGAGAAGCAAGCGCTGCGTGCCGAGGTGCTGGGGGAGAGGGTCCGGGCGACGGGGATTCCGGCGATCTACGCCAACCTGGTGGGCGGGCAGGACGAACTGGTGTTCGATGGGGGATCTTTTGCCTTGGATGCCGATTGCGAGCTAGCCATGGCCTTGCCTCAGTTCGAGGAGGCCCTGGGATTCGTCGATTTCGACAATGGCCAGCTCGAATCCACTCGGATCGCCGAAGCGCTTTCCGTCGATGCCGAAGCCTATGGCGCCCTGGTGCTGGGCGTGCGGGACTACATCGGCAAGAACGGTTTTCCCGGCGCCATCATCGGGCTCTCCGGCGGCATCGATTCGGCCCTGACCCTGTGTGTCGCGGTGGACGCCTTGGGGGCCGATCGGGTCCGGGCCGTGATGATGCCGTCGCCCTACACGGCGGACATGAGTCTCGAGGACAGCCGGGCCATGGTACGGACTCTGGGGGTCCGCTATGACGAGATTCCCATCGCGCCGGCCATGGCGACCTTCGATAAACTGCTGGCCAAGGAATTCGCCGGCCTGCCCGCCGATACCACCGAGGAAAACCTGCAAGCGCGGATACGCGGAATGATACTGATGGCGCTGTCCAACAAGACCGGTGCCTTGGTGCTGACCACGGGGAACAAGTCCGAGATGGCAGTAGGCTATGCGACCCTGTATGGGGACATGGCAGGGGGATTCGCGGTGATCAAGGATGTGTACAAGACCATGGTCTATCGCTTGGCTCGTTATCGCAACGGGATTTCTCCGGTGATTCCCGAGAACATCATCACTCGGCCACCCTCGGCCGAACTGCGCCCCAATCAGGTCGACCAGGATTCCCTGCCGCCCTATGACATCCTCGATGCCATCGTCGCCGCCTACATGGAGGAAGACAGGTCGCCGCGGGAGATCATCGCTGCGGGATTCCCCGCGGACGCCGTCAAGCGTGTGGTCCGTCTGCTGCGTATCGCCGAATACAAGCGCCGGCAGGCGCCGGTGGGAATTCGCATCACCCCCCGTGGCTTTGGCAAAGATTGGCGGTATCCTATTACCAATCGCTATCGCGATGAATATTGATCACGGAAAGACGAGACATCCATGAAGAAGATTGAAGCCATCATCAAGCCGTTCAAATTGGACGAGGTTCGCGAAGCCCTTTCGGAGGTCGGTGTTACCGGCCTGACAGTCACCGAGGTCAAAGGCTTCGGGCGCCAGAAAGGCCATACCGAGCTCTATCGAGGCGCCGAGTACGTGGTCGATTTCCTGCCCAAGATCAAGATCGAAGTGGTCGTTGCGGGCGATCAAGCGGACGCCGCCATAGAAGCGATCATCAAAGCGGCCCGCACCGGGAAGATCGGCGACGGAAAAATCTTTGTCATGCCGGTCGAGCAGGTCGTCCGAATCCGGACGGGCGAGACCGACGAAGCGGCAATCTGATTTTTCCAGGCGGCTGCTGCTGCGCCGGTGGAGTCAGGTTTTCCTGGAGCGCAGCAGGACCAGCATGGCGCCTTCGCCGCCGTCCCGCGGGGCAGCCTGACAGTAGGCCAGTACCTCATCCTTCTGGATCAGCCAGCCCCTCACCAGGCGCCTCAGGATGGAGTGCCGCCCAGGGGATCCAAGGCCTTTGCCGTGAATGACCCGCAGGCACCGGATTCCCTGGCGTCCGCAGGCCCCAAGGAACGCCCCGAGGGAGTGCCTCGCCTCTTCGCGATTCATCCCGTGGAGGTCGATTTCCGCCTGGATGACCCAGCGCCCGCGGCGCAGGTCGCGCAATACGCCTGCGGCCAGACCGGGGCGTAGATAGCTGGGCTCGTCACCGCCTTCGAGGCGATCCTGCAATCCGGGAGAGGCACTCAGACTTTCCCGCAACGCAGCGCGTTCGTCGGCCCGAAATTGGAGCGGGCGCGGTGCCGGGAGCGGGCCTCCCAGGTGAACCCGGTTGGTGGGGGCGAGGGGCTGGGTACCCTCCACTGCGGCGCGAAAGGCCGCCCGATCCTCCGGGCTGGGGGGCGGCGAGACGAAGTTCTTTTTCGTCATCTGACCCCCGCCCGGGATCATGCCAGACCGAGCTGGTCCAGGTAGCGCTCGGCGTCCAGGGCCGCCATGCAGCCGGTGCCGGCAGAAGTGCATGCTTGGCGGTAGATGTGGTCCTGAACGTCTCCCGCGGCGAAAACCCCCGGGATGCTGGTCAAGGTCGCATTGCCCTCGCGACCACCTCGGGTAACGATGTAGCCGCCCTCCATGTCCAATTGGCCGGTAAAGAGATCGGTATTGGGCTTGTGGCCGATGGCGATGAACACGCCGTCGACTTTGAGCTCGCGCGGCGAGCCGTCGGCCGTGGCCTTGATGCGCAATCCCGTGACGCCGGACGAGTCGCCCAGGACTTCGTCGAGGACGCTGTTCCACAGGATGGTGACTTTGCCCGCCTTCTCCTTCTCGAAGAGCTTGTCCTGCAGGATTTTCTCCGAGCGGAACTTGTCCCGCCGGTGAATGACCGTCACATGGCTGGCGATGTTTGCCAGGTATAGGGCTTCCTCGACGGCGGTGTTGCCTCCGCCGACAACGGCGACCGGCTTGTTCCTATAGAAGAATCCGTCGCAGGTCGCGCAGGCGGAGACGCCGCGTCCCATGAATGCCTCTTCCGAAGGCAAGCCGAGATATTGGGCAGAAGCTCCCGTGGCGAGGATGAGGGCGTCGCAAGTGTAGGTTCCGGAGTCGCCGATCAGAGTGAAGGGCTTCTCGGTCAGCTTTGCCGTGTGGATGTGGTCGAAAATGACCTCGGTGTCGAAGCGCCGGGCATGCTGTTCGAAGCGGGCCATGAGATCGGGTCCCTGGACGCCCTCGGCGTCTGCCGGCCAGTTGTCGACGTCGGTGGTGGTCATCAGTTGCCCACCCTGAGCCAGTCCGGTGATCAGAACCGGTTTGAGGTTGGCGCGGGCGGCATAAACGGCGGCGGTGTAGCCGGCGGGCCCGGATCCCAGGATCAGGAGCCGGCAATGGCGGGGGGCGCTGGACATGACTTCCCTTTTTTGTGTTGGATTTTCGGATTATACGGGGGCCATCCGAAAAGTTTTTTCGCATGGCCCTATTCCTTTTGGGAAACCGGATTATAATTCCGCGGTAACTCTATGAACAAAAAGTGAAACCATGGTACAGGCCACCCACGCACTCAGCTTGGTCGTTCTTCGCAACGTTCCCCTGTTTGCCGGTCTCGACGAAAGCGAGCTCGAGCGGCTTTCCCGTGTCTGCGGTCGAAAACGAGCGGAACGCAGCGAGTTCGTGGTGCGAGCGGGGGATACCACCGATTGCCTCTACATCATGTTGACCGGGCGAGTGAAGGTCACCAATAGCGATGAGGAAGGCCGCGAGATCATTCTCGCCATGCTGGGCCACGGAGAATCCTTCGGTGAGATGGGTCTGATCGATGGCAGCCCGCGTTCCGCCGATGTGGTCGCCCTGGAGGCCAGCGAGCTTCTGGTCCTCGGCAAGGAAGAGTTCCAGCGCTGCATGCGCGACAATTTTCAGGTCGCGCTCAAACTCATGCAGGTGCTGGTCCGCCGTCTGCGCGAGGCCGATCGCAAGATCGAAAGTCTGGCTTTGCTCGACGTTTATGGGCGCGTTGCCCGTCTGCTCCTTGAGATGTCCGAACTGGACGAGGGCAAGCGGGTCGTCAAGCGCAAGATTTCCAAGCAGGACATGGCACGCATGATCGGCGCCTCCCGCGAAATGGTCAGCAAGGTGGTGCGGGATCTCGAATTGAGCGGTTATATCACCTACGAGAACGACCGCATCGTCATCACCGGAGAGTGAAGATGGCCGCCGGACGTTTGGCGGAGCGGTCGACGAATCCCCTTCCGGAGAAGATCGGCGGATTGCTGCAGGAAACCCGCTGGCTTGCACTGGGCGCCATAGCCCTATTCGTATCGCTCGCATTGTGGGGATTCTCCAAGGACGATCCGGGGTGGTCCCACGCTGCGACCCGGGCGTCCCTGCACAATCCCACCGGCCGCTTCGGGGCTTGGCTGGCCGATCTGTTGCTGTACTTGTTCGGGTTGTCCGCCTGGTGGTGGGTCATCCTGATGGTCATGTGCGTGCACTGGGGTTACCAGCGGCTGCGGTCCGGACCGGGCGCGGAAGATCGCCGCCCCCTCTATTTCGCCCTGGCCGGATTCGCCGGGCTCCTGGTCGCCAGTTCAGCGCTTGAGGCGATCCGATTCCATACCTTGAAGGCATCCTTGCCGCTGGCTCCGGGGGGGCTCCTGGGTTACGAAGCGGGGCACTGGCTCGCGACCTCCTTCGGCTACACCGGCGCGACGCTCTTCCTGCTGGTCGCCGTGGCCGCAGGTTGGAGCCTTTTTTCCGGGATGTCCTGGCTTTGGGCTTGCGAGCGCATCGGTTTGGCCCTGGAGAAAACCGTTTCCGGGCTCTACGGATTGTTCGACAGTTGGCGGGATCGCCGGATCGGCCGTGAAACTGCGCTTTTGCGAGAGGAAAACGTCGAGGTCGAGAAGCGCCGCGTCGAACTCCATGAGCCGATCGTCATCGAGCCGTCGGCCCCCGAAGTTCCGGTGTCGAGGAAAGCGGAGAAGCGCATCGAGCGCGAGAAGCAAGTCGCTCTCTTCCCCGAGGCCGTCATCGGGGGCCGTTTGCCGCCCCTCCACCTCCTGGACCCGGCAGCGCAAGCCACCGAGTCGGTAGGCGCAGAAACCCTGGAATTCACATCCCGCCTGATCGAGCGCAAATTGGCGGACTTCGGCGTCCAGGTCAAGGTCCTTGCGGCCCTGCCGGGGCCGGTCATCACCCGGTACGAGATCGAGCCTGCGGTGGGCGTCAAGGGAGCCCAGATCGTCAATCTGGCCCGGGACTTGGCCCGCGCCCTGGCCCTGGTCTCGATCCGGGTGGTGGAGACGGTGCCGGGCAAGTCGTGCATGGCCCTGGAACTGCCCAATCCGCGGCGCCAGACGGTACGGCTTTCGGAAATCATCGCCAGCCAGCCGTACAACGATATGGCCAGTCCCTTGACCGTAAGCCTGGGCAAGGACATCGGTGGCCTGCCGGTGGTGGCGGACCTGGCCAAGACCCCGCATCTATTGGTGGCCGGGACGACCGGGTCGGGAAAGTCGGTGGGCATCAACGCCATGATCCTTTCCCTCGTCTATAAGTCCGAGCCGGAAAACGTCCGCCTGATCCTCGTGGATCCGAAAATGCTCGAACTGTCGGTCTACGAGGGAATACCCCACCTGTTGGCCCCGGTTGTGACCGACATGAAGCAGGCTGCCAATGCGCTTCATTGGTGTGTCGCCGAAATGGAGCGCCGCTACAAGCTGATGTCCGCCTTGGGGGTACGGAATCTGTCGGGTTTCAACGCCAAGATTCGCGACGCGGAAAAACGGGGCGAGCATCTGCCCAATCCTCTTTCCCTGACGCCGGAGACTCCTGAACCTCTGGTCCATATGCCCTATGTGGTGGTGGTCATCGACGAATTGGCGGACCTTATGATGGTGGTCGGCAAGAAGGTCGAGGAGCTGATTGCTCGCCTGGCGCAGAAGGCGCGAGCGGCGGGCATCCATCTTGTCCTCGCAACGCAGCGTCCGAGCGTTGATGTCATCACCGGCCTGATCAAGGCCAATATCCCCACGCGTATGTCCTTTCAGGTTTCCAGCAAGATCGACTCCCGTACCATCCTCGACCAGATGGGCGCCGAATCTCTCCTCGGCCAGGGCGACATGCTCTACCTCGCCCCGGGTACGGGATACCCGACCCGGGTGCACGGGGCCTTCGTTTCCGACGACGAAGTGCACCGGGTGGTGGATTACCTCAAGTCCTTGGGCGCGCCGGAATACGTTGCCGAAGTGCTCGCCGGCGGAGTGGAGGATGATGAGGCGGGGGGCGGCGAGGGCAGCGAAGGCGGAGAGGATGCCGAGAACGACCCTCTGTACGATCAGGCGGTCGAGATCGTCCTCAAGAATCGTCGTGCGTCGATCTCCCTGGTCCAACGGCACCTGCGCATCGGCTATAACCGTTCTGCCCGGCTGATCGAAGCCATGGAGCGGGCCGGATTGGTATCGACCATGGATGCGCGCGGTGGGCGCGAGGTGCTCGCCCGGAAAGAGGCGGAGTGAGATACTGGCTGGCGCTGTTTGCCCTCTGTTGCGCCTGGACCCCAGCCTGGGCCGGGGCGCTGGACCAGTTGCACCGTTTCTTCGATTCGACGCGCAGCTTCCGCGCCGAGTTCTCCCAGCTGGTGACCAGCAAGGGTGGCCGTAAGCCGCAGCAGTCGGCGGGCACCGTGGCCATTCTGCGGCCGGGCAAGTTGCGCTGGGAAATTCTGACGCCCTATCCCCAGCTCGTCGTGGGGGATGGCGAGAAATTCTGGATATACGACCCGGAGCTCAAGCAGGTGACAGTGAGAAAGGCTGGGGATGCCATCGGGAGCACCCCGGCGGCCTTACTTTCCGGGAGTGCCGAGCTCGACAAAAATTTCGTCCTCAAGGACGCGGGTGAGAGCGAAGGCCTGGACTGGGTCGAAGCCCGGCCGCGGGTTGCGGAAGGTGGTTTCGAGAAGCTGCGTCTGGGTTTTTCGGGCGGCGAACTCCGGGGCATGGAACTCCTCGATAACTTTGGTCAGACGACCTTGGTCCGCTTTTCCAAGAGCGAGCGCAATCCAGCCTTGCCGCCCTCGCTTTTCCGCTTTACCGCGCCGCCGGGCGTCGATGTCGTGGGAGACTGACGGCCGAGCCGTAGCTTGCGGCTGCGTTCCCTGGGGGCTTCGATGGTTGGCAAGGGCCTGTTTCGCTTCGTTCCCGTAGCCTCCTTTTTTTGCGGAGTGATTTGGGACGCCTTGACCCTGGGGGTGCGGGTCAAGGTCCTCGATTTCTGGCGCCTGGGCGGGGTGCTCGGGCTGGCGGCGATTCTGGCATTTGTTCTGGCGCGGCGGGACTATCGGGGAACCGCCCCCCCGGACTCCCAGAACACCGCGGCAAGCCGCTGGGAGAGGTTTCTCTGGCAATTTCCCTACCCGGCACTCCAATTCTGTTTCGGTAGCCTCTATTCCGCCCTTTTCATCCTCTATGCCAAGAGCAGCAGCCATTTCACCGCCGGAATCGGCGCCGCCGTCCTGGGGGCTCTGCTGGTCGCCAACGAGTTCTGGGGAGCGCGCTACGGCAGCCGTTATTCCCTGATCTGGGCATTCTTCGCCTTTTGTGCCAGTTTGCTGATGAACTTCGCCTTGCCCTTCGCGGCGGGCAGCTTGAATCCGATCTGGTTTTACCTCTCGACGGCGGTGGGCGTTGGTTTGGCACACCTTCTCCGCTTGTGCTCACCGGGGCGGCCGGGGCGAATCGTTCCGGCCTGGGCAGTCGGCTTGGCCCTCATGGGCGCCTGGAGGTTGGACATGGTGGCGCCGGTACCGCTGGTCACGCGGGACGTCGCTATCGGTCAGGAATTCGTCAAGGCGGGTTCCGACTACCGCCTGCGTGTCGAACCCGCCGCTCCTTGGCAGATCTGGCGCGACTGGGCGGCGACCTTGCATGTCCCGGATCAGGGGCAGATCTATGCGGTCTCGGCGGTTTTTTCTCCGCGGGGCGTCACGGCCGCCCTCGAACATCGCTGGGAAAGGCAGGATGAATCCGGGAGTTGGCGCCGCGTCGGCGGGAGCAGATTTACCTTGGTCGGCGGTCGGGAGCAGGGGTTCAGAGGCTATTCCTACGTCACTAACCCCGCGCCGGGAGCTTGGCGTCTTGTCGTTGCGACCCAGGATGGACGTACGGTCGCAACGACCGATTTTGAGGTGGTCAGAGGAACTCCCGCTCGTTCCCAGGAGCGCCGCTATTAGCGATGGGCTTCTTCGGTGGGCCGCCGGAGGATGACGTTCATTCCCGGACGAAGTTCCGATTCGGGAAGATAGCCGATGGCGCCTGGCGTTGTCTGGATCGTTGACGCCATTTCGCCCGAATTGACCTCCCGCGGAGGAGTTCCCTTGCCGATGTATCGGCGTACGGTCCAGTAACCGATGTATTTCTCATCGTCCTGCTGCAGGTAATCGCGCAGGAAACGCGTGCGATCGGGGTGCCCGGGGGGTGCGTTGAGCGGAACCACGCTGACGCCGCCAATTTCGATCACTCGTCCGGTATAGACGCGTTGGACCGTCGCTTGGTCCATCCGCGGTACAGAAGGGTGGGCGACGATGACCATGCCCTCGGCCAGTGCCGCGTGGAGCGGCAGTAACCAGACGGCAAGACAGGCCAGGAAGCGCTTCATCGAACCTGGGCCTCAGAACGTGAAGTTGTAGGAGGCTGAGAGGACATGGATGTTCCGATCGCGGACGTTCCCTCCTTCAGGGGCATCGACAAAACTGGAAACCTTGCCGACGTGGGTGGTCGCCCACTCGAATTTCAGCTTCTGGGTCGGCGACAGAATGTATGAGGTTCCGATCGCGAGGGTCGATTGGTCGTACACGACAAGCCGATCGGCGGCAAAGCGCTGGCTGGCATTGATGAGGGACGCGGGTGCGGGAAGGAAAGGTGAAGGAACGACACGATTCGAATTGACTGCCTCAAAGAGTCCAAGGGAGGGATCGTTGGACAGGAGGCGGGCGATCGAGACGTAAGGGTGCCAGCTACCGGCGTCATAGCGCAGGGCGAGATAGCCGCCGCGCGTATCGGCACCCCCGCGGGGCGCATTGACATTGGTACGGCGGGCAAATTCGCCAGCAAGCCGCAAGTTCCTTCCGATCCCGATATCGAATCCGGCAGTCAGGATGCTGAATCGAATCTCCCTTACGGTCGGTACCAGGGGACTCTGGCTGGCGAGGTAAAAACTCTGGCCGTCGGGTAGATTGATGAGCGGGAAATCCTTGGTCCATTCTCCGCCATCCCGCCGCATGACTCCGGCATGGTGGAATCCCAGCCGGAGGATGTCTTCCGACCGGGTGAAGGTCAGGGCGAATCCGCGCGAGTCGATCTCCAGCGGGATAAAAGTCCGTCCCCTGTCCGGTCCTCCGAAGGCGCGGTAATCATCCCTGAAAAAGATGCTGCCGAAGAAGTTGGCGCTTCCCCAGTACGCGTCAAGCGCAATGTCGACGGGGGCGGTCTCCCAGGTGTGGCTCAGCGAAATTCCTGTGGTCTCGTTGGTGGGCGAGATCGAATAGAGCTCTTGCGGAAGCTGTGCGGGGTCATAAGTCACGCCGACGTCGAGGTTGGCGCTGTTGAGGTAATAAGGTACGCGGAAGCGGCCGGCCCGCAGGAGGAGATCGTTGGTCGGCCGCCAGGCGAGAAAGGCCCAGGTCAGCGTGGTATCCCAGGGATTGTTGCGTTTGAGCGAGGGAGCGAGTTTGGCCTGGGCGACCAGACTGAATTGCTCGCCTAGACGTATGTCGGCTTGAGCCCCGATCAGAGTGTCCCGGTTGAAGGTTCCGTCGTCGTCGACGAATCGTTGGTACCGGAAGGAGCGATCCGACTGCGCGTATCCAAGGGTGCCGAAGCCGGAAACCGAGACCTGGGCAAGGACCGGCGTGCAGACAAGCCCGGCGCCGAACACCGCGATCAGGCGCTGCCAGGGTCTCTTCAGGCGTCGTTGAGGGGCTTGGGGAAAGCTTCGCATGGCATTTCAATCCTGCAGTTGGCGGGCAATTTCCTGAAAAACGTCTGCCGAGGCGATCAGCGCATCGACCAATTCAGGGTCGAAATGCCGTCCGCGCCCCGGAAGGATATGGCTGAGCGCTTGGTGATGGTCCATCGGCTGCTTGTACGGGCGGCGGGTTCGCAGGGCGTCGTAGACATCGGCCACAGCCATCACTCGTGCAGCCAATGGAATGGCCTCTCCGGCCAAACCGTCTGGGTAACCTGAGCCATCCCATTTTTCGTGGTGGTGGCGAGCAATTTGCTGAGCATACAAGAGGTAATCCGAATTTTCACCTAAATGTCTTCGGATTTGCGCCAGGATGTCGAATCCCCGTTCGGCATGGGTACGCATGATGGCGAACTCGGTCGCGTCCAGGGGCCCCTTCTTCAGCAGTATGTGGTCGGGAATGCAAATCTTCCCGATATCGTGTAGAGGGGCCGACTTGACAATATGGCGTATGGTCTCCGGACGCAGGCATTCGCGATGGTGCTCCTTTTGAGCGAGGTGCTCGGCAAGCACGCGTACATACTCTTGCGTGCGGCGAACGTGATTTCCGGTGCATTCGTCGCGAAACTCGGCCAGTTCGATCATCGTCTGGAGCGAGGCATCCTGGAGCCGATTGATCTGGTCAATCCGGGATTCGACCTCGCGTTCCAGCCAGGCATTCTTGTTCTCCAGGAAATTGCGCCATTTCTGGTTTTCCAGATGAGTGCGCACCCTCGCCAGGACGACAGGCGGGCTGATCGGCTTGTGGATGAAATCCACCGCCCCGACGCCAAAGCCTCGCTCTTCGTCCGCCGGGTCGACTTTTGCCGTCAAGAAGATCACGGGAGCCCGCGCGAGGTGGGGGGAGGCCTTGAAGCGGCGACAAACCTCGTAGCCATCCATTCCGGGCATCATGACGTCGAGGAGCACCAGGTCGGGAGGTTGGGCCTCGGCAAGCTCGAAGGCTTTGGCACCTGAATTGGCGACTTTGACCCGATAGTGTTCGCGCAGGAGGCCGCTCAGCAAGCTGAGATTGGTCGGGGTGTCGTCCACCACGAGCACGGTTTCGCGTTCGGCATGGGCGTCCATCAGGGATTCTCCGCAGGGGCTTCATTCTTGTTTCCACCATGATCAAGCAACATGAGCGCGAGGTCAAAATCGAAATTTTCCAGGGCGCGGGAGATGCGATGGCGGACTCCGGGCGCAAGCGGCGCCTTGGTTGCTGCCGGCAAGCTGTTCCAAAGGTCGATGGCTTCGGCATCTCCCTGGGAGAGTAGGGATCGAAGGCGGTCGAATCCCGGCGGGGGGCCCTTCTGGGCTTGGGGCACGCTCTCCGGCTGGAGGGCCGCCAGACCATCGAGGAGGGGCGCAAGAATCGATGCCATGGTTTCCCTGCGAGCCGCTAGTTGGTCAAGCCCCTCTGTGGCCAGGGCTGCCTCGAACTCCTTCGCCTGGGACTCCAGTTCCGTGGCTCCGACCGTCCCGGCGATGCCCTTGAGGGTATGGGCGCAGCGGGCGAGTTCGGATCTGCGATTCGGGTCGCCGCATTCGGCCAATTGACCCAGCAGCGTTTTGGCTTCGCGACCAAAGCGATTCAGAACCTTGAGATAGAGCTCCTGCCGCCCGGCTGAGCGCCGCAGGCCGATTTCCGCATCCAGTCCGGGGACGGCACGCAGACGAGCGACCAAGGCATGCTTTTCGCCGCTGCCTGGCGCCGCCGCGACGCTTGAACGGCGACAAGCTTGGGATACTTTGGCGAAGAGCGCTTCGGGCTCGAAGGGCTTGCCGATGTGATCGTTCATTCCTGCGGCCAGGCAGCGCTCCCCTTCGCCGGCCATGGTATGGGCCGACATGGCGATGATGGGGAGATTCCCGAATCTGGGCTGGGCGCGAAGGCGACGGGCGGTTTCGTAACCGTCGAGAACCGGCATCTGAAGATCCAGAAGGACGAGATCGAAATAATCCGATGGTTGGGCCTCCAGCCTGTCCAGGGCCGCCTGGCCGTGAATCGCCGTCTCGACTTCGACCCCCCACTCGCTCAGGATTTCCGTCGCGAGCTGCTGATTGAGCTCGTTGTCCTCGACCAGGAGGACTCGGATACCGGTGAGCGCTTTGCCCACGCCCGGTGGCAGCGCCTGCGAATCCGGGCGATGACCTTCTAGGAGCTGCCGCAGATCCGCTGGTAGGATGGGTTTTGCCAACAGGTGGCAGCCCGGCGGTAGGCGAGTCGCTTGCTGGATCAGTTCCGAATCGAAGGCCGAAACAAGGGCGGTATAGCGCGGTACGGCAATCCCCAGTCGACCGAGCTCGGCGAGTACTGCGTCGCCCGAATGATCCAGCAAGACCCAGTCGAGAATGAGCAAATCGAACGGGGTGCCGGCGATTTGGGCGTGCTCCATGAGTTGGAGCGCTTCTCCGGCTGACGCAACGGTTCTCACACAGCCTCGGGCGTTCGATCCCACGCCCATGGTAGCGAGGAGGTGCGCCGCGGACTCCCTGGCCAGCGCGCTGCCATCGACGACGAGGGCGCGAAGGGAGCCCATGTCCGGCAAGGGATGGATGGGTTCCGACCGCGCTGCTCTGGCGAGACGCAGGGTGACCGCAAATTCGCTTCCCCGTTTGGGCTGGCTGCGGACCTCTATCGTTCCGTCCATCATGTCGCAGAGTCGCTTGGAGATTGCGAGTCCCAGCCCGGTACCGCCAAATTTTCGGGTGGTCGAACCGTCGGCCTGGGTGAATTCCTGGAACAGCCGGGAGGTTTCTTCCCCGCTCATGCCGATGCCCGTATCGCTGACCAAGATGACCAGCGTGAGTCCCTTGTCATCGGCGTGGGGGCAAGCGAGGGAGAGTTTGACATGACCTTGCTCGGTGAATTTGACGGCATTGGAGAGCAGATTGGTCAGGATTTGCCCGATGCGTAGCGGGTCGCCGATCAGCCGGCGACCGTCGGTGAGCACCCGATTGCCTGGATCGAAGAGCAATTCGATGGATTTTTCTTCGGCCTTTTGCCGCACTAGCATCAGGGAACCCGCGATGACTTCGTCGAGGGCGAACTCGGTCCTCTCTAGCGTCATCTTCCCGGCTTCGATTTTCGAGAAATCGAGGATGTCGTTGATGATCGCCAGGAGCACCTTGGCGGCCGAATGGACCTTTTCGATGTAATCGCGCTGGCGGTCGGTGAGTGCAGTCGTCAAGGCAAGATGGGACATGCCCAGGATGGCATTCATGGGGGTTCGGATTTCGTGGCTCATATTGGCCAGAAAAAGCGATTTTGCCTCAGTGGCCGCCTCGGCCCGGGCGCGGGCCTCCTCAAGGGCCTTCTGGGTCTGTTCCCGATGAAGAATGTCCGTTTGGATCGAATGGGCCATTTCATCCATGGTCGACCCGAGGAGGTGAAGTTCCTCGAACGAATTGCCGATCGCGGCACGGGTGTCGTAACGCCCCCGGGCTAGGAGGGCGGCGGCGCCCCGCAATGCCTGAACCGGGCGGATAAGCCGCTGGTTGAATTCGAATAACCCCACCATGACGAGAATCACGGACGCAAGAGCGCCGAGGGCGGATATGGTGATCCACAGCTCAAGCCGCTGATTCGCTGCCTCGGTTGCCCGTCCGGTGCGTTGGTCGGTGATCTGGACGAGACGTTCGGCGGCCCGGGCAAGCCGAGCCTGACCCTGGTTGTAGCTGGGGCTGTGTACGAGTTGGGAGGCGAACTCCAGGTGGGGTTTCCCTTCCGAAACGAAGCTCCGGGAGACCGGATCGTAAAGGCCCTGGGTGGCGGCGAAGGCAATTTGCTCGACATCCTTGATCGCTTCAGTCGCCTCGAGAACGGTAGCCAAGGCGGCAAATTCGGTCTGGTCGAAGCCCAGCTCGTCCATCCGGTTGCGCAGGGATTTGGGCGCTCCGGTCTTGGGGATCGCGTGTCTCAGATTGCCGGCGACGACTTCATCCCAGTAGGCGCTTGACCAATATCCCTCGGGCGGAGTTTTTTCGCCGTTGCGGATGGCAAGAATGTCGTAGTAATACGAAAGATAGCGGATTTGCCCAGTTGTCGTGAAAGCCCGCACAAAACGGGCCAAGTGGCTGACCTCCCGTTGGAGATCGAGAACCAGGGCGATGGCTTGCTGCCTGTGGCGTTGGGCTTCGGCGGTGTCTGACTGAGCCTGGACCACTTTGAAGGCGAAAATGCCGTTCGCCCCCAGAGTCGCCAGCAGCACGGCGGAATAGATCAGCGATAGCCGCGTCAGTTTGAGCACTAGACCACCCTCTCCAATTCTTTTCCGCGAATTCGGCTCCGAGGGTCAAACATGGCATAGCTCGGCGCTTGTGACAAGGGAATTGGAGCATGCCCCAGGGATTTTCGCGCTTGGAGCAGGGCGCGGGCGGCAAAATGGGTGTGAGCATTTACCTCGAGCGGCGTTGCAGTTACAATCGCAAAGTTTTGTTCCGTCCGCCGCAGCTTTCGGCGGGTTTTATTTCGGAGTGGGCGTTTCGCCCATTTTTTATTTGTAGTCATGAATTTGCACGAACTGCTGGAAAAGACCGTTAGTGGCCTGGGTTTCGAACTCGTCGATGTCGAGTTGTCGCCCCGTGGCCGTACGATTCGCGTTTTCATCGATCAGCCTGCCAAGGAGGGCGGGATAGACGTCGAGGATTGCGCCCGGGTCTCCCAGCAGTTGTCGCGCCTGTTCGAGGTGGAAGGCGTCGATTACGACCGCCTTGAAATCTCGTCGCCCGGACTCGATCGCGTTGTCCGCAAGACTGAAGATTTCGAGCGTTTTGCCGGACAGGATATCCAGATCAAGATTCGCATTCCTCTTGAGGGCCGACGGAATTTCCAAGGCCAGTTGCTCGGTTGCCGGGACGGCAAGGTGAGCCTAAAGCTCGCAGCAGGGAATGTTGAACTGGATTTGAGCAATATCGAAAAGGCACGTTTGGTGCCGCGATTCGACTGAAGGATGAGGAGGTTGTAGCCCATGAGCCGTGAATTGTTGTTGTTGGTGGATGCACTGGCCCGCGAGAAGAACGTCGGCAAGGACATCGTGTTCGGTGCCCTGGAACTCGCGTTGGCGTCGGCCACCAAGAAGCGTATCCACGACGAAGCCGAAGTGCGGGTGTCGATCGACCGCAATACGGGAGCCTACGAATCCTTCCGCCGCTGGCTGGTGGTTCCCGACGACGAATACGTCAACGAGTACCTCCAGGTTCCGCTTTCCGAAGCCCGCAATGACGACTCCGAAGTCGAATCGGGCGATTACTTGGAAGAAGCGCTGGAGCCTATCGATTTCGGTCGGATCGGCGCTCAAGCCGCCAAGCAGGTGATCCTGCAGAAGATCCGCGATGCCGAACGCGAGCAGATTCTCAACGATTTCCTGGAGCGCAAGGAGCACGTGGTTTCGGGCACCATCAAGCGGATGGAACGGGGCAGCGCGGTTGTCGAGGCGGGCAAGATCGAGGCGCTTCTTCCCAGGGATCAAATGATCCCGAAGGAGAACCTGCGCATCGGCGATCGGGTCAAGGCCTACCTGCTGCGCATCGACCGCGGCGCCCGCGGACCGCAGATCATCCTGTCGCGGACTGCGCCGGAATTCGTCATCAAGCTTTTCGAGCTGGAAGTGCCGGAGATTTCCGATGGCCTCATGGAGCTCAAGGCTTGCGCCCGAGATCCCGGATTGCGGGCCAAGATTGCGGTCAAGTCGAACGATCCGCGGGTCGATCCCATCGGCACCTGTGTCGGCTTGCGGGGTTCCCGCGTCACGGCGGTACGTAACGAAATTGGTGGCGAGAACATCGACATCGTGCTCTGGTCTGCGGATCCGGCCCAGTTCGTCATCGGCGCCCTGTCGCCGGCCGAGGTGTCCTCAATCGTTGTGGACGAGGACAAGCACTCGATGGACGTGGTCGTCGATGTGGACAATCTCGCCATTGCCATCGGCAAGAGCGGTCAGAATGTGCGACTGGCTTCGGAGTTGACCGGCTGGAACATCAATCTGATGACCCAGGAGGAGTCGGCCAAGAAGTCGGAAGCCGAGCATGCGGTCACCCGCGTCATGTTCATGGAAAAGCTGGACATCGATGAGGAATTGGCCGACCTGCTCATCGAAGAGGGGTTCTCCACGCTGGAGGAAGTGGCGTACGTGCCCCTGGCCGAGATGTTGGAGATCGAGGGGCTGGACGAAGAGATCGTCAACGAACTCCGTACCCGAGCCCGCAATGTCCTGCTGACCGAGGCCATAGTCACCGAGGAGCAATTGGAGGGGGTCGCGGAAGATCTGCTTGGGTTGGAGGGCATGACTCGGGAGCTGGCGGCTAAGTTTGCCAGCCATAGTGTGAAGACCCGGGACGACCTCGCGGAACTGGCGGTGGATGAAGTCACGGAAATGACCGGCATAGACGAAGAGCGTGCCAAGGATCTGATCTTGAAGGCACGGGCTCACTGGTTCGAGTGAGCGGGAGGGAAAGGGCATGGCAGCAACCAGCGTTTCACAATTCGCGACCGAACTCAAAATGCCGGTCGAGGCGCTCCTTGAGCAACTTGCCAAGGCTGGCGTCAATAAGAAGGGCAGCGCCGATTCCCTGGCCGACCAGGACAAGGCCAGGCTGCTCGAATATCTGCGCAGGTCCCACGGCGAGGCCGAGACCAAGACCAAGATCACGCTGACCCGTAAGCAGACCAGCGAGATCAAGGCGACCGATGCCCAGGGTCGGGCAAGGACCGTCCAGGTCGAAGTGCGTAAGAAGCGTGTACTGGTCAAGCGTGATTTGGCCGAGACGACCGTTGACCTCGTCGTCCCCGAGGCGGTTGCAGTGCCTGCGGGAGACAAGCCGGCCATTCTCGATGACGACGAAGTGCGTCTCCGGGAACATGAAGAGAAGAGGCAACAGGAACTTCTCGAGCGCCAAGCGAAGGAACTCAAGGAAAAGCAGGAGCGCGAGGCTGAATTGGTCCGCCTGAAGCAGGAAGCGGAAGAGGCTGCTGCGGCTGCGAAGGCGGCCGAACTCGCAAAGCAGCAAGTGGCCGCGCAGGCAAAAGCGCAAGAGGCAACTCCGGAAAAAGGCACGCTGCACAAAAAGCCGGAAGTCGGGAAAAAGGGCAAGGAGCCTGGCCACGCTGCCGACGACGGCAGGAAGAAACAAGGCCTCAAGACCCGCGGCTCCGATGCCGGCGGTGGCTGGCGCGAAGCCAAGCACGGCCATAAGAAGCAGCAGAAGGCGGACGACGGTCAAGGGGGTTTCCAGGCGCCCACGGAGCCGGTGGTGCGCGAGGTCCACATTCCGGAAACCATCTCCGTCGCCGATCTGGCGCACAAGATGGCGGTCAAGGCTACCGAAGTGATCAAGACCATGATGAAGATGGGTTCCATGGTCACCATCAACCAGGTCCTGGACCAGGAAACCGCCATGATCGTGGTCGAGGAGATGGGCCACAAGGCGCTTGCTGCCAAGCTGGACGATCCGGATGCTTTCCTGGAGGAAAGCGCCGAGCCCAAGGACGTGCCGTCGGAGGCGCGCGCTCCGGTCGTGACGGTCATGGGCCACGTCGATCACGGCAAGACTTCGCTGCTCGACTACATTCGCCGTGCCAAGGTTGCGGCAGGCGAAGCCGGCGGCATTACCCAGCATATCGGTGCCTACCATGTGGAAACCGATCGCGGCATGATTACCTTCCTCGACACCCCGGGTCACGAGGCCTTTACGGCGATGCGGGCTCGTGGCGCCAAGGCGACCGACCTCGTCATCCTGGTGGTGGCCGCCGACGACGGCGTCATGCCTCAGACCAAGGAAGCCATCCACCATGCCAAGGCGGCCGGCGTGCCCCTGGTGGTGGCCATCAACAAGATGGACAAGCCCGATGCCAACCCGGACCGAGTCAAGCAGGAACTGGTGGCCGAAGGCGTGATTCCGGAAGAGTACGGTGGCGACTCGCCGTTCTGCCCGGTGTCGGCCAAGAAGGGTACCGGCATCGACGAACTCCTGGAGCAGGTGCTCCTGCAGGCTGAAATCCTGGAATTGACTGCGCAGAAGGATGCGCCGGCCAAGGGCCTGATCATCGAAGCCCGCCTCGACAAGGGGCGTGGTGCGGTGGCGACCATGCTGGTCCAGGCCGGCACTCTTAAGCGGGGCGACGTGGTGCTCGCCGGGCAAGTGTTCGGCCGCGTCAGGGCAATGCTGGACGAGAACGGCAAGCAGATTGCCGAGGCCGGTCCTTCCATCCCCGTCGAGATCCTGGGGCTTTCCGATGTGCCGGGGGCCGGGGAGGAAGCGATTGTCCTGGCCGACGAAAAGAAGGCCCGGGAGATCGCTTTGTTCCGGCAGGGCAAGTTCCGCGACGTCAAGCTGGCCAAGCAACAGGCCGCCAAGCTCGAGAGCATGTTCCAGCAGATGGAGGAGGGCGAGGTCAAGACCCTGCCGCTCATCATCAAGGCTGACGTCCAAGGTTCCCAGGAAGCGCTGGTGCATGCCTTGTCCAAACTCTCCACCGGTGAAGTGCGGGTCAATGTCATCCACGGTGCCGTGGGGGGCATCAGCGAATCCGACGTCAATCTGGCTCAGGCTTCCGGAGCCGTCATCATCGGGTTCAACACCCGGGCCGATGCCGGCGCGCGCAAGCTCGCCGAGAACTTCGGCGTTGACATTCGCTACTACAACGTCATCTACGACGCGGTGGACGAGGTCAAGGCGGCGCTCTCCGGCATGCTGTCCCCGGAAAAGCGCGAGCAGGCCCTGGGTCTGGTGGAAATCCGCCAGGTCTTCCTTATCTCCAAGGTTGGAGCCATTGCCGGCTGCTATGTGCTCGAGGGCCTGGTCAAGCGCAATTCCCGCGTTCGCCTGCTGCGCAACAATGTCGTTCTATGGGACGGCGAACTGGATTCGCTCAAGCGCTTCAAGGATGATGTGAAGGAAGTGAAGAGCGGCTTCGAGTGCGGCCTGTCCCTGAAGAATAACAACGACATCGCCGAAGGCGATCAGTTGGAAGTCTACGAAATTCAGGAAGTCGCCCGTACTTTGTAAGGTGCTGGCTCGCCCGGGCGTTGTTGCCGCTCCCTTGCCGTACATGCGTACTGTCTGCGGGAGTGGCGCCTAGCCCGGGTTTCGCTTTTGCGCTTGGAGTCGTCTGAACCGTGAAAAAGCAAACTTCCTTCGCCCGTTCCGATCGCGTTGCCGAACAGGTGCGGCGGGATTTGGCCGACCTCATCCAGACGGAATTGAAGGATCCGCGAGTCAAATTCGTCAGCCTGACCGCCGTCGAATTGACGCCGGATTACGCCCACGCCAAGGTCTTCTACACCACGCTCGACAGCGAACACCTAGCGGCGGTGCAGCAGGGCCTCGACCGAGCCGCCGGCTTCCTGCGCCGGGAATTGGGGCGGCGTATCCATATCCATACGCTGCCGCAATTGCACTTCATTCATGACACGTCGGTGGAGCGGGGCACCAGTCTCTCCCAACTGATCGACCAGGCCAATGCCCTGAGCGACCAGACCCCAGACGACTGAGTCTTTCATGTCGCAGACCAAGGCGAAGAAGACCTGGCGGCAGGTCGACGGCGTGCTCCTGCTCGACAAGCCGGTGGGCCTGACCTCCAATGACGCTCTGCAAAGGGCGCGGCGTCTTTTTTCCGCCGCCAAGGGTGGGCATACGGGCACCCTTGATCCCCTGGCTTCCGGGCTGCTTCCCCTCTGCTTTGGCGAAGCCACCAAGTTCTCGGCCGATCTCCTGGATGCCGACAAGACCTACGAGGCCAGCTTGCGGCTCGGCATCACGACGGATTCCGGCGATGCCGAGGGGCAAGTGGTTGCCACGCGACCCGTGGTGGTTTCCCAGGTGGACATCGAGGCGGCGCTGCAGCGCTTTCGCGGCGACATCATGCAGGTGCCGCCCATGCACTCGGCCTTGAAACGCGACGGGAAGCCACTCTATGAGTTGGCGCGTCAGGGGGTCGAGGTGGAGCGGGAAGCGCGGCCAGTGAGCATCCGCAGCCTGGACCTGCAGTCCTTCACCGGCGACAACTTGTCCTTGCGCGTCCGGTGCAGCAAAGGTACCTACATTCGCGTGCTGGCGACCGACATCGGCGAAGCTCTCGGCTGCGGTGCGTACCTGACGGCGCTGCGGCGAACGGCAGTGGCCGATCTCGATCTGACGGGGGCGGTCAGCCTGGCCGTCGTCGAAGCGCTGCCGGAGGAAGAGCGGGACAACTGCCTGCAGCCGCTGGATACCCTCTTGCTAAGGCTGCCGAGGGTAGACCTGGATGCTCCGGCCGCAGAGCGGTTCAGTCACGGCAACCCTGTTGTGGCTCCGGCTGGCCTCCTGGGCCGCGCGCGGGTCTATGCCGATAACCGTTTGATTGGTCTGGGAGACATCGGGAAAGAGCAGCAATTGTGGCCGAAAAGATTGGTGCAATTGGCATCCTGAACGGGTATAATCGCGCGCTTCCCGTTGCCGACGGGAGTATTTTCCAACTGGCGCCCGCTCTATCAAACCGGGGCGGCGTCGCATCAATGAAAGAGGGTTTTGAAATGGCTATCACCACCGAAAGCAAGGCCGCCATCGTGGCCGACTACGCCCAGTCCAAGGGCGACACCGGTTCCCCGGAAGTCCAGATCGCGCTGCTGTCCGCGCGCATCAACGATCTGCAGCCCCACTTCAAGGAACACACCAAGGACCACCACTCCCGTCGTGGTCTGTTGCGCCTGGTCTCCCAGCGCCGCAAGCTGCTGGACTATCTGAAGGGCAAGGACATTGAGCGTTATCGCACGCTGATCACCCGCCTCGGCCTCCGCAAATAAGTTCTTCCATTCGTTCTTCGCGCCGATACTTTGTCGACTGCGCCTCGCCGTGCAAGAGCACTGTCTTCGGCTGGTCTTCGCGTCTCGGCGCAAAGCACGAACGGAATGTAAGGTCTCGGGCAAATGAATAAAGCGGTCGGTACTCCCGGCCGCTTTTTGTTTTTGTCGTACCGTCGTCTGTTGTTTCCAACGTATTGATTGTTAATGTTGTTGTTGAGAGTGTGAGAGGAAAGAGAATATGTTCAATGTCGTGAAAAAGACCTTCGCCTATGGCGATCATCAGGTCACCCTGGAGACCGGCGAAATTGCCCGTCAGGCTGGTGGTGCCGTGGTGGTGTCCATGGAAGATACCGTGGTGCTGGTCACCGTGGTGGCCGCCAAGAATGCCAAGCCCGGTCAGGATTTCTTCCCCCTGACCGTCGATTATCAGGAAAAGTTTTACGCCGCCGGCCGTATCCCCGGCGGCTTCTTCAAGCGTGAAGGCCGTCCTTCCGAGAAGGAGACCCTGACTTCCCGCCTGATCGACCGTCCCATCCGCCCGCTCTTCCCGGACGGTTTCTACAACGAAGTCCAGGTAGTCGCCACCGTCCTCTCGCTCAATCCCGAGATCGATGCCGACATCCCCGCCCTGATTGGTGCTTCCGCCGCCCTCGCCATCTCCGGTGTGCCCTTCAATGGCCCCATCGGCGCTGCCCGCGTCGGCTACATCAACGGCCAGTACGTGCTGTGCCCCACCGCAACGCAGCTCAAGGAAACCCAGCTGGACCTGGTGGTTGCAGGTACCGAGAGCGCCGTGCTGATGGTCGAATCCGAAGCCAAGGAGCTGTCCGAGGAAGTCATGCTCGGCGCCGTCGTCTTCGGCCACACCGAGATGAAGAAGGCCATCGAGGCCATTAACCAGCTGGTCGAGGAAGGCGGCAAGCCGGAATGGGACTGGCAGGCCCCGGCCAAGGACGAGGCTCTCATCGCCCGCCTCAAAGATATCTGCCAGGGCAAGCTGGAAGAAGCCTACAACATCACCAGCAAGCAGGATCGCAGCCAGCGGGTCAAGGAACTGCGCGCCGAGGTCGTTGCCGGCCTTTGCGAAGGCGAAGGCGCCCCCGATGAGAATACCGTCGGCAACCTCTTCTTCGAACTGGAAGCTGCCATCGTCCGCGGCCGCATCCTTTCCGGCGCCCCCCGTATCGACGGTCGCGATACCCGCACCGTGCGCCCCATTTCCATTCGCCACGGCGTGCTGCCCCGCACCCACGGTTCCGCCCTGTTCACCCGCGGCGAAACCCAGGCCCTGGTGATCGCCACCCTGGGCACGGGCCGCGACGAGCAAATCATCGATGCCCTGGCTGGCGAGTACAAGGACCGCTTCATGCTCCACTACAACATGCCCCCCTTCGCCACCGGCGAAACCGGGCGTGTCGGTTCCCCCAAGCGTCGCGAAATCGGCCACGGCCGTCTAGCCAAGCGCGCCCTGCTGGCCGTGCTGCCGAAGCCGGAAGACTTCAGCTACTCCATGCGCGTCGTTTCCGAAATCACCGAATCCAACGGTTCCTCCTCCATGGCCTCCGTCTGTGGCGGCTCCCTGGCGCTGATGGATGCCGGCGTGCCCCTCAAGGCCCACGTGGCCGGCATCGCCATGGGTCTGATCAAGGAAGGCAACCGCTTCGCGGTGCTCACCGACATCCTGGGCGACGAAGATCACCTCGGCGACATGGACTTCAAGGTCGCCGGCACCACCGCCGGCGTCACGGCGCTGCAGATGGACATCAAGATCCAGGGCATCACCAAGGAAATCATGCAGGTGGCCCTGGCCCAAGCCCAGGAAGCCCGGATGCACATCCTCGGCCTCATGCAGTCCGCCCAGGGTGGCCACCGCGAGGAAATGTCCGCCTACGCCCCGCGCCTCTACACCTTCAAGATCAATCCCGAGAAGATTCGCGACGTGATCGGCAAGGGCGGCGCCGTCATTCGCGCCCTGACGGAAGAGACCGGAACGACCATCGACATCCAGGACGACGGCACCATCACCATCGCCGCCACCACCGGCGAAGCGGCCGCCCTGGCCCGCTCGCGCATCGACGCCATCACCGCGGAAGTGGAGATCGGCAAGATCTACGAGGGCACCGTGCTGAAGATTCTCGATTTCGGCGCCATCGTCCAGGTCCTGCCCGGCAAGGACGGCCTCCTGCACATCTCCCAGATCGCCAAGGAGCGCGTCAACAAGGTCGAGGACTACGTCAAGGAGGGCCAGGTCGTGCGCGTCAAGGTGCTGGAGACCGACGACCGCGGTCGCGTCAAATTGTCCATGAAGGCGGCCATGGAGGAAGTCGTTGTTTCCGCCGCCGACGGGGGCGCGCAGCAGCAACAGCAGTAAGACCTTCCCTCGGAAGATACGAAAAGGGCACCTGCGGGTGCCCTTTTCCGTGGCGGCGCCGAAAACTGAAATGGCGAAGGAGGGCTTCGCCATTCATGACGTCGTCCGAACAGCGGCGCGAGGCGCTGCTCGGATCGGCAGGATCAGTGTGTCACGGGTTTGCGGTTCCTACCCGTCCAAGGCTGGATCTTCCTTGGCAACAGCTGACGATTACTTCGCCATCTGTTTTTCCTTCATTTCCTCCAAAGTCTTGCAGTCGATGCACAAGGTCGCGGTAGGGCGCGCCTCGAGGCGCTTGATACCGATTTCCACCCCGCACTTGTCGCAATAGCCATAATCGTCCGCGTCGATACGTCCCAGGGTCTCGTCGATTTTCTTGATGAGCTTGCGCTCCCGATCCCGATTGCGCAATTCGATGGCGATGTCGGTTTCCTGGCTTGCTCGATCATTGGGGTCGGCGAAGACAGTGGCCTCGTCCTGCATGGTGTGCACCGTGCGGTCGATGTCCTCGCTCAACTCCTTCTTGAGCGTCTCCAGAATCTTACGGAAATGCGCGAGCTGTTTCGCGTTCATGTACTCCTCACCCTTCTTGGGCTCGTAAGGGGGGAAGTGTTTGTGAAGCAGATCTTCAGCCATGTCGGAGGCGCGTCCAGTGGAGAAAAAGGCGATTAAATATCAGAAAGCCGAAAAGCCCGCAACCAGTCGTGGTTTTTATTTCAAGAATCCTCTGCTGGCGTGGGTTTCGGCACGATGGTAAACTGCGCCGCGTTCGGGGCGTAGCGCAGTCTGGTAGCGCATCTGCTTTG
>DAORDK010000005.1:0-55123 GCA_035345935.1 Rhodocyclaceae bacterium | reverse complement strand
TGGTATTGGTACGGCGTATCTTGTTCTGCAACTGGATGATGCCGTAGAGCAAGGCCTCCGCCGTCGGCGGACAACCCGGAACGTAAATGTCCACCGGCACGATGCGGTCACACCCGCGCACGACGGAATACGAGTAGTGATAGTAGCCGCCTCCGTTGGCACAGGACCCCATCGAGATCACCCAGCGGGGTTCCGCCATCTGGTCATAGACCTTGCGCAGGGCGGGGGCCATCTTGTTGGTGAGGGTACCGGCAACGATCATCACGTCGGACTGCCGCGGGCTGGGACGGAAGACGACGCCGAAGCGGTCGAGGTCGTACCGGGAACACCCGGCGTGGATCATTTCCACGGCACAACAGGCCAGACCGAAGGTCATCGGCCACAGCGAGCCGGTGCGCATGTAATTGATCAGCTTGTCAGCCGTGGTGGTGACGAAACCTTCCTGGAGGACGCCTTCAATACTCATGGCTCAGCTCTACTCCCATTCCAGCGCGCCCTTGGCCCAGGCATAGATGTAGCCGATGACCAGGATGGCGACGAAGACCAGCATTTCGACAAAGCCGAAGAGCTTGATGCTTTCGGTGGCGACGATATCCTTGAAAATCGTCGCCCAGGGGAAGAGGAAGGCGATTTCCAGATCGAAAAGAATGAAGAGGATGGCGATCAGGTAATAGCGCACGTCAAATTTCATGCGCGCGTCCTCGAAAGCCTCAAAGCCGCACTCGTAGGGAGAGAGCTTTTCCGGGTCCGGCTTGTTGGGAGCCAGCAGGTAACCCATGGCGATGGGCAGAACGCCAATGGCGACGCCCACCAGGACGAACATCAGGATTGGAAAATAGTTATCCATGATCCGCCGTCATATCAGATTGTTGTCGTGGAATCGCCCGCCAGTGAGCGACCCCCTCGTTCTTGGTGCCGACGGCGAGACTCGAACTCGCACAGCTTACGCCACTACCCCCTCAAGATAGCGTGTCTACCAATTTCACCACGTCGGCACGTTTTTTAAGCCGCCACCCGCGAGGACTCGTGCGAGTCGCGACCCCCTTGCACTACTTCGGTATTTCTTTGGCCTTGGAACCCTGGTCCGCCGGCACCACCGGCGCCTCTTGCCCTGCAGTGGAAGGCGCTGGAGCAGGCTGCGATTGTACAGACTCCTGCATGAGGCTGCCAGTCGTTTTTGGTTTGCTGGAGGCCACATACGCGAGCGTCAGACTGGTGACGAAAAAGACCGCCGCCAGTATCCCGGTCGTCCGACTCAGGAAATTTGCCGAGCCCGAGGCGCCAAACAGACTGCCCGAGGCGCCGCTACCGAAGGCCGCGCCCATATCCGCCCCTTTGCCGTGCTGCATCAGGACGAGTCCGATGATGCCCAGAGCTGCCAGGATGTGAATCGTCAATGCGATGGGAAAAATCAAGTTCATAGGTCCAATCTCAACCAGCTGCGCGACAAATGGCCAGGAAATCGTCGGCGACCAGCGACGCGCCGCCAATCAGGCCCCCGTCAATGTCGGGCTGTCCGAACAACTCCGCTGCGTTTTGCGGCTTGACGCTGCCGCCATAAAGAATTCTCACTCCGGACGCCACTCCGGAATCGAGCCCAGCAAGCCGACCACGAATCACGCCATGAACTTCCTGCGCCTGAGCCGCGCTAGCCGTCTTGCCGGTTCCGATGGCCCAGACGGGTTCGTAGGCCACAACCGCATCGCCGAAGGCAGCCACCCCGGCCCGCTCGAGCACCGCGTCGAGTTGTCGCAGAACCACCGAAGCCGTTTGCCCCGCCTCGCGTTCGGCAAGCGACTCGCCGACGCAGAGAATCGGAATCAATCCGGCGGACTGGGCCGCGACGAACTTGGCGGCAACAGCATCGTCACTCTCGCCATAGAGCGCGCGCCGCTCCGAGTGCCCGACAATGACATAGCGGCAGCCAAACTCGCGCAACATGGAACCCGAAACTTCCCCGGTGTAAGCCCCCTTGTCATGCTCGCTGACCGTCTGAGCCCCGAGGGCAACCGCGGAACCGGCGATTAGACCGGCGCACTGGGCAAGATAGGGAAAGGGGACACAGAGAGCAACTTCCGCGGCAACCCCGGACAAACCCGACGACAAGCCAGCAACCAAAGCCGAATTGGCCTGTAGGCTGCCGTTCATTTTCCAGTTTCCGGCGACGAATTTTTGCCGCATTGCTTGGCCAATCTTGGGTTGCAAAACTTTCGAATTCTAACCGGCCCAAGCGTTTCCGGTCAAGGAAGGACCCGCTATTGGATGGCGTCGCGGACGGCCTGGGCCAGCTTCTCCGCCAAGCGAACGACTTGCGCCGAATCCTCCCCTTCGACCATCACGCGCAGCAGGGGCTCAGTCCCCGAAGCTCTCAGGAGAACCCTGCCACGACCGGCAAGTTCCGCCTCGACGGCCTCGCGGGTCGCCTGTATACCGGGGTCGTCCTTCCAGGGGAAGCCGCGCTTGATCTGGACGTTGACGAGTTTCTGGGGATAAAGAGGAAGTGAGCCCAGGAGCCGGCGCAGGTCTCCCCCCTCCTCCCTTAAGGCGACAAGTACCTGGAGAGCGGCAATGATGCCGTCGCCGGTGGTATGGCGGTCGAGCGCCAGCAGGTGACCGGAATTCTCGCCGCCATAGAGCCAGCCTTTTTCGAGCAGCATCTCGACCACGTAACGGTCGCCGACCGCCGCGCGGGCGAAGGGAATGTCGAGTCTGGCCAGGGCATGTTCCAGGGCGAGATTGGTCATCAGGGTTCCGACGACGCCCGCAACCTTGCCATGCCGCGACCGACTCTTGACCATGGCGTAGAGCAGTTGGTCGCCGTCATACAGATTGCCGGCGGCGTCGGCCATCTGCACCCGATCGCCGTCGCCGTCGAGGGCGATGCCCAGATCGGCGCGATGGGTCAGCACCGCCTCGCAAAGCGCCCGCGGCGCAGTCGCCCCGACGTTGTCGTTGATATTGAAACCGTTGGGTTGGACAGCGATGGGAATGACCTCGGCGCCAAGCTCGTGGAATACGTCGGGCGCCACGTGATAGCCGGCCCCGTGGGCACAATCGACGACGATGCGCAGCCCCCGCAGGTCGAGATCGTTGGGAAAGGTGCTCTTGCAGAATTCGATGTAGCGGCCGCGGGCGTCCTCGATCCGGCGCACCCGCCCCAGATCCGAACTCGGAACACACTCCATGGCCGAATCGAGGGCAGCTTCGATGGCCAATTCGACCTCGTCCGGCAACTTGGTCCCTTGGGCCGAAAAGAACTTGATCCCATTGTCGTAATAGGGGTTATGGGACGCCGAGATGACGATGCCTGCCTGCAGGCGCAGGGCGCGGGTCAGGTAGGCGATCGCCGGAGTCGGCAAGGGCCCGACCAGCGAGACGTCGACGCCGGCTGCGGAAAAACCCGCCTCGAGAGCCGCCTCCAGCATATAGCAGGAAATGCGCGTGTCCTTGCCGATGAGCACCGCCGGACGGGTGCCGTGGGGTCGTTGCTCGCGCGAGACGAGCACCTTGCCGGCCGCATAACCGAGCTTCATGACGAAGTCCGGGGTAATGGGCGATTGGCCGACCCGGCCGCGAACGCCGTCGGTACCGAAGTATTTTCTGCTCATGGTTGTTCTCCCTCCTTGAAGGCCGCCAGAACGGCCAGTGCATCTTTGGTTGCCGCAACGTCATGGACTCTGACCATACGGGCGCCGCGCTCGACCGCCAGTAGGGCGGCGGCCACGCTGGACGCCAATCGCTCCCCCACCGGCCGCCCGGTAATCGTCCCAAGCATGGACTTGCGGGATATTCCCGCCAGGACCGGGATTCCAACCGGTGCCAAGCGATCCAGCGCTCGCATGAGGGCAAGATTGTGCTCCAGGGTCTTGCCAAATCCGAATCCGGGATCGACGACGACCCGGGATTCCGCAATCCCCGCTTCCCGGCAAAGAGCGACTCGATTGGCGAGAAAGGCCGCCACTTCCGCAACCACGTCGCCATAGACCGGACCGGCCTGCATGGTACGCGGTTCCCCCTGCATGTGCATGAGGCAAATTCCGCAGTCTGAAGCCGACACGACTGCCAGCGCATCCGGATTCGCGAGCGCGGTGATATCGTTAATCATCACTGCCCCCGCAGCCAAGGCAGCTTTCATGACCTCTGGCTTGCTGGTATCGACCGAAACCGGAATCCCCCAACCCGTCACAGCCTCGAGCACGGGCAGCAGGCGAGCCAACTCCTCCGCGAGGCTGGCGGGACGGGCACCGGGGCGCGACGATTCAGCCCCGAGGTCGAGAATATCCGCCCCCTCCTCCCACTGGCGCCGGGCATGGCCCACCGCAACGCGCGGGTCTCCGGTCAGCCCGTCGCCCGAAAACGAATCCGGCGTCAGATTCACGATCCCCATGATCAGGGGTCGATCAAGGGACAGGCGATGGCTTCGGCAACAGAGGACGTTCATAGCGGAAACGAAAACCGGGAGCGAACTCCCGGTTTCGGTCTAGACCCTCAATCAGGCCGTCGCTGGAGCGCTGGGCTCCGCTCCAGATTTGCCGGCCGGGGGAACGCTCATCGGCGTCCCCTGGGAGGGCCTGGGAGGACGGGGCGGTTTTCCGGCCATGATGTCGGCGATCTGCTCGGCATCGATGGTTTCCCACTCGAGCAGCGCCTGAGTCATCGCTTCCACCTTGTCGCGATGCTCCGTCAGAAGGCTGATCGCCCGCCCGTACTGCTCGTCGACGATGCGCCGGATTTCGCCATCCACCTTCTGCATCGTGACCTCGGAAACGTTCTTGTGAGTCGTCACCGACCGGCCGAGAAAGACCTCACCGTCGTTCTCGGCGTAGACCATGGGCCCGAGCACATCGGACATGCCGTAGCGGGTCACCATGTCCCGCGCGATTCCGGTCGCCCGTTCGAAGTCGTTCGACGCTCCGGTCGAGATATCCTCGACGAACAGCTCCTCTGCGGCCCGACCGCCAAAGAGCATGCAGATCTGGGCCAGCATCTGATCGCGATACAGGCTGAAGCGATCCCGCTCCGGCAGCGACCACGTCACACCGAGAGCGCGCCCCCGGGGGATGACCGTGACCTTATGTACCGGGTCGCACCCGGGAAGAAGGGAACCGATGATGGCGTGTCCCGACTCATGGTAGGCGGTCTTCCGCTTGTCTTCCGGCGTGATGATCATGGATTTGCGCTCGGCGCCCATGAAAATCTTGTCCTTCGCCTGCTCGAAATCCTCCATATCCACGAGGCGCTTGTTGGAACGCGCCGCGAAGAGCGCCGCTTCATTGACCAGATTGGCCAAATCCGCCCCCGACATGCCCGGTGTGCCGCGGGCCAGAATGTCGGCCTTGACGTCGCCGGCAATCGGCACCTTGCGCATGTGCACCTTGAGAATTTCCTCGCGGCCGCGGATATCCGGCAGGGGAACCACGACTTGGCGATCGAAGCGCCCCGGTCGCAACAGTGCGGGATCCAGGATATCGGGGCGATTGGTGGCGGCGATGACGATGATGCCGGCGTGGCCTTCGAAACCATCCATTTCCACCAGAAGCTGATTGAGCGTCTGTTCCCGCTCGTCGTTGCCGCCGCCGAGGCCGGCGCCGCGATGACGACCGACGGCGTCGATTTCATCGATGAAGATGATGCAGGGAGCGTGTTTCTTGGCGTTCTCGAACATGTCGCGGACGCGGGCGGCGCCCACGCCGACGAACATTTCGACAAAGTCCGAACCGGAAATGCTGAAGAACGGGACTTTGGCCTCGCCGGCGATGGCCTTGGCGAGCAGGGTCTTGCCGGTCCCCGGGTTGCCTACCATCAGTACGCCCTTGGGAATGCGGCCACCCAGTTTCTGGAATTTCGAGGGATCCCGGAGAAAGTCGACCAGTTCCTGCACTTCTTCCTTGGCCTCGTCGCAACCCGCAACGTCGGCAAAGGTGACAGTGTTCTGCGCCTCGTCAGTCATGCGGGCGCGCGATTTCCCGAAGGAGAAGGCACCGCCACGGCCGCCCCCCTGCATCTGGCGCATGAAAAAGACCCAGACCCCGATGAGGAGAAGCATGGGGAACCAGCTGACGAAGAGATTCATCAGGAATGAAGGTTCTTCCTCGGGTTTGGCCTCGACCTTGACTCCGTACTTGAGGAGATCGGACACCAGCCAGATATCCCCAGGCGAGTAGGACACCACCTTTTTGCCCTCGGTGGTCGTGGCCTTGAGGGTACGCCCCTCCATGACCACCTTGGCGATGCGTCCCTGCTTCACTTCCTCGATGAACTGCGAATATTCCATCGAGGCCTGGGACACCTGGCGATTGCTGACCTGATTGAATACAGTCATCAGCACGAGACCGATGATGAGCCAGATCGCCAGGTTTTTGAACATGTTGTTCAAGCTTGCTCTCCTTTACGCTGCACGGAGCCTTAAAAGCGTCATTTTAAACAAAATCCTTCAGCGCAACGTACGCCCGAGCAGATAAAGCTCGGGACTGCGGTCGCGGGAAGCTTCGGGTTTCCTGACCGCCACGGTCAAAAAGGTTTCCCGCATGGCCTTCAGGAAGGCAGCGTAGTCACTGCCCTGAAAAACTTTGACCAAGAACGCGCCCTGCGGTTTCAAGTGCGCCTTGGCGAATTCCAGTCCGAGTTCCGCGAGGTGCATCACTCGGGCCTGGTCAACCAGGTTCACGCCAGACATATTGGGGGCCATGTCGGACATTACAAGTCCCACTTGCCTTCCGCCGAGCAGAACCTCCAATTGATGGAGGACTGCGTCCTCCCGGAAATCTCCCTGAATGAAGTGGACGCCGTGGACGGGCTCCATGGCGAGAAGGTCGAGCGCGAAAACCAAACCGCCCTCACCCACCCGCTTGGCGGCCATCTGGGACCAGCCTCCGGGGGTCGCCCCCAGGTCGACAACAACCTCGCCCCTTTTCAGCAAGGCGTCCTTGTCGTCGATTTCCATCAGCTTGAAGGCGGCGCGGGATCGCCACCCTTCCTTCTTCGCCCGTTGAACGAAGGGATCGGTCACGTGCTCCTGCATCCACGCTTTGCTGGTTCTGGTTCTGGCCATTCGCTAAAATGCCGTTTTCGAAAGGTTTTCCATGCTGCAATTATCCGCCGATCAACGACGCGCGCTGCGCGCTCGGGCCCACAGTCTGAATCCCGTCGTTTCGATCGCGGAAAACGGTCTGACCGATGCCGTCCTGAAGGAAATCGACACCTGTCTCAAAGCCCACGAATTGATCAAGGTGCGCGTCTATGGCGACGACCGGAAGGCGCGCCAGGACTATCTCGCCGCCATCTGCGAGCAGTTGGAGGCAGCACCGGTCCAGCACATCGGCAAACTGCTGGTGGTCTGGCGCCCCGCCCCGCCCGACAACGCTCCTGCCAAGCGCGCGGCACGCAGGGCACCGCCGCGCAACAAGCGCTCGTACCAGAACTGACCTCCACGCACGCCCCGGGGAAGCGGAGGCGAGGCAGCTTGCTGCGCGGGTCCGGATGCCTCGTCGTCTCAGCGTAGGCCCCGGTCCATCCACGCCGCCAGCCAAAGGCCAAGCAACGTCTCAATCCCGTACACCACCTGGGAAAGGCCATGCCAGAGCACGAAACGGTCGCGCAGGGCGCTATCCATGACGTCCCGGGGCAACGCATCGGCCTTGAACTGAGCCATGAGCGGTTGAATGCCGAACTGGCCGACCGCAACAAGCATCAGGAGCGTAAGCGTCAACCAGAACACCGAACGCTTCCACGCCGACGCCCTCCAGCGTGCGATCAGGAATAACAGGAGATAAGCGCCTCCGGCGAGGCCTATCCACCCGATCAGCGCAAAGAATCTCCCCGCCACGAGTCCCGCCAATTGCCGATCGCCCAGGCCGGTGAACAGCAAGGGCGCCACGAGGTAACCCACGGTACAGTGACCGCCGATCCACAGCACCAGTACCCAGCGATAAAACGTTTCCGCAAGGGTACGCACTTACCTCAAGCACTCGCCAATGTCAGGAAAACGCCGCCGGCCAGACGCGCTCCCTCGGGCTGCAGGGGACAAAGGGTCTGGGAAACGTGTCGGCGCTGGCTGCATTGCGCTGCAGATCCTACTGATAACGAACGTCGATGATTTCGTACTCGCGCATGCCGCCCGGCGCCTGGACTTGAGCGATGTCGCCCGCGTACTTGCCGATCAGCGCTCGAGCCACCGGAGAATTGACCGAAATCTTGCCGACCTTGAGGTCGGCCTCGTCCTCGCCGACGATCTGGTAGGTCACGGTATCGCCGCTATCCTGATCTTCCATTTCCACCGTAGCACCGAAAACGCAGCGGCCGTCGGCGTCCAGCAGCCCCGGATCGATGATTTGGGCATTCGAGAGCTTCGCCTCGACTTCCTGGATACGCCCCTCGATAAAGCCCTGGCGCTCCTTGGCCGCGTCGTACTCGGCATTTTCCGAAAGATCGCCATGGGAGCGCGCCTCGGCGATGGCCGCCACCACACTGGGACGATCGACGGTCTTGAGGCGATGCAGTTCGGCGCGCAGTTGCTCGGCACCGGTTACGGTCAGGGGAATCTTGCTCATGGTTCTTCCAGCAAAAAGCAAGACCGCCGGCGCCTCGTTGGCGTCCCCGGCGGTCCGGTGAGTTGTTCAGTGAAGCTGCGCGTGCAGGGTCTGGATAGGATACACCACCAGATCGCTCCGGTTGCGTATCCCCTCCGCCGCCGCTTCAGCCCCCCAGATGGTGGTGTACATGGTCACCCGGGCCTGCAGGCCGGAGGTGCGGATGGAACGGGAATCCTGGATGGCGCCGCGCTTTTCTTCCACGGTATTGATGATGAGAACGATCTCGTTGTTCTTGATCATATCGACGATGTGAGGACGCCCCTCGGTCACCTTGTTCACCGACTGCACCGGCAATCCGGCCGCCTCGATGGCATGGGCGGTACCGCGCGTCGCCACCAGATGGAAACCGGCTTCGCTCAAGTGGCGTGCCACCTCGACGGCCTTGGCCTTGTCGCCGTCCTTGACCGACAGGAAGGCCTTGCCGCTACGAGGCATGCGCACGCCTGCGGCCAGCTGCGACTTGACGAAAGCTTCCGCGAAATCGGTACCGACCCCCATCACTTCGCCGGTAGACTTCATCTCGGGCCCCAGGATGGTATCGACGCCGGGGAATTTGACGAAGGGGAACACCGCCTCCTTCACCGAGTAATAGGGAGGAATGACCTCCGCAGTCACGCCCTGGGCCCGCAAGCTCTTGCCGGCCATGCAGCGGGCGGCAATCTTGGCCAACTGCAGGCCGGTCGCCTTGGAAACGAAGGGCACCGTGCGCGAAGCCCGCGGATTGACTTCCAGCACATAGACCTGATCGTCCTTGATGGCGAACTGGACGTTCATCAGGCCGCACACGTTGAGTGCCTTGGCCATCAGCTTGGTCTGCCGGCGAAGTTCCTCCTGGATTTCCTTCCCCAGCGAGTAAGGCGGCAGGGAACAGGCGGAGTCGCCGGAATGCACGCCAGCCTGCTCGATATGTTCCATGACGCCGCCGATGATGACTTCTTCGCCGTCGGAGAGGGCGTCGACGTCCACTTCGCAGGCGTCGTTCAGGAAGCGATCCAACAGCACGGGGGAATCGTTGGAGACCTTGACCGCCTCGCGCATGTAGCGCTCGAGATCCTTCTGCTCATGGACGATTTCCATGGCCCGGCCACCGAGGACATAGGAGGGACGCACCACCAGGGGATAGCCGATCTCGGCCGCCAGGCGAAGAGCATCGGCTTCGGTGCGGGCGGTACGGTTGGGCGGCTGCTTGAGGCCCAGCTCCTGGAGCAGCTTCTGGAAGCGTTCGCGGTCCTCGGCAATGTCGATCGATTCCGGCGTCGTGCCGATGATGGGCACGCCGTTGGCTTCCAGTGCCAGGGCGAGCTTCAGAGGCGTCTGACCGCCGTACTGGACGATCACGCCCACGGGCTTCTCGACGGCGACAATTTCCAGCACGTCCTCAAGGGTCAGGGGCTCGAAATAGAGGCGATCCGAGGTGTCGTAATCCGTTGACACGGTCTCCGGATTGCAATTGACCATGATCGTTTCATAACCGTCTTCCCGCATGGCCATGGCGGCGTGGACGCAGCAATAGTCGAACTCGATACCCTGACCGATGCGATTCGGGCCACCGCCGAGAACCATGATCTTTTGCTTGTCCGTCGGTTGCGCTTCGCACTCCTCCTCATAGGTCGAGTACATGTAGGCGGTCCCGGTGGCGAATTCGGCGGCGCAGGTGTCGACGCGCTTATAGACTGGGCGTACGCCGAGGGCGTGGCGCCGTTCGCGAACGGCGGATTCGGAGGTCTTGGTCAGATAGGCCAGGCGACGGTCGGCGAATCCCTTGCGCTTGAGATAACGCAATTCGTCGACCGTGATGGAATCCAGGGTGCGCTTTTCGATGAGGAGTTCTAGATCGACGATTTCCTTGATCTGCACAAGGAACCAGGGGTCGATCTTGGTCAGATCGAAGACTTTCTCGACGCTCATGCCGACGCCAAAGGCATCCGCCACGTACCACAGGCGATCCGGCGACGGACGGGCAAGCTGCTCGTCGATGGTTTCCGGATCGACGGACTTGAGATTGAACCCATCCACACCCACTTCAAGGCCGCGCAAGGCCTTTTGGAGCGACTCCTGGAAGGTGCGTCCGATGGCCATGACTTCACCGACGGACTTCATCTGGGTGGTCAGGGTCGAGTCGGCAGTCGGGAATTTCTCGAAGGCAAAACGCGGCACCTTGGTGACCACATAGTCGATCGACGGCTCGAAGGACGCCGGCGTCTTGCCACCGGTGATCTCGTTGGCCAGTTCGTCGAGGGTGTAGCCGACGGCCAGCTTGGCCGCCACCTTGGCAATCGGGAAGCCGGTAGCCTTGGAAGCCAGCGCTGAGGAACGGGAGACCCGCGGGTTCATCTCGATGACGATCATCCGACCGTCCTTGGGATTGATCGAGAATTGGACGTTGGAGCCGCCGGTATCGACGCCGATCTCACGCAGCACCGCAATCGAGGCGTTGCGCATGATCTGGTATTCCTTGTCCGTCAGGGTCTGCGCCGGGGCGACGGTGATCGAGTCGCCGGTATGCACGCCCATGGGGTCCAGGTTCTCGATGGAGCAGATGATGATGCAATTGTCCGCCTTGTCGCGGACCACTTCCATCTCGTATTCCTTCCAGCCCAGAAGGCTTTCCTCGATGAGCAGCTCATGGGTGGGCGAGGCTTCCAGGCCGCGCTTGCAGATGGTCTCGAACTCTTCCGTGTTGTACGCGATACCGCCGCCGGTGCCCCCCAAGGTGAACGAGGGACGGATGATGGTGGGGAAACCGATGGAAGCCTGGACCTGGTGGGCCTCTTCCATGCTGTGGGCGATGGCCGATCGGGCTGAGCCAAGGCCGATCTTGGTCATCGCGTCCTTGAATTTCTCGCGGTCTTCCGCCTTGTCGATGGCCTCCTTGGAAGCACCGATGAGTTCCACGCCGAACTTGGCCAGAATCCCCTCGCGATCGAGGTCGAGCGCGCAATTCAACGCCGTCTGCCCCCCCATGGTGGGCAGCAGGGCATCGGGGCGTTCCTGGTCGATGATCTTGGCCACCACCTGCCAGGTGATGGGCTCGATATAGGTGACGTCGGCCATCTCCGGATCGGTCATGATGGTGGCCGGGTTGGAATTGACCAGAATGACCTTGTAGCCTTCCTCCCGCAGAGCCTTGCAGGCCTGGGCGCCGGAATAGTCGAATTCGCAGGCTTGGCCGATGATGATCGGACCGGCGCCGATGATGAGGATGCTCTGGATGTCTGTACGCTTGGGCATGGTGAATCCTGCCTTGCCTTAGGGGGCCGGCTGCAGCGCGGCCACGCCGCGGGTCATGAGATCGAGGAAACGGTCGAAGAGGTAGGCCACGTCATGGGGTCCGGGGCTCGCCTCCGGGTGGCCCTGGAAGGAGAACGCCGGCACATCGGTACGCGCAAGGCCTTGCAGCGACCCATCGAAGAGGGACACGTGGGTGGCGCGCAGCGTCGACGGAAGCGTCTGCGAGTCCACCGCAAAACCGTGATTTTGACTGGTGATCAGGACCTGGCCGGTATCCAAATCCTTGACCGGATGGTTGGCGCCGTGGTGACCAAATTTCATCTTGACGGTCCTGGCGCCGGAGGCCAATCCCAGCAGTTGGTGACCGAGGCAGATGCCGAACACCGGCACCCCGCGCTCGAGGAACTCGCGGATGGCCGCAATCGCATAGTCGCAAGGTTCCGGATCGCCGGGACCGTTGGAGAGGAAGACACCATCCGGCCTCATCGCCAGGACATCGGCAGCCGGCGTCTGGGCCGGCACGACCGTCAGCCTGCAGCCGCGTTGAGCGAGCATGCGGAGGATGTTCCTCTTGACCCCGAAATCGTAGGCCACCACGTGGAAGCGCGCTTCACCGCCGGGCCGGTAGCCCTTGAGGGTCCATTCGCCCTCGCTCCAGGCATACCCCTCCTTGGCGGAAACCACTTTTGCCAGATCCATTCCTGCCAAGCCCGGAAAGGCCCTGGCCATGGCCAAGGCCTTGGACTCGTCCGCCTCGCCGGCCAGGATGCATCCTGCCTGAGCCCCCTTTTCCCGCAGGATGCGGGTCAATTTGCGCGTATCGATGCCGGCGATGGCGACAATGCCGTGTTTCTTGAGGTAGGCCGAGAGGCTATCCTCCATCCGCCAGTTGGAGGCCCGTAGGGGAAGATCGCGAATGACCAGACCCGCCGCGAAATTGGCGCCGGATTCGAAATCCTCGGCATTGCAACCGACGTTGCCGATATGCGGATAGGTCAGTGTAACGATCTGGCGACAGTACGACGGATCGGTGAGGATTTCCTGATAGCCGGTCATGGCGGTATTGAAAACCACCTCGCCACTGGCCAGTCCGTCGGCACCGATCGATTGCCCCCTGAAAACCGTTCCGTCGGCAAGCGCGAGAAGCGCGGGTGAGAATGAGGGCAACAACGGCACGGCGCGCTCCTGTATTCGACTTATGATGTGCCGAGCGGGGAGACAAAGCCTCCCCGCTCGCAGGTCCAAAACCTTGAAATTCTAGCTGAAATCGGGCCTCGCAGGCAAGGTCAGTGCCTCCCCCGAGACTCCACGAAACCTCTGAGCTCGGGTTTGACTTCGGCCATTTCCTGCTCAAGGATGGCCAGGCGCCTGGCGCAATCGTCCCACGAGATTCCTTCCGGCGCGACGGCGGCTTGTTCAAGCTCCAGGGCCAACTGGCGTGCAGTGTCCGCATGAAACATGGCCAGAAGGCTTTTCAGGGTGTGCGCATGCATGCGCAACTCGGATTGGCTCCGAGCCGCCAAAGACTGGCGCAGATGTTCGACGTGACTGTCCCACTCGGCGAGCATCATTCCGGCCATATTGGCCAGCAAGTCCGCGTCGCCGATTTCGTTCAGAGCGGCCTCCATGTTGAGGCGGACCGTGGCGGTTCCGGTGCCGAATTCCCACAAACTGGTACTGCCGACGGAATCCTCATCGACTGCTCGATCGAGAGCGGCAAAGAGCTGTTCGGGCCGCAGGGGTTTTGCCAGATAGTCGTTCATGCCGGCCTGCAGACAACGCTCACGGTCGCTGTCCATGACGTTGGCGGTCATGGCGATGATCCACACCGGCTTGAAGGTATCGGAGACCACCCAGCTGCGGCGCATTTCGCGGGCCCGAATGGCCTCGGCCGCCTCGACACCCCCCATTACCGGCATCTGCATGTCCATCAGTATGACGTCGAAGCGTTGCTTCTCGAACCACTCCAGGGCTTCGGCGCCGTTATTCGCCACCACCACCCGGTGAGAACGACGCTGCAAGACGCGCACCGCAAGTTCCTGATTGACCGGATTGTCCTCGACCAGGAGGATGTCCAGAACCGGCTCGCTCCCCGGCGTGTGTCCAGTATCCACGTCGAAGGCTGCAAGGAGATGGCTTCCTTCCTCTTCTCCCGCCGATTCGCCGAGGGCCAGGGCAATGGCATCACCCAGGTCGGCTGGGCCCACGGGCTTGACCAAGTGCGCCGAAACCTTCAATTCCCGGAGCCGATTCAGGTCATGGCGCTGATTTTCGGTAGTGATCAACATCACCAGTTTTTCCCGCTGGAGTCCGCCGCTCCAGCGCTCGGCAAGGGCAAACCCGCCAGGCGCTTCCATGGTGGCATCGGCAAGGATGAGATCGTAGGGAAAATCCACCGATCGCGATCGATCGATGGCCTCCAGAGCGGCCCCCGCTTCGACGGCCCCGGAGGCCTGCACGCCTAGGCGTTCCAACAGACCCACCAGATGCCTGACCGAATGGGGATTGTCGTCCAGCACCAGCGCCCGGCGCCCCGAAAATTTGCGCACCTCGACCACAGCCGCTTCGCGATCGAGTCCGAAGCGGGCGGTGAAATAGAATCGCGCTCCCTTGCCCTCGGCGCTCTCCAGCCAGATTCTGCCGTCGAGAAGTTGCACCAGCCGCGAGCAGATCGCCAAACCCAGCCCGGTACCGCCGAAGCGGCGGGTGGTGGACACATCGGCCTGGGAAAACGCGTCGAAAATGGCCCCCTGCTTCTCCGGCGCAATGCCGATCCCGGTATCGCGGACAAGAAACCGGAGCCAGATGGAATGCGGAGTCGCACGCTCCACGCCGACTTCGACCTGAACCTCGCCCTTTTCGGTGAATTTGATCGCATTGCCCAGCAGATTGGTCAGCAATTGCCGAATCCGGATGGGATCGCCGATCAGCCGGCTGGGAACCTCCGGAGCCAGACTGACCAGCAGTTCCAGTCCTTTCTTGTGGGCGCCGACCGCCATGACCCGGGCCGCCTCCAGGACCAGATCGGTGAGGTTGAAGCTGATCGCCTCGACCTGCATCTTTCCGGCCTCGATCTTGGAAAAGTCGAGGATGTCGTTGACGATGGTGAGCAGCGCCTCGGCCGACGACTTGACCGTCTTCAGGTAATGGCGCTGCTCGGCGTCCAGGGCGGTATCCAGGGCGAGTTCGGTCATGCCGATGATCCCGTTCATCGGCGTGCGGATCTCGTGGCTCATATTGGCCAGGAAGGCTCCCCGGGCGCGGTTGGCGGTTTCCGCCGATTCCTTGGCGGCGATGAGCTTCGCGGCGGACTCCTTCTCGGCGCTGATGTCCCGATGGAGGACCAGCATGCGCAGCGGTTCGCCGTCGGCGTCGCGGGCGGTCACCAGGCCCCGCACCTGCATCCAGCGCCAGTCGCCCCCCTTGTTCCGCATGCGAACCTCGGCGGAGAAGGGCTGGCCGCGCTGCTCGGAATTAGATGCAATGCGGGACTGGAGGGTCCGCAAGTCCTCCGGATGGACCAGCCGCTGCCATCCGGCGACGCTATCGTCGCCTTCCGCGGCCTCGTAACCGAGCAGGGTCTTCCACTTGCGACCGGACTCGATATTGCCGCTGCGCAGATTCCAGTCCGAGAGCGCATCGCCCGAGAGCTCGTTCTGCCAGTGCTGCAGGTTGGCGTACATGGCATAGGTGCCGTCGGCCGCCTCGAGCAAGCGCGCCACGCCGCGGGCCAGATCGCCGTGACTCGCTTCGATACCCGCGAGCAGCCCCCGCAAACGTTCCTCTCCCCCTCCAGCAAAGATCTCCTGGAGTTGGCGGTTGAGGAGTTGGGATTTCATGGCCGATCAGGGCAGAAGGCGAAAGGCCATTTGAAGCTGTACGGCTTCATCTCGTGGCACGCTTGGGTTCGCCTCTGTTCACCGCAACCCGAGGACATCCTGCATGTCGAACAGCCCCTTGGCCTTGCCGGCAAGGAATCGGGCTGCGCGCAGGCCGCCCAGCGCATAGGGCATGCGCCCACCTGCCTTGTGGCTGATTTCCACCCGTTCGCCTATACCGCAGAACATTACCGTGTGATCCCCGACGATGTCCCCACCGCGCACGGTGGCAAAACCTATGGTCGAAGGATCCCGTTCGCCGGTCACCACCTCGCGGCCGTAGACCGCGCACTCGCGCAAATCCCTCCCCAGCGCCGCCGCAACGACCTCGCCCATACGCAGCGCAGTGCCCGAAGGGGCATCCACCTTCATCCGGTGATGGGCTTCGACGATTTCCACGTCATAGCCCTGATTCAGGATGCGGGCCGCCACGTCCAGGAGCCGGAAGACGACGTTCACGCCGACCGCCATGTTGGGCGCGAAAACGATGGGAATGCGCTCGGCGGCGGCGGCAATGGCCGCCTTGCCCGCGGCATCGAAGCCCGTCGTGCCGATCACCATCGCAACGCCCTGGCTCGCGCAGAGGGCCAAGTGCTGAAGGGTGCCCTCGGGGCGCGTGAAATCGATCAGACAATCGCAAGAGGCCAGGGCGGACTTCAGATCGTCGCTGATCGGCGCCCCTCCGGGCAACCCGGCCAGTTCGCCGGCGGGCCGCCCCAGGTGGGGGCTGCCCGGGAGATCGACCGCCGCAGCCAGGATCGCTTCGCCATCCTTGAGGACCGCCTCGATCAGCATCCGTCCCATACGGCCCCCGGCACCGACGATGCCGATACGCAGTCCCTTCATGTCTTGCCTCGCTGGTTATAAACCCACTTTTTCGAGCATGCGGCCGAAGAAGCCCTTCTCTTCCACGGGTGGAAGCGGCTTGCCTTCGGCATCGGCCGGCAGCGCCCCCAGATCGATCACCCGGCTGTTGGCGACCGGAGCCGTCAGATCGGCTGCCTCGGCAACCTCGACATCCCCGGAAACCCGCTCCAGACGCCCATCAGCGTTGAAGAATACCGAAAACTTGCGGGTTTCGACAGCATTGGTACGCCCGTTCTGGAGCCGATAGACGTAATCCCAACGCTGGGCGTGGAAAACGTCCGCCAACAGGGGGGTTCCCAGGATGAATCTCACCTGGTCCCGGGTTTGGCCAGGCTTGAGCTGGGACACCATGTCCTGGGTGAGGACGTTGCCCTGCTGCACGTCAATCCGGTACTCCGTGACGATCCGGGGAACATTCGAGCAAGCAGCCAGCCAAAGACAGGCCGCACCGACGATCAAGCGGATTTGGGATCGCATGGACGAAAAGAAGGGATTTCTAGAATGTTGCCGAAGCGTACTATCATACCCGAAATCAACCGCCCCTCCGGCCCTGCCGCCACTGGAAAAAGCACGATGAGCGATCCCCAAAGCCTCAAGAATATGGGGCTCAAGGCGACTTTCCCCCGCCTCAAGATCCTGGAGTTGTTCGAGAAGAGCAGCATCCGCCACATGACTGCGGAAGACGTCTATCGAGCGCTCATCGCGGAAGGCATGGACATCGGTTTGGCGACCGTTTATCGGGTGCTGACCCAATTCGAGCAGGCCGGGCTGCTCGAACGGCACTTCTTCGAGTCGGGCAAGGCAGTCTTCGAAATCAATGCCGGCAAGCACCACGACCACCTGGTGTGCATCGACTGCGGCCGGGTCGAGGAATTCTACGATCCCGAGATCGAGCGCCGGCAGAACCAGATTGCCGCCGAGCGCGGCTTCTCCATCCAGGAGCACGCTCTGTATCTTTACGCCCACTGCAACAAGGCCGACTGTCCTACCCGCAACGCCGGCGCCAAACCCAGGGAGTAAGGACCGACAGTGGTGGGAAGCGCCGGTGAAGGGGCCTGGCTGACTTCGGCTGGCGCGGCCTACCTCTTGATCGCCTTGGCGGAAATGGGCGACAAGAGCCAGCTCGTGTGCATGACCCTGGCCGCCCGCCATCGCGGATTACCGGTTGCCGCAGGAGCCATTGTCGCCTTTGCCCTCCTCAATGCCCTGGCGGTCCTGTTCGGTGCAGCGGTCGCCGCCTGGCTGCCCGAGGAGGTCGTCGCCGGGGCGGTAGCGCTCCTTTTCGCGGTCTTCGGCTGGCATGCCCTACGTTACTCGGAAGAAGAGGACGACGAGACCGTTGCGGAAAAGCCGGGACACAGCGTCTTTGCCACCACTTTTGTGCTCATCTTTCTTGCCGAATTCGGCGACAAGACTCAGATTGCCGTCGCCGGCCTCAGTAGCACTGTCTCCGCCGATGCGGTCTGGGCAGGAGCGACGCTGGCCCTCGCCACAACGTCCCTGTTGGGAATTCTCGCCGGCCGCAAATTGCTCCGCCGGCTCCCCCTGGTCTGGATCCACCGGGTCAGCGGCACGCTCTTCCTTGCCCTGGCCGTTGTGGCTGCCAGTCGGCTTTTCTGAGCTTCAGATCCCAAGCAATTCCCGGGCGTGGCGGCGCGTGATGTCGGTGATTTCGACGCCTCCCAGCATGCGCGCAATTTCGCCCACCCGGGCCTCAGGATCGAGGGCGGCAATGCTGCTCAACACCATGCCCTCGCGGCTGGTCTTGCTGACCTGCCACTGCCATTCCGCCCGGGCAGCCACCTGGGGCAGGTGGGTGACGCAGAGCACCTGGCGCTCCTGCCCGAGTTCGGCCAGCAGACGGCCGACGATTTCCGCGACCCCTCCCCCGATCCCCACGTCCACCTCGTCGAAAACCAGGGTGGGGACGCTGGCCGAACGGGAGGTCACCACCTGGATGGCCAGGCTGATCCGGGAGAGCTCCCCTCCCGAGGCCACTTTGGCCAAAGCCCGCGGCTCGGCACCTGCCAATCCGGCCACGCGAAATTCCACTTGCTCCACGCCGTACGCCGCCGGCTCCCCAGGGAGCAGGGCGATTTCCAGGCGACCGGCCGCCAGGGCGAGTTCCGCCATCAACTCGGTGACCGCCGCTGCCAGCGTGGTGGCAGCCTGCCGCCTACCCTCCGAGAGGCGCTCTGCCTTCCCGCAGTAGTCATTGCGCGCCGTTTCAACGCGCCTTTCCAGGGCGCCGAGGTCGCCGGCATCGCCGATTTCCAGAAGACGCTCTCGCCAGGAAACCAAAAGCCCGCCCAGGTCCTCCGGACGCACCCGGAACTTGCGAGCCGCACCATGGATCGCTTCGATTCGCCCTTCGACCTCTGCCAACCTGCCGGGATCGAGATCGACCCGATCGGCGTAGCGACGCAACAGGGAAACTGCCTCCCCGAGTTCCGCCTGCGCCGATTCCACAAGGCTGACGATTTCCGCCAGCGCCGGGTCATAGTCCGCCAGATCGGCGAGCCGTCCAGCCACCGAATCGACCGAGCCGGCGCAGGCCCCATCGCCGTCCGCGAGAACCGCCAAAGCAAACTGGGCACCCTCCAGCAATCCAGCCGAATGCGCGAGGCGGCGATGCTCGGACTCCAGCGCCGCCCATTCCTCCTGGGTAAAGCCCAAACCCTCGAGCTCGCGCAATTGCCATTCCAATTGCTCGCGCTCGCGGCTCACTGCCTCGCCACCCGTGACCGCGGTCTTGAGGGCTGCTTCCGCCTCGCGCCAGGCCCGGAAGGCAGCGGCAGTCGCGGAGGCCAGGTCCGACTGCCCGGCGTGGCCATCGAGCAGCGCGCGCTGGGCATCGGCCCGCAGAAGCGACTGATGGGCGTGTTGACCGTGGATATCGACCAGACTCTCGCCCACCTCGCGCAACTGCTGGACGGTAGCGGGCGAACCGTTGATGTAGGCCCGCGAGCGCCCACCCGAGTCGATGACCCGCCGCAGGAGCAGCTCGTCCTCCCCTTCCAGGTCGTTGGCAGCCAACCAATCCCGAATGCCGGCCAGGGCCGCAATATCGAAGGCGGCCGCGATTTCGGCCTTGTCGCAGCCAGCCCGCACCACGGACGCGTCGCCCCGATCTCCCAGCGCCAATGCCAGGGCATCGACGAGGATGGACTTCCCGGCTCCGGTCTCTCCGGTCAGAGCACCGAAACCGGTCGAAAAATCGAGTTCCAGCCGATCGACAATGACGAAATCCCGCAGGGTGAGACGGCGCAGCATCAATGCCCCCGCGGCCGCTCACTCCACTGGAGTTTCTGGCGCAACATGGCAAAGTAGCTGTATCCCGGCGGATGCAGAAAGCAGATCGAGTATTCGGACCGCCGCAGGCGCACGCAATCGTCCTTCTGCAGATCGAGGGTCACCTGGCCGTCGAAGTGCACCCGGGGATCGTCGGCGAAAGTGATGCGCAGCTCGATTTCGGCCTTGTCGTTTACCACCACGGGACGGTTGGTCAGGGCGTGGGGACACAGGGGAACCAGGGCAATGCCGGTCAGCGTGGGATGGAGAATGGGCCCCCCCGCAGACAAGGCATACGCCGTCGAGCCGGTCGGAGTGGAAACGATCAGCCCGTCCGAACGCAGGTTGTAGATGAATTCCCCATCGATGAAGAGCTCCATTTCGATCATCCGGCCGATGGCCCCCTTATCGACCACCAGGTCGTTCAGCGCCAGGTTGGCCGCCACCTCGCGGCCGTTGCGGAGCACTTCGGCATCCAGGAGCATGCGGGTTTCGGGCAGGAAGCGGCCGTCCAGGAGATCGTCCATGCAGGTCAGCATGTCGCTTCTGGCGATGTCGGTCATGAATCCGAGACGCCCCTGGTTGACCCCCACCAGGGGCACCCGGTAGCGCGCCAGCCGGCGGGCGGCGTTGAGCATGGTCCCGTCCCCGCCGAGAACGATGGCAAGATCGGCATGGGCTCCGATGTCGTTGAACCCGCAGGTCACCCAACGCGACAGATCAACCTGACGCCCCACGTGACCGGCCGTCTCCCGTTCGACGAATACCGAAATGCCGCGCTCATGGAGATACTCCGCCAGCCTGCGCAAGGACTCGGCGATTTCGAGGCTGTGGTACTTCCCGACCAGAGCGATGGTCCGGGGAGCGCGATAGGAGCCGAAAGCGGAATTCATGGGCCGAATTTTGGCACAAAACCGCAAGCGGTTCGGCCTCAGGCGGCCCGGCTTGCTAAAATCCTGGCTTGATCACCACGAGTTCATCCCATGAAACGCACCCGCTTTGGTTCCCGCGACCGCATCTCCCGCGATGCGGCCGAATTGCAACGCCTGGCCGCCGGGCTGTCGGAATCCGGCGGTAAGCTGGAGGATGCCTATTGGGAGCGCCAGCTTGCCGAACTCGTCGAGAACATGCTGCGCCATGGCGCCGAAGACGATCTCAACAGCGCCCTGGACCGCCTGTTCGACCTCAATCCCCGCGCCCATGACGAACTTGCCGACATGGTCGAATCCCGCGCCGAAACCACCCGGCTCGAGGTCGGCGGCCAGTCCTTGGACGTCCTCCTTTTTGCGGCACCCATACTCGCCTGGTCCCGATTCTCGATTTCTTCGGGCACCCTGCCCCGCAGCACCACCGAAACGGTGGCCGTGCAACTCGGCGCCCACGTCTTCGCCAGCGATACCCGGATCGCCCTGGCCGATTACCTTTTCAGCCCCGATCAGCTCCCGCGCAGTTTCTGCGACACCTGGCAACTCACCCGGGAACTGGGCCTGGCTGCCCTGGAAGGGAAACCGCTGGCCATCGACACCGCCAACCTGCCCGAGACCAACCGTTTCCTTTCCGACGTCCGCTACCTTGTCGGCGCCGTCGTCCTGCCACCTGGACGGCCGGTCTTCCGCTGGAACGAAAAGGATGGCAGCAAGGAAGTCGCCCTCAAGGAATGGATACGCCAAGGCAGTCCCAGCCTGGAACCGCTGCTGACCGGTTGCGCCTGGCAGCCGCTGCTCGCCGACGCCTACCATTCCGCCTGCCGGCAAGCCGACCGCGCTTCCCGCCCCTATTCGGTGAAGGCGTCGGTGGCGTTCCTGCAGACGGTCCAGGGCATCACCCCCGCCGACCTGCGCGCGGTGGTCGGCCCCTGCTACGACCGCCGCCTGGAGGAGTTCCGGGTCGGGTTCGGCCCGCGGGACAAGGAGGACATCTGGCATGGCGTGGTCTGGCCGCTGCTCGGTGCCGAGGACGAGGCAAGCGATGCCCAGGGAGAAATCGAAACCGTCCTGCGGGAGTGCGGAGTCAAGGACGTGGTGATCCACGATCACCGCTTCCCCATGGAATTCTGCGACGATTGCGGCGCCCCCATGTACCCCAATCCGGAAGGCGAACTGGTCCATGCCGAGATGCCCGAACAGCCGGCCGCCAGCTCCCAGGTGCTGCATTGATCCGCGACTACGCCCTTCGCTGAGTTTCCGGTCATGAAATCCGGTCCGGGCGCCAACGAGGCCTGGCTGGCCCGCAGCCGATCCGCCGTCTGGCACCCCTGTACCCAGATGCAGCACCACGCGTGGCCGGACCAGCCGGGCTTCCTACCTCTGATCCCCATCGCCCGCGGCAAAGGCCCCTGGCTTTACGACTTCGAGGGCCGGCGCTATCTGGACGGAATCAGTTCCTGGTGGACCAACCTCTTCGGCCACGCCCATCCGCGTATCAACGCTGCCCTGAGGGCTCAACTCGAAACCCTCGAACACGTCATGCTCGCCGGCTTCACCCACCAGCCGGTAGTGGAACTTTCCGAGCGTCTCTCGGCCCTCACCGGCGGCGCCCTCGGCCATGCCTTCTACGCTTCCGACGGGGCCTCGGCGACGGAAATCGCCCTCAAGATGAGCTTCCACTACTGGCAGAACTGCGGACGGGCCGACAAGCGCGAATTCCTCTGCCTCGCCGGCAGCTACCACGGCGAAACCGTCGGCGCCCTGGCGGTCACCGACGTCGCCCTCTTCAAGGACGCCTACGCTCCCCTGGTGCGCGCGGCGAACGTCGTCCCTTCCCCCGATTTCCGGCAGGGGGCGCCCGGCGAATCCCCCGCCGACGTCGCCCGCCGTGCCGCGGCCGCTCTGGAAGCCCAGCTCGAAGCTCGCGGCGATCGTATCGCCGCCCTCATCGTCGAACCCCTGGTCCAGGGCGCAGCCGGCATGGCCATGTACGATCCGGAATATCTGCGGCTGGCCCGCGGACTTTGCAACCGCCACGCCGTCCATCTCATCTGCGACGAAATCGCGGTCGGCTGCGGGCGCACCGGCACCTTTTTCGCCCATGAACAAGCTGGCATCCGGCCCGATCTCCTGTGTCTGTCGAAAGGCATCTCCGGCGGCTACCTGCCTCTGTCGGTGGTCCTGTCCACCGACACCCTTTACGGCGCCTTCCTGGATGACAGCGTCGCCCGAGGCTTCCTCCACTCCCATTCGTATACCGGCAACCCCCTGGCCTGCCGGGCGGCCCTCGCCACCCTGGACCTCTTCGCCGAAGACGATGTGCTCGCCGCCAATCGCGGGCGCGCCGAAAGGCTGTCAGCCTGCTTTGCCCCCCTCGCCGATCACGAAAGGATCCGCCACCTGCGCCAGCGCGGCCTGATACTCGCCTTCGACGTGGAGACCTCCGACCCCTGGTTCTCCCGCCGCTTCTACCGCGCGGCCCTGGACCGTTCGGCCCTGGTCAGACCCATTGGGAATACGGTGTATGTGATGCCGCCCTATGTTGTCGGCGAAGAGGAAATCGCCCACCTCGCTGGCGCGGTCGCCGACGCCCTGAAAGCAGCCCTGGCGGGTACGTCCTAACGTCGGGCATGCCGATCCACCGGCATCGCTATGCCGATATAATGCGCATCATCCATTCGAAACCGCCGGATTCGGGCGGTCGTTGAGTATCCCTGTCGCTCCAGGTTCCTCAAGGGAGTCGAGTATGCATTTGCTGGTCGGCGCACTACTTCTGGCAGTCGTGCTGTATTTCCTCTATCGCGCGTTCACCGCGGCCTCCGGAAAAGGCGGCACCTCGTCCCCGGCAATGGACGAGGCCGTCGAGCGCGATTTCGCCTTTCTCTCCGGCGGCTTGCTTTTCCTGCGTACCAGGGAAGGGGCCATCAATCAACTGCACAGCCCCTACGCACAGGAGGCAGTCGATCGGCGCGAGCGTAGCAAGGAACGCCACAGCTGGAAGGAAGGGACAAGTTTCCGCGTCGCAGCGGGAGGAGGCACCCGCAGCTTCGACTCGCTGGATCAACCCATCCTCGCCACCTCGGCGACCTATGGCGACGATGGAAGCCTGTACTACTTCCTAAGGGATGACACGGTAGGCGGCCTCTTTTGCAAGGATGCCCAAGGCGAACGCGAGCAGCGCATCCTGCTGCGGCAGAATCTCAAGCTGAGCGACCTGAGCCTCTCGCCCGACGGAGGCCGATTTGCGGCGTCTTCCAGCCTGAGCGACGGCATTTCCAATCTGGTCATTTTTGACCGCGATGGCAGCCAGCTCCGGGAGATAACGGGCGGCGACACCATCGACAGTGCGCCAGCCTGGATTCCCAGCGCCCCCCAGCGCCTGCTGTTCCAATCGGCAGGCTTGGCGCGAGACGAGCGCGGGTTTGTCCAGGCAATCGGCTACTCGAGTATTCAGATGCTGCAGATGGACACGGGGAAAGTCGTGCCTGTGCTGGATCAGCCGGGTCACGACTGTCTGAAGCCCAAGGTCGACCGCCAAGGCAACCTTCTATTTATCCGACGTCCTTACGAATCCCCGCGTTACGGCGCGACCAACCTGCTGTTGGACACGCTGCTCTTCCCGTTTCGTCTCCTCCGGGCGCTTTTCCACTACCTCAACTTCTTCTCCCTGACCTATACCCGAAAGCCGCTGACCACTTCGACCGGACCTTCCGTCCAAGCCGACCTGAAATCAGTCCTCCTGCAAGGGCGCCGCGTGGATGCCGAAAAGGCACTCCGGAACGAGCGACCGGTCTATGGCGTGCCCTCACTTGTCCCGAGTTCATGGGTTCTCGTCCGGCGGACGCAGCAGGGCGACGAGTCGATTCTCGCGACCAATGTCGCGTCCTACGACCTTGCCGCAGACGGGACCGTGGTTTACTCCAACGGAAAAGGCGTTTTCGCAATCTTTCCGGATGGCCGCACGGCAATCGCCCTGCGCGATCAATTGATTGCCGAGGTCTATGCGGGGTCGATGACCTAGCCTCCCGGCGCCGTCGATCCTACGGCCATCGCCTGGCCGGCCCGTCCGCACCGTGTGCCCTCTCTCACCGATGAATTCGGATTCCGGCCTATTGCCGACGCCCGCTGCATCCGCCGCTACGCGAACCTTTCCTGACATCCCCTGGGGTCCCCCTGTCGGTGGCGTACGCGGACGAAGAGCCCTGGTCAGTCCCAAGCTGCCCCAAACTGCAATGCAGCCCTGTTTCCTATGGATGGCGGAAGACGGACGGGAACTCTCGCTCCAGGATCCCAAGATTCGGATCGATGCCACGACCTAGTGTCTCTGCGGCCCCTTCACTGTCCCCCGGTCTGGGGGGCGGGTAGGAAGGGACGTCTTATCCTACCCAGCGGCGGGCATTCCTGAACATCCGCATCCACGGGGAATCTTCACCCCACTCGGCCGGGTGCCAGGACATCTGGACGGTGCGGAAGACCCGCTCGGGGTGGGGCATCATTACTGTGAAGCGCCCGTCCTGGGTCGTGACGGCGGTGACGCCGCCGGGGGAGCCGTTGGGATTGTACGGGTAGATTTCGGTGGCTTCCCCGCGGTGATCGACGTAGCGCAGTGCCGCCAGCGCCTTGGCGTGATCCTCCGGCGTTTCGAATACCGCTCGCCCCTCGCCATGGGAGACGACGATGGGAATGCGCGAGCCCTCCATGCCGGCGAAGAAAAGGGAGGGCGATCCGAGCACCTCGGTCAGCACGAAGCGGGCCTCGAATTGCTCGACGGTGTTGCGCCGGAAGGCCGGCCAATGCCGGGCACCGGGGATGAGGTCCTTGAGGGCGCTCATCATCTGGCAGCCATTGCAGACGCCCAGGGCGAAGGTATCGCCGCGATCGAAGAAGGCGGCAAATTCGTCGCGGCAGCCGCCATGCATGAGGATGGTCCGCGCCCAGCCCAGGCCGGCGCCCAGGACGTCGCCGTAGGAGAATCCGCCGCAGGCGACCAGTCCCTTGAAGTCTTTCAGGCGCACGCGGCCGGCCAGGAGATCGCTCATATGGACGTCCACCGCCTTGAACCCGGCGCGGTCGAAGGCGGCGGCCATTTCGTAATGGCTGTTGACCCCCTGTTCCCGCAGAATGGCCATGGGCGGACGGTGACCGATGGCGATGTAGGCGGCCGAGATATCGTCTGCCGGATCGTAACCGAGCCGGGGCGAGAGGCCCGGATCGCCGACGTCGAGCAGGCGATCGTATTCCTGTTGGGCGCAGACCGGATTGTCCCGCCGGGCCTGCATGCGGTAGCTGGTCTCGGACCAGGCCCGGTGCAGGTCCACCCGGGTCTCCCGGAGGACCTTGCGGGCATTTCTCACCACCCGGATTTCGTCGGCGGTATTGGGGTGGCCGACAAAGTGGTAAGTCACCCCGCAGGCGCGCAGCACCGGGGTGATGCGCTCCCGGTCGGCACGGCGGGTCTGGATCAGGGCGCCCAGTTCCTCGTTGAAGAGGGCGCGGACCAGAAGTTCGAAGGAGCGGCCGCCCAGCAGGTCGGGCTTTTTCTCGTTGCCATCGACGTCGTGAAGCAGGGGGTCGTAGCACAGGCCGTCCAGGTCCAGGGTGACGCCGCAGTGGCCGGCGAAGGCCATTTCGCAGGCGGCGGCGAACAGTCCGCCGTCGGAACGGTCATGGTAGGCCAGCACCAGCCCTTCGCGCTTGAGCCGCTGGACGGCATCGAAGAGGCCCTTCAGGCGGGTGGGATCGTCCAAGTCCGGGGCATCGCTGCCGGTGGCGTTATAGACCTGGGCGAGGGCCGAGCCCCCGAGGCGGTTCTTACCCAGATCGAGGAGGAGCAGTTCGCTTTCACCGCAGTCGGTGCGCAACTGGGGCGTCAACGTGCGGCGCACGTCGTCAACCGGAGCAAAGGCGGTGACGATCAGCGAAAGGGGGGACACCACCTGCTTCTTCTCACCGTCCTCCTCCCAGGCGGTCCGCATGGACAGCGAATCCTTGCCGACAGGAATCGACACGCCGAGGGCCTTGCACAGGTCGGACACGGCAGCGACGGTGGCATAGAGCCGCGCATCTTCGCCGGGAACGCCGCAGGGCGCCATCCAGTTGGCGGAGAGTTTGACCCGGCCCAGCTCGCCCACGTCGGCGGCAGCCAGGTTGGTGATCGCCTCCCCCACCGCCATGCGGCCCGAGGCCGGGGCGTCGAGGACCGCCACCGGAGTCCGTTCGCCGAGGGCGAAGGCTTCGCCGAGGAAGCCCTGGTAGGCCATGGTGGTTACCGCCACATCGGCCACCGGCACCTGCCAGGGACCGATCATCTGGTCGCGGGCGGTCATGCCGCCCACCGAGCGGTCGCCAATCGATATCAGGAAGGTCTTGTCGGCCACCGTGGGCAAGCGCAACACCCGATAGGCCGCCTCCTTCAGTTCCAGGGCAGCGGCATCGAAGGGGACGAAAAGCGGCGGCAGGCTGGCGACGTCCCGGGTCATGCGTGGCGGCTTGCCGAGCAGCGCCTCCATTTCCATATCCACCGGATTGACCCCGAAATGAGCGTCGGTGACCGTCAGGTGGCCGTCGGCGGTGGCCTCGCCGACCACCGCGAAGGGACAGCGCTCCCGGGCGCAGAGGGCGGCGAATTCGGCGATGCGCCCCGGAGGCAGGGCGAGGACGTAGCGCTCCTGGGATTCGTTGGACCAGATTTCCGCCGGCGACATGCCGGGCTCCTCGATGGGCACCCGACGCAACTCGAAACGGGCGCCGACGCCACCGGAATGGGCCAGCTCCGGCAGGGCATTGGAGACCCCGCCGGCGCCCACGTCGTGGACCGACAGGATGGGGTTGCCGTCTCCCGGTTGCGATCCGTCCCCTTTGGGGCTGCCCATCTGCCAGCAGCGGTCGATGACCTCCTGGGCGCGGCGCTGGATTTCCGGATTGCCCCGCTGCACCGATGCAAAGTCGAGATCCTCGGTATTGACCCCGGCGCTCATCGACGACGCGGCCCCACCTCCCAGGCCGATGAGCATTCCCGGCCCGCCGAGCTGGACGAAGCAGGTACCGGGCGGAAAGGTCGCCACTTTGAAGGACTGCTCGGCCTGGATGCTGCCGATGCCGCCGGCGATCATGATCGGCTTGTGATAGCCGCGTACGGAATCGCCCACCGCCTGCTCAAAGGTCCGGAAATACCCGGCCAGGTTGGGGCGGCCGAATTCGTTGTTGAAGGCCGCGGCGCCGATGGGCCCCTCGATCATGATGTCCAGGGCCGAGGCGATCCGCGACGGCCGCCCGTAGGGCCGCTCCCAGGGTTGCGGCGCCTCCGGCAGATTGAGGTTGGACACCGAGAAACCGCACAAGCCAGCCTTGGGCTTGGAACCGCGGCCGGTGGCTCCCTCGTCGCGGATTTCGCCGCCCGAGCCGGTGGAGGCGCCCGGGAAGGGTGAAATGGCGGTGGGGTGGTTATGGGTCTCCACCTTGGTCAGGATGTGGGTCAGCTCCTGCCGGTAGCCGTAGGTGCCGTCCGGACCCGGATAGAAGCGCGGCACCTCGGCGCCTTCGATGATCGAGGCATTGTCGGAGTAGGCCATCACGGTGCCCTTCGGGTGGGCCTGATGGGTCTCGCGGATCATGCCGAACAGGGTCTTGTTCCGGGGCTCGCCGTCGATGACCCAGGAGGCGTTGAAAATCTTGTGGCGGCAGTGTTCCGAATTGGCCTGGGCGAACATCATCAATTCGACGTCGGTGGGGTTGCGCCCGGCCTTGACGAAAATATCGAGAAGATAATCGATCTCGTCTTCCGACAGCGCCAGGCCCAGGCTACCATTGGCCTCCACCAGAGCCGGCCGGCCGCCGGCCAGCACGTCCACCGAGGCCAGCGGCCGCGGCGCAAAGTGGCGGAACAACTCCTGGGCGGCGTCGAAACTGCCCAGCACGGCTTCGGTCATCCGATCGTGCAGCAGTGCGGATAGGGCACGCCGCTCGTCGCCGGTAAGCGCCCGGCCGCCCGCCAGGGTCACTCGGTAGGCGATGCCCCGCTCGATGCGCTCCACCGCCTCCAGGCCGCAGTTCCAAGCGATGTCGGTAGCTTTCGACGACCAGGGGGAGATGGTGCCGATGCGCGGCACCACCAGAAACAACTCTCCCGCCTCGCCTCCGGCTTCGCGCTCTTCCAACAGCGCGCCCAGGCGCCGGCGCTCGTCTTCCGCCAGGGCGCGCCGCAATGCCGTCACATGCCAGTAGTCGGCAGCCACTCCGCTGACCTCGCCCACCGCCGCCTTCAAGCGGTCTTGCAGACGTTGCAGGCGGAAGGCAGAAAGGGCTGAATCGCCCTTGAGGCAAAGGATAGCGGTCATCGGGAACGGAAAGCGGTGCTGGGAAACGGGGCATTATAACCGAGGGGGGATACGCCGCCGGTCGCGGGGGAGCAGGCTGCCAAGAATCCTCTTGCAAGCGGCCACGCAATTCAAGATAATTGCAAGTTTCCCAGATTGGCCACATCCGCCGTTCGCTAGACTAAAGGACTGAACATGAAAGCCGGCATCCATCCCGACTACAACGAAATCCAGGTGACCTGCTCCTGCGGCAACACCTTCTCCACCCGCTCGACCATGAAGAAGCCCCTGCACGTGGAAGTCTGCTCCGCCTGCCATCCCTTCTATACCGGCAAGCAGAAGATCGTCGACACCGCCGGCCGGGTCGAGAAATTCAATCAGAAATTCGGTTCGATGCGCGGCAAGGCTGCCTGAGCAGGCCAACACCGGATCCCGGAAAGGCAGCCCCTGGGCTGCCTTTTTCGTTTAACCCCCCGTGCCCCCACTCCTCGACACCCTGCGCCGCGGCGTCCGCCTCCCTCCTTCGGGATGGATGCTCGCCGGGATGCTCGTCTTCTATGTGGTCGCCGGTCTTTTCGGTCGCGACCCCTGGAAGGGCGAGGATGCCATCCATATTGGCACCGCCTGGCACATCCTGACCTACAGCGACTGGCTTTCGCCGGATCTGGCGGGTCGCGCCTTCGACGAACCTCCGCTCTACTACTGGAGCGCGGCCCTGACCGGCAAATTGCTCGGCAGCCTCCTGCCCCTGCACGATGCCATCCGTTTCGCCAGTGGCATTTGGGTCGCCCTGGCCCTCACCGGGATCTATTACTCCGGCCGCGAGCTCTACGGCCAGGGATCGGCCGCCGCAAGTCCGATGCTGCTGGCGGGATGCGGCGGACTCTTGCTGAACGCCCACGATGCGCAGCCCATGCTGGTCGCCCTGGCGGCGTACTGCGGCACCCTGGGGGCCCTGGCCGCCAGCCCCCGCAAGCCGCGGCTCGCGGGAGTGTTCTACGGTGCCTCGCTGGCCGCCTGCTTGCTGGGTGCCGGAATCGCACCGACTCTCCCCTTGCTGGCCGCCGGTCCCGCGGTGCTGGCCCTGTATCCCGAGCGCCGGCCGCTGGCGGTCACCCTCGCCGTAGCACTGCCCGTCGGAGTCTGCCTGGCGCTGCCCTGGCCGCTTCTCCTGCAAGCCCTGGAGCCTGACCGTTTTGCCGGCTGGATCGCCGCCGAGACCCTCCAGCTTACGGCCGGCACGTCACCCTTGCTCGGCGCTGCGACCTACCTCGCGCACCTTCCCTGGTTCGCCTTTCCGGTCACCCCCATCGCGCTTTGGGCACTCTGGATCCGGCGCAAGTCCCTGGCCGATCGTCCGCAGTCCCTGCCGCTGGTCTTTCTCCTGCTCACCCTGGCCATGCTGGCGGTGAGCTATCGCCCCAAGGAGGTACCCGCGCTTTTGCTGCTGCCCCCCCTTGCCCTGCTGGCAACCCCGGGCGCCCTGAGCCTGCGGCGGGGAGCCGCCAACGCCTTCGATTCCTTCGCGATGATGACCTTCACCTTCTTCGCGGCAGTGGTTTGGGTGGCCTGGTCGGCCATGGCCCTGGGCTGGCCTGAACGCCTGGCGAAGCGCGTGGTGGTCCTGCGACCCGGATTCACCGGCCAATTCGATTTCCTGGCGGTGCTGATCGCCGGCGTGGCGACCGCGTGGTGGTTATGGCTTATCGTCACCGCGCCGCGCTCGCCCTACCGCAGCCTGACCCACTGGACCATGGGCTTCACGACGCTCTGGCTGCTGGCCATCGCCCTGCTGCTGCCCTGGTTCGATTACGGCAAGAGTTACCGGCCGGTCGCCGAAGCGGTGGCGCATCAGTTATCGGACCGGGCTGAGTGCCTGGCCGAGCGGGGACTCAACGGAACGCAGCGCGCCTCGTTTGCCTATTTCGCCGGTCTCGAACCCTTGTCCTCGACGAGCCCGGCAGGTCGCCTGTGCAAATGGCTGGTCGTCCAGGGCAACAGCCGCCAGGAACTCGCCGCCCCCAAGGGGCGCTGGGATCTGGTGTGGGAGGGAAATCGCCCGGGCGAACGCCGGGAGAAGTTCCGCCTTTACCGGCGAGATGAGCAATTTTAGTTTCCGGAGCCGACCGCTTGATTTGTGTGGACAACCAAGCTTGCGCCGCGTATCGCGCCCCAGGCCAATCTCGCGAGTATCTTCGCCCTGCCACCAAGCACTTTCAGCAGCGGCGGGCTCACCCCACGGGACCATCCTCTTAAAAAACGCCTGGTTCTTACTGTCGACATTCCTTACAGCCGCCTTGAATCAGACCGCGCAAATTCACACAAAATATTGTTTAATAAAAAAATTTTTTAATGGCATAAAAGCTGCTTAATGGCGAGAGTCATCAATCAACTTCTGGAATCACCATGAACTCCGCCGCCCGTATTCAAGCCAAGACTCTGGCCTTAGCCGTTTCCCTTGCCTGTGCGTCGACACTCGCCCAGGCCGCTATCATTTTCGATAACTTCGGTGCTGGTACGGGTGGGCCCGGCTACGTCGAGGAAACTCGCGGCGCCTCAGTGACGTTTGGTACCGTCATCAATAGCCTCGCGAGCACGTCGATCAATCAGATCGCCGTACGTTACCAGTTGCTCAACGACATGAACGTGACCTTCGGCATCTGGGATAGCCAACTGAGTGGCACGATCGGCAGCGTCGACTGGGCTCCCGTCGGTAACAATCTGCTGTTTTCCCAGACCAAGTTCTTCAGCGCGACGAGTTCTCTGGATTACATCTATTCGGACCTGCTCTCGTTCACCTTCGAAGCCAATCACCGCTACGACATCGGTATCTCTTTTGATACCGGCTCTGCCAAGGGCAGTTGGTATTTCGGCGGCACGTGCGGCACGAACGTTGCGACTGCCCAGGGGAATTTTGAGTCCATCTACGGCAACGCCAACATTTCCGGTGGCCGTAGCGATACGGGCTACGCCTGCGTCGATCCGCACCTGCTGCTGATCACCGATGCCGTTGAAGTTCCCGAACCCGCATCCGTCGCCCTTCTGGGTTTGGGCCTGTTTGGTCTGCTCGGCTTCAGCCGTCGCAAGCAAAACGTGGCCTGATTGGCACCACTGCAGTTCAGCGCGCCCGCCCGGTTTCCGGGCGGGCGTTTTCGTTTGCTTCGGCAACCGACGCGCAGTCGTTCATCCCACGGCGGGCTCGTGACCAGAATTGTCCGAAAGTGGGGCCTGAGCCTGCATTCGTAGAAAGTGTTCCCGGTAGTACTTCAGTTCGTCGATGGACTCGTAGATGTCTGCCAGCGCCGTGTGCCGGCTCTTTTTCTTGAAGCCCTTGTAGACCTCCGGAACCCAGCGTTTGCACAACTCCTTGAGGGTGCTGACGTCCAGATTGCGGTAGTGAAAGAAGGATTCGAGTTCGGGCATGTGGCGGGCCATGAATCGGCGATCCTGGCAGATGGAATTGCCGCACATCGGGGAATGGCCGGCTGAGGAGTACTTGCGCAGGAATTCCAGCGCTTCGGCGGCCACCCGGGCTTCGTCGAGGACCGATTCCCGCACCCGATCGATGAGTCCGGAACGTCCGTGGGTTTTCTGGTTCCAATCGTCCATGGCGGCCAGTACGGCGTCGCTCTGGTGCACGGCCCAGGTCGGGGACTCCGCCACCAGCCGCAGGTCGGAATCGGTCACCACGATGGCCAGTTCGATGACGCGGTCGCGGTCGGGATCGAGACCGGTCATTTCCATGTCCAGCCAGACGAGGTTGTTCGCATTGCCTGCCATATAATGCGTCGCTTCTTTTGCCAAAGTTTTCATTGTCGCATAGCTCGATGACTGACACCCTTTCCCCTGCCGCCGTCACCACCCTTTTTCTCGCCGCCTTCGTCGCCACGCTGGTCCTGCGACTATGGCTGGCCGCCCGTCAGGCGAGCCATGTCGGCCGCCATGCCGATGCGGTTCCCGCCCAGTTCGCAGGCCGCATCAGCCTCGAAGCCCACCGCAAGGCGGCCGCCTACACCGTTGCCAAGACGCGCTGGGGCATGGTCGCGGCGATGGCCGACGGCGCGCTCCTGCTCCTGCTCACCCTGGGGGGCGGCCTCGCCGCCCTGGACCGCCTGTGGGGAGGCATGCTCTCCGGCCATGCCTATGGATTGGCGCTCATTTTCAGCGTTCTGGCCATCCAGTCGGTTGCCGACCTGCCCTTTGCCCTTTACCGGCAATTTGTGATCGAGGAGCGCTTCGGTTTCAATCGCATGACCCTCGGGCTCTTCTTCTCCGATTTCGCCAAGCAGTCCCTGCTCGCCGGCGCGATCGGGGTTCCCGTGCTGCTCGCGGTACTCTGGCTGATGGGCAACCTGGGCAGTCTATGGTGGCTGTACGTGTGGATTTTCTGGTGCGTCTTCTCGCTGTCCATCCACTTCATCTATCCCACCTGGATCGCCCCGCTCTTCAATAAATTCTCCCCCCTGGGCGAAGGCGAGATGAAGACTCGCATCGAAGCCCTATTGTCCCGCTGCGGCTTCCGGTCCAGCGGCCTGTTCGTCATGGACGGCTCCAAGCGCTCCAGCCACGGCAACGCCTATTTCACCGGCTTCGGCAACAACAAGCGCATCGTCTTCTTCGACACCCTGCTCGAGCGCCTCGCCCCGGCCGAGGTCGAAGCCGTTCTCGCCCACGAACTGGGCCATTTTCGCCGCCGCCATGTGGTCAAGCACATTGCCCTGAGCTTTCTGCTGTCCCTCTTCTTCCTCTGGCTGCTCGGCGTGCTCATCGAAACGCCGGGCTTCTTCGCCGGTCTGGGCGTCGCGGGGGGCAATACGGCGCTGGCTCTCGTACTCTTCTTTCTGGTGATTCCGGTATTCACCTTTCCCTTCCATCCGCTGACCAGCTATCTTTCCCGTCGGCACGAGTTCGAGGCCGACGCCTACGCCGCCGAAAATGCCGGCGCCGACGATCTGGTCCGCGCCTTGGTCAAGCTCTACCAGGACAATGCCGCCACCTTGACTCCCGATCCTTTGCACTCCCTGTTCTACGACTCCCATCCGCCGGCGGCCCAGCGGATCGAACATCTCCATCGCCTGCGCCCCGCCTAGGTCATGAGCCAGCCGGGACGCGTCGTCGCCGCCCACGGCCGTCAGTACGTGGTTGAACTCGACGACGGCAGCCGTCTGGCCTGTTTTCCCCGCGGCAAGAAAAGCGACATCGCTTGCGGCGATTGGGTCGAGGTCGCCCTCACCGCCCCAGGCCAGGGCGTGGTGGAGTCCATCCATCCCCGTCGCAGCCTGCTCTACCGCTCCAACGAAGTACGCCAGAAACTGATCGCCGCCAATGTCGATCTGCTGGTCCTCGTGGTGGCCACCGAACCCGCCTTTTCGGAAGACTTGCTGTCGCGGGCTCTGGTCGCCGCAGCCACCGAGGAGATTGAGCCGCTTATCGTGTTGAACAAGGCCGATCTTACCGATCGGCTGCCGGGCGCCCGGCAGCGCCTCGCGGTCCTCGCCGGCCTCGGCACACCGGTGGTCGAACTTTGCGCCCGGGAACACGCGGAAGACCTCCGCCCTCATCTCCAGGGGCGGACCGCTGCCCTGGTCGGCCAGTCGGGCATGGGCAAATCCACCCTGGTCAACGCCCTGGTTCCCGATGCCGGCGCCATCACCCGGGAAATCTCGGCAGCCCTCGATTCGGGAAAGCACACCACGACCCACGCCTGCCTCTACCACCTGGACGCCGAGAGCCACCTGATCGATTCCCCCGGCCTGCAGGAATTCGGCCTCAATCATCTGGACCGGGCGGCGGTGGAACTGGCATTCCCCGAATTCAGGCCGTTCCTGGGCGCCTGCCGCTTCCGCGACTGCCGGCATGACCGGGAGCCGGATTGCGCCCTGCAGGCAGCGGTAGCGAACGGCCATGTGGACGCTGGCCGTTTCGCGGCCTATCATCGGATCGTCCAGACCAAGCGCTGAGCGACCCACCATGGCGACCGACACCGGCTCTCCCTCCGGCACTCCGGCAGCCGCCTCGGCCCAGGCGTCTGATCCCCCATCGACATCGACCATCACTGCCGAGGGTATCGGCCTCCTCGCCGCATCCTTCTACGAAAGCCCCGTGGTCATGACCCTGACCGCCCTCGACGATGGGGCGATCCTCGACGTCAATGAAAGCTTCACTCGCTGCTTCGGCTGGACCCGCGAAGAAGCCGTCGGGCGCAGCACTCTGGAGCAAGGTATTTGGCTCGACCCGTCAGCGCGCCGGACCATGGTCGAAACCGTCGCGGCCACTGGCCGCATCCGGGACTACGAGTTTCTGGGCCGCACCCGGGATGGCCAGTTGCGCATCTGTTCGTTGGCCGCCACCCTCATCGAGGGAGCAGGCCGCAAGGTCATTCTCGCCAATATCGTCGACATGACCGAACAGCGGCGCAACGAAACGCTCGTCCGCGAATACCGCAAGCAGATGGCGGCAGCCTTCGACGTCAGCCCGGTGGCAATTTCCATCACCGATCTGGAAAGCGGACGCTACCTCGAAGTCAATGGCGCCTACGTCACGACATTCGGTTGGTCGCGGAACGAACTGATCGGTAGAAATTCCGTCGAGATCGGCCTGTGGAGGGACCCCAGCGAGCGGGATGTCTGGAAGAATCGGCTGCGCACCGAAGGCCGCGTCGCCGATTTTCGCACCCACATGCGCGATCGTCAGGGGCGGACCCACTGGATCCGATTGTCCGCCGAGCTTGTCGACTTCGACGGCGAGCTGCGAGCCTTCGCCTATCTCCTCGACGTCACCGAGGAAACCTTGGCCCAGGAAGCCCTGAGTGAGCGGGAGCAACTCTATTCCGCCATCGTCAATCAGGCGGACGTCGCTATCGCGCTCCTCAATCCCGACATGCGCTTCGTCGAGTTCAACGACGTCGGCCCCCGGCTCCTGGGTTATACCCGGGAGGAATTCTCCCGGCTGACGGTCTTCGATGTCGATGCTCTGCACACCCGGGAAGAAATTGAGGCTGCCCGCGACCAGGTGGCATTCGAGGGGCATTTCAACACCGAGACCCGCCACCGGAGAAAGGACGGAAGCCTGGTCGACGTCCGCGTGTCCAGCCGCCCTCTGCAGCTGCGCGGCGCCACCTATGCTGTCTGCATCTGGAGTGATATTACCGAAAGCAAGCAGGCTGCCGAGCGCCTGAAGGAAACCGCCTTCTTCCTTCAGCAATCCCAGGCCATCGCCCGTCTGGGTGGCTGGAAAGCGAATCCGGAGAAAGGCATCCTGATCTGGACCGATGAGGTCTTTCAACTGCTGGAACACCCCCCTGGAGAAACTCCCGCCCTGCATGAAGCCATGGGCTATATCGTGCCGGAATACCGTAGCCAATTCGCCGAGCTTCTCGCAACCTGTTGGCGCACTGGACAAGCCCGTACTCTCGAATTCGAAGTCACCTCCCGGCGAGGGCGCCGCTTCTGGGTCGAATTCCGCTGCGTAGGCCGCGCAGACGATAGCGGCGGTACCTTTATCACCGGAACTTTCCAGGACATCAGCGAGCGCCGGGGCGCCCAGGAGGCCCTGCGCAAAGTGAGCCTTGCCGTAGAGCAGAGCTCAAGCGGCGTGCTGATCACCAACCTGGACCGGCAAATCGAGTACGTTAACGACGCTTTCCTCCGGATCACCGGCTATTCCCGGGAGGAACTGCTCGGCCGGACTCCCCGCCTCCTGCACTCGGGCCTTACCCCTGCCCATACCCACGCGAGCCTGCTGGCCGCCCTGGCCGCTGGCCAAGACTGGAAGGGTGAATTCGTCAATCGGACCAAGGACGGGGCTCACGTCACCATGAATGCCCATGTCTCCCCGGTCCGGGGAGAGGACGGAACCGTCACGCACTACCTCGCGATCGAGGATGACGTCACCGAGCAGCAACGTCTCGTCACCGAGCTCGAAGCCCACCGCCACCACCTGGAAGAGCTGGTTGCCGCCCGTACCGCCGAGCTCGCCGAGGCCAAGACTGCCGCCGAACGGGCCAGCCAGGCGAAGAGCGCCTTCCTGGCCAACATGAGCCACGAAATCCGTACGCCCATGAACGCCATCATCGGGCTCACCCACCTGGCCAGCCGGCAAGCCGAAAATCCAGAGCAGCTCGACCGCCTGCGGAAAGTGGGCGACGCCGCCCAGCACCTCCTTTCGATCATCAACGACATTCTCGACGTCTCCAAGATCGAATCCGGCAAGCTCACCCTGGAATCGGCACCCTTTGCCCTGGCCGAGCTCTTCGCCCAGGCGCGGCTGCTGGTTGCCGACCGCGCTGCGGCTAAAGGCCTGTCCCTGAGGACCGAGCTCGATCCCGCTCTCCCGCCCGTGCTGATCGGCGACCCGCTCCGATTGGGGCAAATCCTCATCAATTTCGCCACCAATGCCGTCAAATTCAGCGATCATGGCTTGGTGACACTCGGGGCACGTCTGCTGAGGGAAGACTCAGGTCGCGCCCGGATACGGATTCACGTGACCGACACCGGCATCGGCATCGCATCGGCGGATTTCGGCCGCCTCTTCCAGGCCTTCGAGCAGGCTGATTCCTCCACCACCCGGCGTTTTGGCGGCACCGGCCTGGGGCTGGCCATCAGTCGCAAGCTTCTCGATCTGATGGGCGGCACCTTGGGGATCGAAAGCAATCCGGGACGGGGGAGCAGTTTCTGGTTTGACCTGGATCTTCCGGTCGCCGCCAGGGTGGAAAAGCCCGCCCTCAGAACGCTGCCCGCAGCTGAGGAAAGCCTGCGTCAGCGGGCGGCGGGAGTCTCCATCCTGTTGGTCGAAGACAACCCCATCAATCAGGAAGTCGCCAGCAACCTCCTGGTCGAAGCCGGCTTTTCGGTAGAAACGGCTGAAAACGGCGCCGAAGCCGTCGACAAGGCTCTTTCCGGAAAACACGCCCTGGTTCTCATGGATATCCAGATGCCGGTCATGGATGGTCTCGAGGCCAGCCGTGCCATCCGCGCCGCCCCCGGAGGCGCGGAATTGCCCATCCTGGCCATGACCGCCAATGCCTTCGGCGAAGATAGGGAGCGTTGTCTTGAGGCAGGCATGAACGATCATGTGGCAAAACCCGTCGATCCGGCGGCCCTTTTTTCCGCCCTGGCCCGCTGGCTCCCCCATCCGGACGATGTTCCGGCTCCAGTGGCGCCTGCGCCAGAGTGTGGGGATGACATCGAAGGCGCCCTCAGGGCAATTCCCGGCCTGGATGTCGATTTCGGACTCAAGAGCGTGCGCGGTCGCGTGGCCAGTTACCAGCGCATGCTGGGCAAATTCGTCGCCAACCACCGGGATGATCCGCGGAAAATCGGGACTGCTCTGGCGGTGGCCGACGTAGCCGAAGCCCGGCGCCTGGCCCATACGCTCAAGGGGGTCGCCGCCATGCTCGGACTCAGCGAAGTCCAGACCTATGCTGCCGCCGTCGAAGCCGCCTATCGGGATGGGCTTGCCGCAAGCGAAATCGCCCCCATGCTCGAAAAACTTGGCGCTGCGCTGGAAGCGACCTGCGTCAATCTCCTCGTCGCCCTGCCGGAACCCGAGGCTAGTCCGGTTTAAGGGCGACCCAGGCGACGACCTCGTTACCGGCGCCCTGATACTCCACGCGGTCGAAACTCAGCATCCGCGACATGGCAATACCCCTGCCATGGGTATCGAAGGCTCGTTCCGGCGCAAGTTCCAGGTAGCGTGACCAGTCGAATCCGGCGCCCTCGTCGCGAATGGCGAAGCGGACACCATCGACGCCGCGGCAGATTTCCAGCTGCACCTTGCGGGCTGCGAATTGCGGCGCCACCAAGCGCCGTTCGATTTCCTCGTGGAGCTCGCCGCGTTCGATGAGCGCAGTCTTTTCAGCGTAGCCGATCGCCAGGTTGCCGTGCTCTACCGCGTTGAGCATCAGCTCGCAGAGTCCCAGAACCACTCGCGCGGGGTCGGGCGCCGCATTGGCGGCCAAGCTGGCAAGATTGCGCGCTTCTTCGGGAGTCCGGATAGCAAAGATGGCCTGGGAGAGACAGCCGAAGCTCTGGCCGATACGTTTGGCCTCCCTTAGCAATTCCTCATGTTTGCGACGATCCTCCACCGCCGCACCGACGATGGCCAATAAGGTATCGGCGGAAAACGGTTTGGTGAGGTAATAAAAGGCCCCAGCCCGCAGACCTTCGGCGACGTCCGCATCCGCCGTCATTGCAGTCTGCATGATGACCGGGATGTGCTCCGTGCCCTCCCGGGACTTCACGCGCCGAAGAATTTCGATCCCGTCCATGTCCGGCATCATGCGATCGAGAAGAATGACGTCGAACGCCGATCCAGACTCCAGAAGCCGCTCCCAAGCTTCGCTCCCGGAAGAGGAGGCCGTCACTCCATAGCCTTCTTCGGCCAGGGTTTCGACCAACCTTTCCTGATTGATGGGTTCGTCCTCGACGACGAGCACATTGGGTTGCATGACTCAGACTCCTGGATTTCGTTTTGTCTGCCTCGAATGGCGGATCAGACGCCACGCTAGCACGAAATTAAAAATTATCCTGTCGATAAACTCACAGCGACTGGTTTTCCAGCCATGCGGCGGCGGCCTCGCCCGCTCGCCGGCCGGTCGCGAGACAGGCGGTAAGCAAATAACCGCCGGTGGGTGCTTCCCAGTCGAGCATTTCGCCGGCACAGAATACTCCCGGATGCGCCCGGAGCATGAACGCTGCATCCAGGCAAGAAAAACGCACTCCGCCCGCCGTGCTGATCGCCTCGTCCAGAGGTCGGGTGGCTTCGAGCGCAAGCGGCAAGTCCTTGAGTGCTCCCGCCAGCCGATGAGAATCGGCGAGGACGTCCGCGGGAACCCGTTCCCTCAAGAGTGCCGCCTTGACGCCGACTATTCCGGCCCTGCGACGCAGGTGATTGGCCAGCGTATCCCGGCCCCGGGGCCGTGCGAGTTCTGCGGCCAGCGCCTTCTCGGAACGGCCGGGAACCAGGTCCAAGTGGACAATAGCCGGCATCCCGGCGGCCAAGGCATCACGCAGAGGCGCTGCCAGCGCGTAGATCAAGCCGCCTTCAACGCCGTGGCGGGTCACCACAAATTCGCCGGTCAATCTTTTATCGCCATGGCGCGCGCTTACGGTTTTCACCGGATGTCCGGCGAAGCGCTGGCGGAAGGATTCCGACCAGCAGACTTCGAAGCCGCAATTGGCAGGTCGCAGCGGAGCGACATCGATCCCTTGGGCCATGAAATGGGGCACCCACGCGGCGTCAGAACCCAGGCGGCGCCAGCTCCCGCCGCCCATGGCGAAGACGGTGGCGCCGACCCGGATGCTGCGTTCCCCGGCTGGCGTGGCGAAGCGTAATCCGCCGGCCTCATCCCAACCCACCCAGCGGTGGCGAACATGCAGGCGCACGCCGGAATTGCCCAGACGGCGGAGCCAGGCGCGGAACAGGGGAGCGGCCTTCATCCCGACGGGGAAGACTCTCCCCGAAGTCCCGACGAAGCTCTCGATGCCGAGGCCGGCCATCCAGTCCCGGACCTGTCCGGGCCCAAACGCCGCCAGCGCCGCCGCCAAGGCCGGTCGGGCTTCGCCATAGCGACCCAGAAACGTCTCCTCCGACTCGGCATGGGTGATGTTGAGCCCGCCACGGCCGGCCATGAGGAACTTGCGCCCAGGCGAGGGCATGGCATCGAAAACGTCTACGGCCCAACCCCTGGCAGCGGCTGCCTCGGCAGCCATCAGCCCGGCGGGGCCTCCCCCCACGACCGCCAAAGGCAGCCGCTCAGGGCGCATCGCCCGGCGCAGGCGCGGACGCGTCCTCGAGTGGGCTGACCGTCACCGCCACATCGGGCTCGTGGCTGCCGCCCCCCAGTATGATGCCGCGTAGCGGGGAGGTGTCGCTGAAATCGCGCCCAATGGCCACGGTAATGTGCTCGGTGTCGGGGAGCAGATCGTTGGTCGGATCGAGGTCCACCCAGCCGTCGCCGAGACCGGGGCAGTAGACCGAAACCCAGGCGTGGGAGGCGTCCGCTCCCACCAGGCGGGGACGCCCCGGAGGCGGATGCGTGAGCAGATAGCCGCTCGCATAACGCGCGGAGAGCCCCAGGGAACGCAAGCAGGCGATCATCAGATGGGCAAAGTCCTGGCAGACGCCGCGCTTCTTTTCGAGGACTTCGAGGACCGGAGTCGACACCGTGGTGGCCTCGGGATCGAATTGGAACTCGCCATGAATCTTGTGCATCAGGGCGACTGCAGCTTCGAGGAGGGGCCGCCCGGCGGGGAAGCATTCGGCGGCGTAGGCGGCAAATTCGTGTTTCACCCGGACGAAAGGGGACTCGAAGAGGAAGCGAGCCGCCTCGAGATCGTCCCCCTCTGGCGCCAAGCCCCCATAGGCCAGGCGATCGCGAATCACCTCCCAAGGCCGCGACTCCTCGGGGCTTACCCGCGGCAGATGGGATCCGACATCGACGATCATTTCCGAATGGACTGAAAGCGTCTCATGGGGTGACTCGAAACTCACCCACATGACCGGATTGTCGAAAGCATCGCGCCCGAAGCGGCGCCAGGTCGGGAGCGGGTCGATATCGATGTGATGCGACTCGCAGCGCTGCCAGGGAAGATTCCGCGGTGACAGATGCAATTGCTGCTGGGACAGGGAGACAGGCGCTCCGTAATCGTAGCGAGTTTCGTGGACGACGTGATAGCGCGCCATGGTCACAGGGCCAGAGTCTGGCGGCTGACGTCGCCGACGTGGGTGAAGAAGCGCATGGCAAGACGATCGGACAATGCACGTACGGCGGCGACCACCTCGTCGAGACGTTGGGCCAATTCCTCGCACGGGGAACACTCGCGGCATTCGAGAAACGGGATTCCGGCAAAATCTGCGAGATCGGTGCTCCGCAGCGCTTCCCCCGCCGCATTGAGGCGCGGGTCGCGAATGTCCCCCAGATCGTGATCCATGCGCTCCAGATAGCGCAGAAGATTCTCGACCTGAAAAGCGACCCCGTGCGGATTGGATCCGTCAAAGACCAGAAGATCGAGGACGGGCAGCAACTCTGGCGGCCGCGAATAGCGGGAGCGGAAGGTGATGATGCTATCCATCAATTCCAGAAGCCATTCCAGCGTACCCGGTGCACGGGCGGACGGCAGGCGGAGAAAGTGCCCCATGGCCGAGGCGAGATATTCCAGACGCTCGATGCGGCGGCCCACGAGAAGAAAACGCCAGCCATCGTCCCGGGTCATGTTATCGACGGCAAACCCGGTCAAGGACGACGACACCAGCAGAACGCGGTCAAGAAAGGCGATGGCCTCGGGCAGCGAGGGGTGCCGCTTTCGGGCCGCCTGCAGATCCCGTTGCAGTTTGTTGAGGGAATGCCAGTGATCGAGGGACAGACGTTCGCGCACATGGGTTGCCGACCACATCAGGGCGCGGATGCTGCAGGCCAGACTCCCGTCTTGGTCGGCATCGTAAATCGATTCGAGCAGACGATGTTCCGAGTGGTCTTCCGCAGCTTCATCCTCTTCCCGGGTGGGTACGATATCCATTTCCTCGGCCAGTTCCTGAACTGCCGCCAGTGCGGGAGTCAATTCGCCGCCCGCTTCGACCAGGCGGGCAATCACGACGCGCAGCAGCCGCGCCGTGGAATCGAAGCGCTCCGAATAACGACCTACCCAAAAGAGGTTTTCCACCACGCGGGACGACAGATTCGCGCCGCTACGTACCAGGTCTGTCACCCCAAGGGACGATTTGAGCAGGGTAAAGTCGCTGACGTGGCCATCGCTGAGGACCCAGGTGTCTTTGGACGAGCCGCCCCGCTGCATCGAAATGACCATCGCATTGGCGGCGCTCGCCACCCGGGCGAGGCCTCCCGGCATGACCTTGTACCCGCCAGGAGTCGCCACCGCATAGACCCGCAGGCCCACCGCCCGCGCCAGCAGGCGCCGCTCGTGGGCGCGACTCCAGGTCGGCGCCTGGGAGAGGTGCACCAGTTCCTGGGCGACATAGGCGTGGGGGCGCGCCTCGATCCGCCGAAACATCTCTTCGCGGGCCTCGCCCTTCAAGTCGCGGCCAAAAGTCGGGTCGAAATGTTGGGAAGGATAGGCGGGCTTGATGACCAGTTCGTCCAGGTGCTCGCGGACGTAGTCCAGCGCGGGCTTTTCCCCGCACCACCAGGTCGCCACGGCCGGCATGGCCAGACGCTCCCCGAGCAGCCTCTCGCAAATGGCGGGGACGAAACCCATCAGCGCTCCGGAACCCAACAATCCGCTCCCGAGCGCATTGGTCACCACCACCTGGCGAGCCCGCACCGCGTTCAAGAGCCCCGGAACGCCCAAAGCCGAATCGCCCCGCAATTCGAGCGGGTCGCAGAAGCTGTCGTCCTGACGGCGCAGGATGACATGGACTCGCTTCAACCCCCGCAGGGTCTTGAGATAGACGGTGTCTCCCCGCACGGTCAAGTCCTGGCCTTCCACCAGCGGAAAGCCCAGATACCGGGCCATGTAGGCGTGTTCGAAATAGGTTTCGTTGTAGGGCCCCGGCGTCAGCAAGACCACGTGCGGCTGCTCGCCGGGGGCCACGGGGGCGATTCCGGCCAGGGAATCCTGCAGGGTACGGAAGAAATCCGCCAGGTGCTCAACTCGCAAGTCCCTGAACAATTCGGGAAAGACGCGCGAAATGATGAGCCTGTTCTCCAGCGCGTACCCCGCCCCGGAGGGGGCTTGCGTACGGTCAGCGATGACCCACCACCGCCCGTCGGGCGAGCGTGCAAGATCGACGGCGTAAAAGTGGAGCCACCTGTCTTCAGGCGGCTTGACGCCGCGGCATGGCCAAAGATAGCCATGCTGGCCGTAGACCAGTGCGGGGGGAAGCAAGCCTTCGGCAAGCAACCGCTGTTCGCCGTAGAGGTCGGCCAGCATGGCATTCAGAACTTCGGCCCGTTGGGCCACGGCGGCGGCAATTTCGCGCCACTCGTCGGCGGCGATGATGAACGGCAGGGGGTCCAGGGCCCAGGGACGGTCTGCCCCATTGGGATCGGCGTAGACGTTGTAGGTCACGCCGTTTTCCTGGATGCGGCGATCGACGAACTCGACCCGCTCGCGCATCGCTTCCGGCGCGGCCGAATCGAGATGGACGAAGAATTGCCGCCAATGGGGCCGAACGGCCCCGGTGGCCGTCAACATCTCGTCGAACCGCTGGGTGTTGCGGGGGTAGATGGCGAGCAGCGTGCGGGCCATGGGCGGACTTAAAGGCATGGACGGCGCGCCGCAGCGCGCCGCCAATGGGCGTTAAAAACGCCGCAAGTCTAGCGTAAACGGGTGTTCTGCGCTGACCTCGGGCGCAGCGACTTCCATGCGTCCCGGCGTGTGACCGAATCGGAAGTAGCGCGCCAGCCGCCGGCTCTCTGCCTCAAAGGCGTTGACCGGAAACACATCGAAATTGCGCCCACCGGGATGGGCCACGTGGTACTGACAGCCGCCCAGGGATCGATGCATCCAGGTATCCACGAGGTCGAAGACCAGGGGACCATGGACGCCGATGGTGGGATGCAGACAGGAGGCGGGCTGCCAGGCCCGGTAACGCACCCCGGCAACGAATTCGCCATTGGTACCGGTCGGCTGCAGCGGAACGGAACGGCCATTGCAGGTCAGGACGTAGCGGTCCGGTGCCATGCCGGCAACCTTGACCTGGACCCGCTCTACGGAAGAATCGACATAGCGCACCGTCCGGCCCACCGCGCCCTCTTCGCCCATGACGTGCCAGGGCTCGAGGGCATGGCGCAGTTCGAAATCGATCCCCTTGGCGGCGAAGTCGCCGTACTTGGGGAAGCGGAATTCGAAATGCGGCGCGAACCACTCACTCCGGAACGGGAATCCCGACTGCTGCATTTCCTCCACGACGTCGCGAAAGTCCTGCTCGACAAAGTGGGGCAGCATGAAGCGGTCGTGCAGTTCGGTTCCCCAGCGGGCCAGCCGCGGAGGATCGTAGGGCGCTTCCCAGAAGCGGGCAATGAGTCCGCGCAGCAGGAGCTGCTGCGCGAGCGACATGCGGGCATGGGGCGGCATTTCGAAAGCCCGCAGTTCCAGCAGACCATGGCGTCCGGCCGGACCATCGGGGGAGTAGAGCTTGTCGACGCAGAATTCCGAACGGTGCGTATTCCCGGTGACGTCAATCAGCAGATTGCGCAAGATGCGATCGACGAGCCAAGGCGGAACGTGACCGCCCGGTTCGGGTATTTGCCCGAAGGCGATCTCCAATTCGTAGAGGGAATCGTTTCTCGCTTCATCCACCCGCGGCGCCTGGCTGGTCGGGCCGATGAAGAGTCCAGAAAACAGGTAGGAGAGGCTGGGATGGTTGTGCCAGTAGGCGATCAGGCTTCTCAGCAGATCCGGCCGGCGCAGGAAGGGCGAATCATTGGTGGTCGCGCCGCCCAAGACGAAGTGATTGCCGCCTCCGGTCCCGGTGTGCCGCCCGTCGAGCATGAATTTTTCTGTGGTGAGGCGCGAGAGACGCGCTGAATCGTAGAGGAAGCTGGTCTGATCGACCAGTTGATCCCAGGAACTCGCCGGATGGATATTGACCTCGATGACGCCCGGATCCGGCGTGACGCGGAAATGCGAGATGCGAGGATCGGACGGCGGTTCATAACCTTCGAAGACGACGGGAAGATCCATTGCCTCCGCAGCCAGTTCGCAAGCGGCGACCAACTCAAGATAGTCATCGAGGGTGCCAGCGGGAGGCATGAACACATAGAGCTTTCCATCCCGCGGCTGGGCGCACATGGCCATGCGCGTGATCCAGCCCGCCGATTCCTTGTCCGCCGGCAAGCGATCCGCGACCTGGCCGCGGACAGAACCCTTTCCGTCGCCGCCCCGGGCACCCATCGCTTCACTGGCAGTTCGGGCAGTCTCGCTGGCGGCACGGGTAAACTGCTGGCGAATCTCGGCGTAGGATTTGAGCGGCTGGGGAATCAGTGAGGGATCCACGGGGTGCACATAGGGGTAGTCGCCCTTGCTGACCCACGGCTGGGAATCGAGCGGCAAGCGATAGCCCATGGGCGAATCCCCCGGAATCAGGTAGCAGCGCTCGGAACGCAAAAACCATGGCCCGGTCTGCCATTGTCCAGACAAGTTTTTCATGACCGGGAAAACATGGCCGACGGTGTGGTTCAATCCCTGTTCGAAAATCTTCATCAAGCGTGCCCGCTCGAGGGGGTCATCGATTCGGGAATCGAAGGGATCGACGTTGGTCGGCAGCCGCCGCTCGCGCCATAGGTAGTAGAAGACGTCCTCGAAGGCGGGGAAAACGTACTGCGCATCGAGCCCGAGGTTCTCCGCCACTCTGGACAAGAAGGCCACCGACTGGGCATTGGTGACGCCGTAATCCGTTCGCTCATTGGCATAGAGGGATGGATTGCCCCAGAGGGGCTGACCATCCTTGCGCCAGAAGCAATTCAGGCTCCAACGCGGCAGTTGTTCGCCGGGGTACCATTTGCCTTGGCCGAAATGCACAAAACCATGGACCCCATATTTCTCCCGCAAGCGATGAAAGAGGTCGGCAGCGAAGAGACGCTTGGTGGGTCCCAGGGCGTCGGTATTCCATTCAGCGCCGTCCGGATCGTCGACCGCGACAAAAGTAGGCTCGCCGCCTTGGGTCAGGCGCACATCCTGGGCATTCAGATCGCCGTCGATGCGATGGCCTAGGGCCTCGATTTCGGCCCATTGCTCGTCGGTGTAAGGCTTGGTGACCCGGGGAGCTTCCCAGATGCGGGTCACCTGCATGGCGTGGGAAAACTCGGTCTCGCATTCGTCCAAAGCTCCCGTCACCGGGGCGGCGGACGCCGGCTCCGGCGTACAGGCGAGGGGAATGTGACCCTCTCCGGCAAAAAGTCCTGACGTGGGGTCGAGTCCGATCCAGCCCGCCCCTGGCAAGTACACCTCGGCCCAGGCATGAAGGTCGGTGAAGTCCGCTTCGGGTCCCGAGGGGCCGTCCAGGGATTTCACGTCCGGCGTCAATTGGATGAGATACCCGGAAACGAAGCGGGCCGCCAAACCGATGTGCCGCAGGAGTTGAACCAAGAGCCAGGCGGTATCCCGACAGGAACCGGAACGCTTCTCCAGCGTCTCTTCCGGGGTCTGAACACCGGGTTCGAGACGGATGGTGTAGGAGATGTCCTGCTGCAAGCGGGCATTGAGCGCCACCAGGAAATCGACGCTGCGGGCCGTTTCCCGGGAAATCGAATCGAGGTATTTCTGGAACAGCGGTGTTGCCGGCAACTGGTAGAGATAGGGGGTCAGTTCGTGGCGCTGCCAGGCCTCATAAACGAACGGAAAGTTCTCGGCATGGGGCTCCAGGAAGAAGTCGAAGGGATTGATGACCGACATCTCGGCCACCAGGTCGACCTCGATGCGGAACTCCCGGGTCGGCTCCGGAAAGACCAGACGGGCGAGATAGTTGCCCTGGGGATCCTGCTGCCAATTGATGAAATGCTTCTCCGGGCCGATCTTGAGCGAATAGGAGAGGATGCGGGTCCGGGAATGGGGGCAGGGCCGCAGGCGGATGACGTGAGGTCCGAGACCGATCAATCGGTCGTAGTGATAGTGGGTGACGTGGTTGAGGGCGACGTGGATGGACACGCGTTTCTCCAAAAATCGAGTGGATCAAATAACTTACGCTGTAAGCGGGTTCTCGCCCTGCAGGGTGATTGGGTAGCTTAGCGGCGAATTGTTGCGAAGATGCGCCATCGGCATGGCGTGGAAGTGACTCAGTTGGAATCCTGCGAGGGCACCAGAAAATCGCGGCTGATCCCATCACCAATCTGGTAGATGCTATCCATGAAATCGGTCAGCCAATTGTGTAACCCTTGCTCGAGGATGTCGCCGACCCGAGCGTAATGCAGCCGGGCGTGGAGTATACCCGCTTGCCTCAAGGTCTCGCCAGAGTGCCGATTGGCCACCATTTCCAGGTTCTTGACCACGCCGTTGAGGCAGAAGTGCAAAGACCGCGGGAGATCCCTGTGCAGAATCAGCAATTCCGCGACCCGCTCGGGGGTGATGACGTCACGATAAACCTTGCGATAGTTCTCAAAAGCCGAAACGGACCGCAGCAACGCGCCCCACTGATAGAAATCCGTCGTTTCTTCGTGGCCCTGGGGACGTAGCACGTGATATTTGACGTCGAGGATGCGGGCCGTGTTGTCGGCGCGCTCGAGCAGCGTACCAAGTCGGATGAAGTGGTAGGCCTCGTCCTGCAACAAGGTACCGACGGTCACGCCGCGGGACAAATGGGAGCGCAATTTCACCCATTCGAAGAATTCCCCGACGCCCGACGCAAATATCTTATCGAAACTCTGGTCGCGGGCTTCGATCCAGGTTGAATTGAGCGTCTCCCACATCTCGCTGGTGATGGTTCCCCTCACGGCGTGGGCATTTTCCCGGCACATGCGCAGACAACTCGAAATCGAGGAATGATTGTCGGCATCGCAGACCATGAAGCGCAAGACGTTTTCGGCCGTCACCTCCTGGTACCTGGCGCCAAACGCCTCTTCCAGGCTATTGAGGACGATGATGGCCTTCCAGCTCTGGTTCGCCGCCTCGATCGACTGAGGCACAAGGGACATCTGCCAGGTAACATCGAGAAGTCTGGCAAGACTCTCGGCGCGTTCCATGTAACGGGCCATCCAGAAGAGATGATCGGCGGTACGGCTAAGCATTGATTAATTCTCCTCGTCAGCCTTCCAGGACCCAGGTGTCCTTGGTCCCGCCTCCCTGAGACGAATTGACGACCAGAGACCCCTTGGTCAGGGCCACCCGGGTCAATCCGCCAGGCACCATCTCGACATCCCGCCCCGAAAGCACGAAGGGCCGCAGATCGAGATGGCGCGGCGCGATGCCCTCCTCGACAAAGGTGGGGCAGTTCGATAAGGCCAGGGTGGGTTGGGCGATATACCCATCGGGTCGCGCCTCCAGCAGCTTCCGGAATCTCTCGATTTCCTTTTTCGTCGAGGCCGGTCCCACCAGCATTCCGTAGCCTCCGGCCCCATGGACTTCCTTGACCACCAATTCCGGCAAATGGGCCAGCACGTAGTCCAAATCCGCCTTCTTGCGGCACATATAGGTTGGAACGTTATTGAGGGTGGGCTCTTCCCCGAGGTAGAAACGGATCATTTCCGGAACGTAGGGGTAGATGGATTTATCGTCGGCCACTCCGGTTCCGATGGCATTGGCCAGGGTGACGTTGCCTGCCCGGTAGGCCTGGAGCAATCCGGGCACGCCCAGCGCCGAATCGGGGCGGAATGCGAGGGGGTCAAGGAAGTCGTCGTCGATACGGCGGTAGATCACGTCCACCCTATGGGTCCCCTGCGTGGTCCGCATATAGACCTGATCCTTGGACACGAACAGATCGCGTCCTTCCACCAGTTCGACCCCCATCTGCTGGGCAAGGAAGGTATGTTCGAAATAGGCACTGTTGTAGGCCCCCGGCGTGAGGACGACGACGGTCGGATTGCTCACGCCCTTGGGTGCAACGGCCCGCAGCTTCTCCAGCAGCATGTCGGGGTAGTGCTGGACCGGCGCCACCTTGTATTTGGCAAAGAGTTCCGGGAAGAGCCGCATCATCATCTTGCGGTCTTCGAGCATGTAAGACACCCCGGAGGGAACGCGCAGATTGTCCTCCAGGACGTAGAACTCGCCAGCCCCGGCCCGCACGACATCGACGCCGGCGATGTGGGCGTAAATCCCTTCCGGCACGTCTACGCCCTGCATCACCGGCCGGAACTGGGCGTTCCCCAGGACCTGCTCCTCGGGTATCTTACCGGCCCGGAGAATTTCGCGGTCATGGTAGATATCGTTCAAAAAGCAGTTGAGCGCTTTGACTCGCTGCCGCAGTCCCGCCTCCAGGGACCGCCACTCTTCCGCCGGAATGATGCGCGGAATGATATCGAAGGGAATCAGCCGCTCCTTGCCAGCTTCCTCGCCATAAACCGCAAAGGTGATGCCGACCCGATGGAAGGCAAGATCCGCTTCGGCGCGCTTGCGGGCGATGCGTTCCATCGGAGTGACCTCAAGCCAGCGGGAATATTGGACGTAATGATTGCGGATTGCGCCCCGGGCGTCGGTCATCTCGTTGTAAAAATCCATTATCGGCTCGCCTCTCCAATGACTTTCTGTTGCCGCCTGAAATTCAGCATCTTCCGTGCCACGGTATCTCCCCCGGCTTCCCATTCGACGCGGCAGCCCTCCTCCGAACGCTCCACTACGCCCGCCTGCAGCCAAGGGCCTGATTTCACACGCCGTATATTAGCCGAACCGAACCCGTGTAGGCGCCGTACCGATCCATCTGGAGGCGCAATCCAGTCGCAGCTTCCGAATGCTGGCACCTTGTTGGTGCATCGCTCGACCAGAATGGGGCATCCCCCAGACCGCAAAACCATTACTAAAGTAATAGACTTTTTTGCAAAGCGAATTAAAATGAAGTGCAAAATAGAATCAAAACAGTTGAAGCGCGCGCCAGTCGCTTGAGAGGGATGAGACTCATGAATTCAATCCGCTTGGCATCGTCCCATGCCAGTAGTGCAGCCGCAGCGGCCAGCGAACTTGCCGGCCAGTTCTCGGGGTTTCGCCCGAGCCTGATCGTATATTTCGCCGCAGACGCGTACTCTCCCGACGAACTGGCCCAATCCCTTCGCGCGAAGTTCCCGGCTCCTACCGTGGTCGCCGGATGCACGACGGCAGGCGAAATCGGGCCGGAAGGTTATGCCGACGGAAGCGTCGTGGCCTTGGGATTTTCAGCGACTGATTTCAGCGCGGCAGCCACCTTGATCACCGGGCTCAAGAGCTTCGACCTCGGCGAATGCCAGCGCCGGGTCGAGAATACTCTCCAACGGATCACGCTCCAGAAAAAAGCGCTGGGGTTTTCCAACACCCTGGGATTATTGCTCATAGACGGGCTTTCTCTACGCGAAGAGCCCCTGGGCCGCGCGGTTCAACTCGTACTCGGGGAGATTCCACTGGTCGGCGGTTCTGCTGGGGATTCTCTTAAATTCCAGAAGACTTCGGTCTTCCTCGACGGCGAATCCCTGAGTGACGCCGCCGTGTTGGTGTTGATCAGTACGGACCTGCCCTTCCGGATCGTCAAGACGCAACACTTCGAGCGGACCGAAGGCCGCATGGTGGTCACTGCTGCCCGTCCGGCGGAACGCGTAGTCTCGGAAATCAATGGTTATCCGGCAGCACTCGAGTACGCCCGTATCGTCGGCCTGCCGGTGGAAAACCTCAACCCGCTGGCCTTTGCTGCCTATCCGGTCGTCGTGCGCATTGGCGGTAGCGAGTACGTGCGATCGATTCAGAAAGTCAATCCGGATCACAGTCTGTCTTTTTATTGTGCCATCGACGAGGGCATCGTCCTTTCACGGGCCCATGGCCTGGACGCCCTCGCCAATCTGGAAGAGATGCTGGCCGCGGTGGCCTCGGAAATCGGCGAACCTCAGGCAGTGCTCGCTTGCGACTGCATACTGCGCAATCTGGAATTCCGGCAGAAAGGGCTCACCGAAATCATCTCGACTGCCCTGAAAAAGCATCACGTCGTCGGCTTTTCAACCTTCGGCGAATTGCACAGGGGCATACACGTGAATCAGACTTTCACCGGCGTCGCCTTCGGACAGGCCCCTGCTGGAGCTCGCCAATGATCGAAGACGCCCTCGGCTTTCGCCGCGACGGCCTCCCCCCCGAGGTCGCCAGCGAGCTCTCTCGGCGGGACAAAATCATCCGAGTCCTGATGGACCGCGTCGAACAGGGCATGGACACCCAGGGCTCGGATTACAGCTTCTTCCAAGCTTCCGTGCTGCTCGGGGAACAGGTCAGAGAGCGGACCCAACTGCTCGACGAGGCAATGACCGCGCTCCATCGCAGCAACGCCGCACTCGCTGAGGAGAAGCGTGCGGTCGAAGCGGCGCGCGTCCGTCTTTTCGAAGCCATAGGCGCCAGCTCGGATGGCTTCGCCTTGTTCGACGCCGAGGACCGCCTATTGATGGCGAATCCCGAGTTTCTGAACCTCTGGAGCGCCACGGGCAATCCGGTCGAAATGCGCCCGGGTTTCGAATTCTCGGCGCTCATCGCGAGCCTGAAGACACAGGACGACAATCCCGGCTGGCTCGAGACTTGGGAGGAGGTCCATCGTTCGGCTTCCGCAGGAGTTGCGGTTCGGCGCGAAGTGCAGGTTCGCCAGGGGTTATGGCTACGCATTTCGGAGCGCCCTACCGCCGAGGGCGGTGTCGTCGGCACCTACGCCGATATCAGCGAAATCAAGGAGCGAGAAAACCGCCGCCGGGAGGAGGAACTCGCCGCCCAGGCATTGCTGCTCCAGACTACGCTCGATAATCTCGCCGAAGGCGTGGTCGTGTTTGATTCCGAGGCACGCCTCATTGCCTGGAACGACCGCTGCGCCGACATGCTTCGCATCGACCCAGCGCAACTGGCTAAGGGCGTGCCCCGCAATCACCTTCCTGAGGTCCTGGAAGCCATTCCCGAATCAGCGGCGCCCGAGGCCACCCTGGAAACCACTCTAGACGACGGGCGAACCCTCGCCTTTCGCCGTTCGTCTCTCCCGGACGGGGGAACGGTCCTCACTCTGAGCGACGTGACCGAACGCCGCCGCCAGGAATCCCGCATTCAGGAACTGCTCGACGAGCTTCGCGCGACTTTCGAAAACGCCCACGTCGGAATCGTCCACATTCGCGACCGGGTGATCATGAGTTGCAACGCCCGCATGGCCGAAATTTTCGGATGGGATTCAGCCGATCAGTTGGTCGGCTTGAGCACGGAAATGATTTATCCCTCCCACGAGGCTTGGGAAGCCGACGGCGCGGTAGCCTACGGCGAACTCGCCGCCCGGGGCTATAGCGACCGCGAGTACTGCTTTGCCCACCGGGACGGCCGGCCGGTCTGGTGCCATCGAACAGGCCGCCCGCTGGACAAGAGCAACCCCCACGCGGGCTCAATCTGGGTCTTCGCCGACATCACCCAGCGCCGTGCCCAGGAAGCCCAGCTGCAATTGGCCAGGACCGTGTTCGAACACAGTTCCGAAGCGCTCATGATTACCGACTGCGCGGGGTCTATCGTCGATGTCAACCAGGCCTTCACCTCGATTACCGGCTACGGACTCGACGAAGTTCGCGGACGCAATCCCAGCATGTTCAAGTCCGGTTGCCACGCGCCTGAATTCTATTCGAACCTCTGGCGCACGCTTCTGGCCACCGGCCGCTGGGACGGCGAGATCATCGACCGGAGGAAGAACGGCGAGCTCTACCCCAAGTGGCTATCGATCACGACAGTACGCGATGAGTCGGGCAATCCGGTCAATTTCATCGGCTCCTTCCAGGACATTTCCGAACGCAAGGCGGCCGAGGAGAAGATCCAGTTTCTCGCCCATCACGACGTACTCACCGCGCTGCCCAACCGACTCCTGTTGCGCGATCGCTTCGGTCAGGCCATGGAGCAAGCCAAACGCTCCGGCAAGAACCTGGCCTTCATGTTCCTGGACCTGGACGAATTCAAACGCATCAACGACTCTCTCGGCCACCGGATCGGCGACTATCTTCTGATCGCCGTCGTTCGCCGGCTAAAGGCCTGCCTGCGGGAAGCCGATACCATCAGCCGCCAGGGGGGCGACGAGTTCATCATCCTCCTGAACGACCTGGATACCCCAGTCGCCGCTGCCGGTATCGCGGGAAAGATTCTTGAGGCGATGAGCCAACCCTTCCAGATCTCCGGCCAACTCATCAATACGTCGGTGTCCATAGGGATCGCCATGGCCCCGGGAGACGGAACCGAGTTCGACGCCCTGCTGCAGAAGGCCGACATGGCGATGTACCATTCCAAAGAGCAAGGTCGCGGCAGTTTCAGCTTCTTCCGTCAGGAAATGAACGACGCGGCGGTGCGCCGGCATACCCTGGTCAATAGTCTGCACCGCGCCTTGAAGGCCGGCGAATTTCGCCTCTTCTACCAGCCCCAGATCGGCATCGCCGATAATGCCATGCTGGGCAGCGAAGCCTTGCTACGCTGGATACGTGCCGACGGGAGTACGATCAGCCCAGTCGATTTCATCCCCATTGCCGAGGAAACCGGACTCATTCTGCCTATCGGCGAATGGGCTCTGGCGGAAGCCTGCCGCCAGGCGAGACTCTGGTATGACTCTGGAATTCCCGCACGGATTGCGGTCAATGTCTCAGGTCAGCAGGTGTACCGCTCCGACGTCCCTGCCCTGGTCGCGGCGTGTACCCGGGATGCGGGAATACCGCCGGAACTGATCGAAGTCGAGCTCACCGAATCGACCCTCATGCAGGACAGCCAAGCGGTCCGCGAGGTCATCCGGGAAATCAAGTCCTTGGGGAGTTCCATCGCCATCGACGACTTCGGAACCGGCTACTCAAGCCTTGCCTACCTCAGCCGCTTCGCCGTAGACAAGCTCAAGATCGATCGCTCGTTCATCGTCGGCGCCAGCGCCAACGAAGAGGATTACGCCATCGTACGCATGATCACCCAGATGGCCCATGTCCTGAATTTGCGTGCGGTGGCCGAAGGCGTCGAGACACCATCCCAGGTCGCTCTACTTCGCCAATGCGGTTGCGACGTAGCCCAGGGATTTCTCTTCAGCCGGCCCGTCGAACCTCTCCAGTTCGAGCGTTTCGTCCGCACGCCCCGCAGCCAATCGCCCTACGACTGGTACCTATAAAAAAACCCGCCGGCTGAGCCGGCGGGTTTTTTCGACACGAATCAAAAATCAGACGCGTTCGAAGATGGTGGCGATGCCCTGGCCACCGCCGATGCACATGGTGACCAGACAGTACTTGCCACCGATGCGGTTCATTTCATAGATGGCCTTGGTGGCGATGAAGGCGCCGGAACAACCGACCGGGTGGCCGAGAGCGATGGCGCCGCCATTGGGGTTGGTCTTCGCCGGGTCGAGGCCAAGCACCTTCATCACCGTGAGGGCCTGGGAAGCAAAGGCTTCGTTGGACTCGATGACGTCCATCTGGTCGAGCGTCAGGCCAGCCTTCT